>DASXBJ010000068.1:0-8745 GCA_036491755.1 Candidatus Dormiibacterota bacterium
GCTGGGCGCCGGGTCGGTGGTGGTGGTCGGCCTTTTGGCCTGGATCGGCAACGCGCGGCTCGCCCACCATGAAGGGCCGATCAACGCGACCACCTAGTCGAACGGGTCCTCCACGAGCTCGGCCGAAAACCCACCGGAGGCGCTGACGGTGAGCCCGACGACCGCGTAGCGAATCGAGCCGCGCCAGCCGGCCAACGCGCGATATTCGGCCGCCGCTGACATCAGGGCCCGGCGCTTGCGCGGGCCGACCGCCTCGACCGGCGTTCCGAATGCGTCGCTCGTCCGCGTCTTGACCTCGACGACCATCAGCTCGTCGCGACGCAGGCAGACGAGGTCGAGCTCGCCGCGACGGGCCAGGAAGCCCGCGCCCAGGACCTTGTAGCCGCGCCGGCGCAGCAGGTCGGCCGCCGCCTTCTCGCCGGCGCGGCCTAGCTCTGCTCGACCAGCTCGGAAACGCGAAACGGCGCCCATGTCGTCCTGTGGATCGGGCTCGGGCCGAGACGCCGGATCGCGGCGCGATGCGACGGGGTGGCGTAGCCCTTGTGGTCGGCGAAGCCGTAGCCGGGGTACAGGCGGTCGTACTCGATCATGGTCCTGTCGCGAGCCACCTTGGCCACGATGCTGGCGGCCATGATCGAAGCGCACGTCCGGTCGCCGCGGACCACGGCCAGCTGCGGCAGCGGCGCCTCGGGAACGTCGAACGCATCGACGAGCAGATACTCGGCCCGCACGCTCAAACCCGCCACGGCTCCCGCCGTCGCGAGGTGGCGGGCCTTGAACAGTCCGAGCCGGTCCACCTGCGCGTGATCCACGGCGCACACCGACACGGCGACCGCGCGCCGCCGGATCAGGGTGTCGACGCGGTCCCGCTCCGCCGCCGACAGCAGCTTTGAGTCGTCGAGGCCCGGGATCCTGACGCCGATGGGCAGCACGACCGCGCCTCCGACCACCGGGCCGGCGAGGGGGCCCATCCCGACCTCGTCCACGCCGGCGACGACCTGGTACCCCATCGCGCTGGCGATGCGCTCGTAGTGCCACAGCATCGGCCGCATTATCTGCCGAGCTTAGAGAAGCGTCGAAGTGGATTGCTAGGGAGTTAACAGCCGAAGTTTGTTGTGACCTCAGCCGCCACGACTGAAGCAGATAAAGCGGGCCGGCCACCGAACGGTGGTCGGCCTAATTCATTGCCCCGAGTGGTCCAATGCCCGACACGCCCTGCGCTCCGAGTTCCCCTAGTTCGAGCTGGGATCAGCAGAGGACGCCGACATGTCAAACAGCCGCCGCGGTCGGCTTCCCGCGTCAGGTTCGGAGCGCCGGCATGAAGACCCGGACGGAGACCGAATGGCTCAGTTACCCACTCATTTCCGACAGACCACCAATTAGGCAGGCGTGAACCGGTTGTCAAAATAGATCGATCCGCAGTTGCATCCGTAGAAATCGATGCTGTACGGCGTCCCGTTTATCTTTGCATCGCTGTAGGACTCCGTGTTAAACGGAGAAGGGTAGCCTGTACTCCACGTCACGAGATTACCGTTGGTTGCGAGGCCGTTTGCCAATTGGACCATGTAGTTGGTGGAGATCTGCGGGGCAGGAATTGAACTGGTGACAATACCGTTGTAGCTAGACTGGGACCAGTTGCCAGTGCCACTAAACACCTCCGTGTAGTAGTAGGAAATCCCCGGAGTATTGATCATGGCGTTTCGCACTGATGTGTTTAACGCTTCAAGTTGCGCAACGGAGAAGCCCCAAGCATTCTCTTCGTCAAGCATAACGCCGCCCCAGTAGGTCCCTGACATTGACGCGTGGGCCACGACATAGCTAATCAAGCTGCTAATCATGCTTTCGTAACTGCTGAGCGAGGCACAATAACTCTGAGGGGAAATCTCCGTAAGGACGCCCTGTTGGTCGTTAATGTAGGTCACGGTTGTGCTCTCAATAGAACTCAGCGAGTATGCGCACGCGCCCATGCCAAGTCCTTCTACGACGACCCCAAGCGGACTCAGATCGATTATGCCCGGCCTATAGTCGATGAAGGAGTTGGCCGGGGTAGGCGACAGCGCGAATGATTTCACAGTGTTGAGTGCCACCAGGGCAACGACCCATATCAGTGCCAACACGATCCGGCCTGACGCGCGGTGAGACACTGCGTAAGTACTCTTCAAGTGACGACCTCCTCTCGATTCTTAAGAGAACACACCGGCGTTAAGGTCGAACGTGAGTTGATGGCCTGCGTTGTCAACGATCAAAGTAGTCGCCGACTCCACACGCATTACGGTCACTCCACCGCCGTAGGGACCTCTATAGAACGTCCAGCCCGCGATCGGGTGATCTGTGCTGCCGTCACGGCACTGCTCAGAGCGACACCGGTAGACGCCCAGCACGCCGCTAGCGGCGCCCGTTCCGAGCGTTGTGATGACCCAAGTCGAGCGGGTGGACTCTACCGCAAGGCAGTTCCGGATCTCCCCGTACTGTTGCGTGATCCGCTGCCCAGTGGCGCTCGCAGCGCTGGACCAAGCACCGCATACGGTTGCCGACTTCGCCGGCAACGGAACGTACGGATTGGCCGGGCCGTCGACGCGAGGGCCTGGGTGCGGCCCCTTACCTTGCACTGGAGCACTCGAGCGAATCTGCGCGTCTATCGGCTCAGTCGCGACTATCAGCGCACCTACTATGAGTAGCGCTCCAATTGCAACGGTCCAAGTAGGATGAACTCTCATCCAGGCCCGGAAAGAGATCGGCCGGCGATCCCGGTTAATCATCGGCGCGTACGATCAACGTAGGTCGGATGCATTGCGTTTCCCTCCAAGACCATCGAGCCACCGACGCTAACCATCTTCTTCACAACTCGACCAGTAATAGGACGGACATCAGTCGACGAGTGGCCCACTCAGAATGCGCTCATCTAACAGTCCGTCACGTTGTCGGCGGACTGCCCCAATGCTGCTGACGCTGCCACGAGTCCGAGTGCCGAGCCAGTCAGCCACAGCTGCCGCGCGGGTATGCAGACCCGCCGCGCGACTATTCGGTTAGCAGTCTCAACCGTCCACCTTGGCATCGACAGAAGCACGGCGATCAATTTGCGCGTGCGTAGCCATGAGCTACCAGTTCGACAATTTCGGCTTCTCGCGGAGAAAATGCGGCCCGATCGTTGCGGATCAGTCTCCTCTCCCCTCGGTTGTCTCGCCGGTTAACGCGGCTCATTTAACACCTTAACAGTCCTGGCGTCAAGCTAGTTCTTATGAACCGGAACTGGCAATACCAAAAAGACTGACCGGGCGCTCCAAATCGATCGTTAGACGCCGTGCCTCACGACGCAATTGGCCTCGGAGTCCAAGTGTGTCCTCCGTCCGTTGTTTCGTAAAGACGCATCATGGGATCGTATCCGTCGCCTACGGGGCTGACGACCCAGCATTGGGAGCCTGAAACGCAATCTAGCAATGGATATGAAAGGGAGATGTTAGTTCCGATGGGGTGCCATGACACGCCGCCATCGTCCGTTCGGTACAACCACGCAGCTCCGGAAGCGACCGAGCCGACGCCGGCAAAGCCGCTGGTCGGCGTGAACATCTGCACCCGGGTGTCCTGACCAGGCAGTGAACGGATCGTCCAGTTCTGCCCTCCGTCGCCGCTCACGTAGAGCCAAGAGCCGGCGCCGTCGGGGCTGGTGTCATGAAGCACCATGTACGCGTAGGTGCTCGTGATGAAGTGAGGCGCGGTCAGAGTGCATGGACCGCCACTGCACTCGACGGTCGGGTTCTTTCCGCCAGGCAGAACCAAGGGTTCCGACCTCCAGCTGACGCCACCGTCCGTCGTGACATCAAACGTAATTCCGCCCGTGCAACCCCCTGTCAACCAACCCATATGAGCGTTCGCAAACGACATATCGCCTTTGCCGCAGCTTGCCGACGGGGCGCCAGCCGTATTAACGTCCGGCGCGAAGGTCACCTGTGCGGCGACTCGCCACGACTTCCCGCCATCGGCGGTCCGATCGATCACGACACCCTGCTGCATCTCTTGGCTGGCGGGCTGACCAGGCATCATCAGCCACCCGTCACTCGGATCGACAAATGTGAGAACTGCATGCTGCGGGACGACACCGCTGCTCGCCGCTGTCGTTTTGTCCCACGTGTGGCCTCCGTCGACGGTGGCGAATAAAGTTAGAACCTGGGGCGTCGACTGATCCGCTGCCAGCAGCCATGCATGACTTGCGTCAATCAAGGCGAACCCACCAACGAACATACCCGTTGGCATGGGCACCGGCATCCCTTGCCATGTGAGACCGCCATCCGAAGTGCGGAGGAGGTGCCCGATGGTCCCGTCCGGCGTGTAGGTCACCGACCAACCGGTCTTGCCAAACATGGCTACGGCGCCAGGCACTTCCCCGGACGCGAGCGACGAAGACGGCGACGCAGAACGCGCCGAGTTCGCCGGTATGCCAGCTCTTCTGCCAAGGTTATCGACCGCCACCAGTCCGATGACGATCGCTACCGCTAGCAGAACCGCAACCGCTCCCGGCGCCCATAGAAGTCGGGCTACGGGCCTGTCCGCATACTGCCTCAACGCAAGACGGGTGCGAGACCTCAAGTCGGGTGGTGGCTCAGATTCGCCGATAGCTGCTCGGAATCGCGGCCTCAATTTCGAGTCACTCATCAATCAGCTCCTCAGGGGCCTCCACAATCGGCCGTAGACGTCCGAGCGCACGGTGCGCTCGGACGCGGACTGCCGCCGGCGAAACGCGAAGAATCGCGGCCAGCTGGTTGTAGTCCAGGTCCAGGTAGTACCGGAGCACGAGAACCAGGCGGTCGCTATGACTTAGCCGTAACAGCGCGCGCCTGAGGCCTTGAGCCTCCGTGTAGTCGTCTCTGGAGTCGGGGAATGCTGGGTGGACATCTGCGCGCCGGATCACCGACCACCAACGATTCCCGATCGTTCGCCGGCATTGGTTCGCCACAATGGCCATAAACCAGGGCTTTATCGGGGCGCCTGCGCGGTAGGTGTGCCGGTGACGCCACGCGCGAAACGTAGCCTCCTGCACGACCTCCGCTGCTTCTTCTCGATTGCGCAGCATCCCGTAGGCGAGGCGATAAGCATCGGAGATCACAGGATCGAGGGCGTCCATGAGCGCGTCGCTATCGATCTCTCCGTTGAATCCCACTAGACGATCGGTGTCGAGCATGCCACTGCTCTGTTATATCGGTGGCGACTCGACTTCGTTACAGGTTTGCCTAGACGGCGCCTGAAAGGCGTCTACGCCTCGACGGGCTCGGTTTCCTCCTCGGCGGCCTCCTGCGCCTCACCGGCCGGCCCTTCGCTCGCCTCCTCGTCGCGGATGAGGCGGCGACGCTCGCGGATGCGGGCTTCCTTTCCGACCTTGCCGCGCAGGTAATAGAGGCGGCCCTGACGCACGTCCCCGTGCCGGAGGACGTCGATCTTGTCGATGCGCGGCGAGTGGATCATGAAGGTGCGCTCCACCCCGACACCGTGGGTGACGCGGCGCACTGTGAAGTTCATCCGCAGGCCGCCGCCGGTGACCCGGATCACCGTGCCCTCGAACACCTGGATGCGCTCGCGCGTGCCCTCGACGACTTTGGCGTGCACTCGCACCGTGTCGCCCGCGCGCAGCGCGGGGACCTTGTCCTTCTGCTGCTCCTTCTCGAGCTGCTGGATCACGTTCATGGCTTGTCTTGACTCCTTACTTTGGGATGTGAAACATGTCTTTGCGCTGCCTGCTGGCGACGCCACTGGCCGATGCGAGCGTGGTCGCCGGAGAGCAGCACATCGGGGACGGTCATGCCGCGGTACTCGGCCGGCCGGGTGAACTGGGGCCACCCGGCGGGTTCGCTGGAGAAGGTGTCCTGCTGCAGCGAGCCCGGGTCGCCCACCACCCCCGGCAGGAGGCGGGCGACCGCGTCGATCAAAACCATCGCCGGGATCTCGCCACCGCTCAGCACGTAATCGCCGATCGAGATCTCCCTGGCGTCGAGCGCCACCCTGACCCGGTCGTCGATGCCCTCGTAGCGGCCGCAGACGATGATCAGCCCCGGCTCGGCGCTCAGCTCGTTGGCGATCGACTGGTCGAGGCGCTCGCCCCATGGCTCCATGAGCACAACCGGGCCGGGGTTCTGGGACCGGATCGCCTCCACCGCCTCGATCGCGGGCTCCGGCTTCATGACCATCCCCGGTCCCCCTCCGAACGGCATGTCGTCGACCTGGCGATGGCGGTCATGCGTGTAGTCCCTCAGGTCGTGCGCATGCAGCTCGAGCCGGCCCCGCTCGACGGCGCGGCCGACCACCCCCTGCTTGAACACAGGGCCGAACATCGCCGGAAAGATGGTGACCACGTCGAATCTCACGCCTCCTCGACCCTCACGAGCCAGTCGGCGACGACGACCCGGCCGCCGGCAAGGTCGACGTTCACCACGGCGTCCCTCGTGGCCGGGATCAGGTGCTCGACCGCGCCCTCGCGGCTGACCCACACGTCGTTGGCCGGGCGCTCCAGCACCTCCGCGATCGTGCCCAGGTCGCGCCCTGAGCTCGTCACAGCGGCGAGCCCGACGACCTGGTGATGGTAGAAGCGGCCGTTCTCCAGGGCCCGCGCCGCGGATTCCGGCACCTCCAGATAGCGGCCACGCAAGAGCTCGGCCATCGTCCGGTTGTCGACGCCGTTCAGCTTCACGACCAGGCCAGGCTGACCCGGACGGCTCCACTGCACCCTGTGCTCGGCCCCTTCCAGCACGAGGCTTGCGCCCGGTGCAAATCGATCGTCGAAGTCTGTCAAGGGAATCACCTTGACAGCTCCATCCAGTCCATACGCCCCCGCCACCTGCCCGATCCGGATCATTCCGAGCGTTCCCCTCGGGGTGCGCCGCCCCTGGGTGACTGATGCGGCAGGGAGACATTAGCCAGATCCACGAACACCCGCTTGTGGTCGCGCAGCGATGCGACCCGGACGAGGGTGCGGATGGCTTCGATGTTGCGGCCCGCCTTGCCTATGAACCGCCCGACGTCGGCGTCTGCGAGCTTGACCTTGATCGCGACCGTGCCGCCGCCGCGCTCGAAGGCCTCGACCGACACGTCATCCGGCTTCTCGGCGAGCGACTTGGCCACGTATTCGACCAGCGCGCGGTAGTCGATGCCCGGTCCGCTCGAGGCAGGCCGGTCGCGACGGAATCCGCGGTCGTTGCCGCCGCGGCGGAAATCACGCCTGGGTGGTCGGCTTCTCGGCGCTTCGCTCAAGCAATCCCTCCCGCTTCAACAGGCTGCGCGCGGCCTCGCTCGGCTGAGCGCCCTGCCGGAGCCACTTCATGACTTTTTCCCCGTCGATCTTGATCTGCACCGGGTCCGTCATCGGGTCGTAGTACCCGAGGTGCTCGATGAAACGGCCGTCGCGCGGAGAACGCGCGTCAGCCACCACGAGACGGTAGAAGGGATGCTTTTTGGCACCCATCCGCCTCAACCTGATCTTTACCAACCTGTTCCTCCTTGTCCGAACATGCGTGGAATCCCCGCGGGCTTTCCCTTACGGTTCATGAACCCGAACTGCTTGGCGAGCTTCTGCATCGAGTCGCGTGCCTTGAGCACGCGGTTGACGTCGGCCGGATCAACCCCGCTGCCCCGTGCGATGCGGCGCCGGCGCGCCCCGTCGATCAGCTCAGGGTGGGCCCGCTCCTTCGCCGTCATCGACAGGATGATCGCCTCCATCCGCCGCACCTCCTGCTCGGTGTCGACTCCGGCGGTCTTGCCCTTCAGCTTGGCGCCACCGGGAATCATCTCGAGCATCCCCTCCAGCGAGCCCATGCCGCGCAGCTGACGGATCTGGGCCAGGAAATCGTCGAAGCTGATCTGGCCGGCGCGCATGTGCCGCTCAACCTCCTGCGCCTTGGCCTTATCCAGGTTGCGCTCGGCCTTCTCGATCAAGGTCAGCATGTCGCCCATTCCGAGGATTCGAGACGCCATGCGCTCGGCGTGGAACACCTCGAGGTCCTGTGGCTTCTCGCCCGTGCCGGCGAAGCGGATACGTTGGCCCGTCGCGACCCGCAGGGACAGCGCGGCGCCTCCGCGCGCGTCGCCATCGAGCTTGGTCAGGATCACGCCATCGACGCTCAGCGCCGCGCCAAAGGCCTCCCCCACCCTGACCGCCTCCTGCCCAGTCATCGAGTCCGCGACCAGCAGGGTCTCGGTGACCGGGACGGCGGCCTTGAGGCGCACCAGCTCCGCCATCAGCTCGGCGTCGGCCTGGAGCCGGCCGGCGGTGTCGAGGATCACGACATCGCACATGAGCCGGGCGGCCTCGCCGACAGCCCCTCTGGCGATCGCCTCGACCGACGAGCCGCCCGCCCCGGCGTGGAACGCGACCTGCTCGCGCTCGGCGAGGGTGCGGAGCTGCTCCACGGCGGCCGGCCGGCGCAGGTCCAGCGCGGCCACGAGAGGCCTATGCCCCTCGCGCCTGGCGAGCAGCGCGAGCTTGACGGCGGTCGTCGTCTTGCCCGAGCCCTGGAGGCCGACGAGCATCAACACGGTGGGCGGCGCGGGCGCATAGCGGAGCCCCTCCGCATTCCCGCCGAGAAGCTCGACGAGCTCCTCGTTCACGGCCTTGACCACCTGCTGAGGCGCGGTGAGGCCCGGCGCGACCTCGGCTCCCTGGAGCCGGGCGCGGACGCGCTCGACGAACTCCTTGACGACCTTGAAGTTGACGTCTGCTTCGAGCAGGGCGAGCCGGACCTCGCGCAGGCCCGCGTCCAGGTC
>DASXBJ010000069.1:0-8529 GCA_036491755.1 Candidatus Dormiibacterota bacterium
GCGCGGATCTCCGCCTCGTCAAACGCGTTTTGCAGGCTCAGCATCGGCGATCGATGCCGCACCTTGGCGAACTGGTCGGACGCCTCGCCGCCCACGCGCTGGGTGGGCGAGTCGGCCGACAGGAGGTCCGGCCGCTCTTCCTCGAGCCGGCGCAGCTCGAGGAACAATGCGTCGTACTCGGCGTCCGAAACCTCGGGAGTGTCGAGCACGTAATAGGCGTGCTCGTACCGGCGGATCAGGTCCTTCAGCTCCTCGGCGCGGACCGCCGCGTCGGCCACCACCTTCTTGCGTTTGCTCACCTCACGTGCTCACTTGGAAAGGGGGGCGAGCATGCCGCTCAGGATCTTGAGGCCGGCCGTGTCGAACTTGACGACGAGCTCTTCGTCCGTGCGCGTCAGCGTGCTCTTGACCACGGTGCCCGCGCCGAAGGACGGATGCTTCACGCGGTCACCGCTCGCGAAGCGCTGGACGGGCGGGGCCGCGGGCGCGGCCTGCACCTGGCGCTCCTGGAACCGCTCCTTGTAACCCTGGCGAGGCGGCGCAACCGGGGCGCTGCCCTTCGGCGCAGCCAGGAGCGATTGCGGGATCTCGGTCAGGAACCGGCTGGGAAAGGCCGGCTGCGAGCGGCCATAGAGATGCCGCCGGAACGCGCAGCTGAGATACAGGCGGTCCTTGGCCCGCGTCATGCCCACGTAGCAGAGCCGTCTCTCCTCGGCCATCTCGGTGGCGGCGCCGACCGCCGAAGGATTCGCCTCTCGCTCGTCCAGGGCACGCTGATGCGGCAGCAGCCCCTCCTCCATGCCGACCATGAACACGACGGAGAACTCGAGGCCCTTGACCATGTGCAGCGTGATCAGGGTGACCCCCTCGCCGTTCTCGTCGTAGGCGTCGACGTCGGAGACCAGCGCGACCTCGGCCAGGAAGTCCTCGAGACCCTGCGCCGGCTCGCGGTCGTCGAAGCTCTCGGCCAGGCCGCGCAGCTCGTTCAGGTTCTCCATTCTCGCCTCGCCCTGCGGCGTGCCGTCCAGGTAGTGCTGGCGCAGGTTCATCACCTCCACGACATGGTCCAGCAGCTCGCTGGGCCGCAGCACTCCCATCGTGGCGCGCACGGATTCGATCTGAGCGCGGAAGCCCTGCAGGGGGCCCACCGCGCCCTTGGGCACTCCCGGAACCCGGCCCGGCTCCGCCAGCAAGGACAGGATGTCGGACTCGGTCGTGCGCGCATGCGCATTGAGCGCATCGACCGTGACGCCGCCGATCTTGCGCGAGGGCACCGACACGATGCGGGCGAAGCTGAGCGCGTCCTTGGGGTTGAAGCAGAAGCGGAGGTACGCGACGACGTCCTTCACCTCACGCCTCTCCCAGAAGCGGATGCCGCCCACCAGCCGATAGGGGATGCGGCGTCGGGCCAGCACATCCTCGAAGGAGCGCGACTGCGCGTTGGTTCGATAGAGGATCGCGAAATCGGAGTAGCCGCGTTCCTCGGTCCGCCGGAGGCGCTCGATCTCGTCGGCGACGAACTCCGCCTCTTCGATCTCGTTGTACGCCTGCGTCGCCATCACCTTCTCACCGCCGGCCCGCTCCGTCCACAGGCGCTTCTCGGCGCGCTCAGGGTTGCTGCGGATGACGCTGTAGGCCGCGTCGAGGATCGCCTGGCTGGAGCGGTAGTTCTGCTCGAGGTGGACCACATGCGCATCCGGGTAGTCCTTGCGAAAGTCCAGGATGTTGCGGATGTCCGCGCCGCGGAACCGATAGATCGACTGGTCGTCGTCGCCCACGACGGCGACGTTGCGATGCTCCTGCGCCAGCAGGTTGACGAGCACGTACTGGGCGCGGTTGGTGTCCTGGTACTCGTCGACCAGGACGTGCCGAAACCTGTCACGCCATTTGGCCAGCGCCTCCTCGTCCGTGGTGAAGAGCTCGACCAGCTTCATGATCAGGTCGTCGAAGTCGAGGCCTCCCGAGCGCCGGAGCACCTCCTGATACGACTCGTAGACGCGTCGCACGACCTCGTCGGCGTAGCTGCGATTTGGGTAGTCCTGCGGGCCCTTGAGCTCGTTCTTGGCTTGCGAGATCGCGTTGCTCAGAGCGCCGATCGGATAGCGCTTCGGGTCCAGGCGCAGCTCGTCGAGAACGCGACGCAGCGCCGCGCGAGTGTCGTCGTCGTCAAAGATCACGAAGCTGTTGGCGATGCCGATGCGCTGCGACTCGCGGCGCAGGATCTTGACCGCGGTGGAATGAAACGTCCCCACCCACATGTTCTTGGCCGGCTCGCCGACCAGGGATTCGACCCGGCTGCGCATCTCCTTGGCCGCCTTGTTGGTGAAGGTCACCGCCACCAGGCGGTCGGGCCACACGCGGTGCGAGGCGATCAGGTAGGCGATCCGGGCGGTCAGGACTCGGGTCTTGCCGCTGCCGGCGCCCGCGAAAATCAGAAGCGGCCCGTCGCCATGCGTGACGGCTTCCTGCTGGGGCGGGTTGAGCCTGGCAAGCAGAGCGTCGATGTCGGGCTGAGGGGACTCTTCGGCAACCAAGGGGGATTCGAGTTTACCCGCGGCATGGATATCTCATTCCTCGCCCCCGTATGGCAGGGAAATCCGATTTCCGAACGTTAGACTGCTCGTGCCCTTGGCTCCGGAAGTCGATCTCGGCATGCGCGATCACCTGCTTTACGAGCTCGCGCGCGATCTCAGCTCGTCGCTCGAGCTCGACATCGTGCTGGGCAAGGTCATGGACAGGGTGATCACGCTCATGAAGGCTGCCCGCGGGTTTATCGTCCTGGTCGACCCGGCGGCCGGCGGCATGTCGGTCAAGATGTCCAGCGGCGAGTCCGATCCGGAGACGGCGCGCCTGTTCCTGGGCTCCCGGACAGTGATCGAGCAGGTGGTGCGTACGGGCCAGGCGGTGGTCTCGACCGACGCCAGCCTCGACGACCGCTTCAAGGGCCAGCAGTCGGTGATCCTCCAGAACCTGCGATCGATCATCGCGGTGCCCCTGGTCACCAAGAGCAAGGTGATCGGCGCCGTCTACGTGGACAACCCGTTCCGGGCGGCGATCTTTGAGGAAAAGGACAAGGAGTTCCTCCAGGCGATCTCCGACCTGGCGGCGATCGCCATCGACAACGCCCGCCAGTACCAGCGATCGGAGTTCCTTCGCGAGCTGTTCGAGCTGCATGTCAACAAGCAGGTCACCGACTACGTCCTCGCCCACGCCGACGCCGACACGATGATGCTGCCCGGGGAGCGTCGCCAGGTGACGATCCTCAACTCCGACATCGCGGGTTTCTCACGCCTCTCCCAGAGCATGAGCGCCGAGGAGCTGGTGGAGTTCCTCAACGACTACTTTCGCCGGATGATCGAGGTCGTGCTCGCGCACGGCGGCAACATCGACAAGTTCCAGGGCGACGGGATGCTCGTCGCCTTCGGCGCCCCGAACCCGATGATCGACCATGCCGAGCAAGCGCTCAAGGCGGCCCAGAGCATGGTCCGGGAGATCGACCGCCTCAACCGCGAGCTGGTCGCGGCCGGCAGGCCGGCCATCTCGGTGGGGATCGGCCTGGACACCGGCGACGTCGTCGCCGGGCATGTCGGGTCCAGGCGACGGCTCGAGTTCACGCTGATCGGCGTGCCGGTCAACAACGCCGCCTACCTGTCGAAGGTGCGGCCGGCGCGGGTCCTGCTGTCGGAGGCCACGCGAGAAGAGCTGCCCCCGAGCATCGAGGTGGCCGCCCTGGAGGCGATGCTGCTGAAGGGCGCCAATCGCCCGCAGCCGATCTACGAGCTGGAGACCGCCGTCACCGCCGAAGGCTAGTCCTCGGTGGCCTGGGCGGCCTGGCCGCTCATCCCTGGCACTGCCACCGGCCGGGCCCGTAGTGCGAGTAAAGCCACGCCGCGGCAAGCGCGTTGATGGCCGGGTCGAAGGGCGAGTAGCTGGCCCACGGCGTGCCACCCCACGTGCTGGGCAGGAACTGGAACAGGCCCGAGGCGCCGCTCGTCGAGTTGACCGAGTTGGCGTGGTAGCGGGATTCGCAGTAAGCCACGTTCATCGCCCACTGGAGCGCGGCCGGACCGAGCGGGCTGAACGCGTCGGTGATGTCCTTGGCAATGTCAGGCGGCGGACCCGGATGGTTGTTTCGAGCGGCGATCGCCGCGGCCTGGGCCTGGGCGGCGGCCAGCGCCTGCTGCTGGGCCTCGTAGTCGGCCAGCCCCTGCTTCAGCTCCTGTGACCACACCTGGGACTGCGCCATCTGAGCCGCGTGGACGCGCTGGGTGCGAGTCTGCTGGACCACCGACAGCCTCTCGTACGAGCTGAGCTGGGTCACGGCGATGGCTGTCGTCGCCTGGACGGGCGGCATCAGGCGCGGCAGTATGACCGTGACGAGGATCACGACCCACACCAGCACCGCCCGAAACAGCGGAAACAAACCCCTGCGCTCCTCCTTGGACTCGCCCTACCCCTGGGGCTACGTTCAGGCCTGAGCTCGGAGCAGTGACGTATGGAGGACCGCTCAGGAAACCGGGAAAGAGGCCACCTTACCAAAAGGGCCGCGATTTTAGGCTGCCTTGCGAGGCGCTTAACGGCGCTCCAGGCGGTTTCCGGCGCTCAAAAGAGGTGGGTCAGGAAGCTGCGGAGCGGCTTGCGACCCGGCGGTTCGACGTAGGCCGGCAGCATGCCCTGGATCCGCTGCATGGCGAGCTCGGTCATGGCGGATGGGTCCTGGCCGCCAGTGATGGCCTCGCCGACGATGACCCGGATTCGCTTCCGCAGCCACAGGTCCTTGGTCCCGGAGAGGGCGACGGGAATGACAGGTACTCCTGACTTGATCGCGAAATGGGCGAAGCCCTTGTGGAACGGCATCAGCCCGCCCTCGGCGGGTCCGTAGTTCGCTTCGGGGAAGATGGCCACCGCGCCGCCGATCGCGAGGCAACGGTCGACGTGCTCGAACAGGGCGCGATCGCCGTGTCGCTCACGCGCCACAGGCACATAGCCGCCGGTCGTGCGGATGAGCCACCACTGGAAACGTCGGGTCACGAGAAGTGTCGGATCGGCCAGGAAGTGAAGGCGAGGCTCGACCGGGAACAGGTACAGGAGCGCGAACTCATCGAGCCAGTTGAGGTGGTTGGCGATGACGATGTAGTTGCCCTGGCGGGGGATGTGGTCGCGGCCTTCGACCTCGAATCGGAAGCACGCTCGGAGGAGAGGGGCCGCCAGCATACGGACGGCGCGATACGGGAGGTTGGCGCGAGGGCCTACCGGAAGCAGGTCGGCGGCGGGCAACGCGGCTCTGGCCAAAGTCTGGCCGGGAGTTTAAGCCTCGAGAGGCCACCACTCCAGGAACTTGTTGTAGGTGCCCAGCGCAGCCTGCACCGCGTGAACAGCCAGGCGCAGCGTGTTGGCGGTGGCGGCGGTCACCTTGCCGCTGTTGACGTCCGCCTGCAGCTCGTTGAGGAACGCGTTCAGCTGGTTGTTGGCCGCGGTCGTGTTGCCGCGGGAGAGGGAATCCGACGCCGCGTTCAGCTTGACGGTCAGGCTGTTCAGCTCGCCCTTGTTGAGGGACGCCAGGCCCTGGACCGCCGCGGTGATGGAGGCGATAGCCTGCTGGGGCGTCTGGACGACCACCTTGAGGGTCGTCAAGCCCACTCCGCCGTCGTCGTCGGTGACCGTCAGGCTGACCACATACGAGCCCGCCGCGCCGTAGGTGTGAGACGTCGACAGCCCCGCCGAGCCGCCCGGACCGTAGTTCGCGGTCGCGGTGGCCCCATCGCCGAAGTTCCACGTGGCGGTGTGGGAGTCGAGCGCTCCGGGGTCGGAGAAGCTGCCCGTGAAGGCGACCGGCTCCTGGGCCGTCAGCACCAGCGGGGCGGACGCCGTGACGCCGGTGATCCTGGCGGCCGGCGCAACGTTGGCGCCGGTGAGCGTCAGCGAGGCCGCCCCGGACATGCCGCCGTCATCCTTGGCCTGCAGGCTCACGACGTAGGTGCCCTCATCGTCGGGGGTGAAGCTGAACGAGGCCGCGGACCCGGCCGAGAACAGATTGCCGTTCTTGGTCACGGCCCACTCGTATCCGAACCCGGCGGCGTTGTCGGCGCCGGCGGGGCTGGTGGCCGAAGCCGTCAGCGAGACCGGGGTGCCCTCAGGGCTCGAACCGACACCGCTTGTGGCGGCGGCGGCCAGCACAGGCGACCCGGAGCCGATGTGCACAGCAGGGGCGACGGCCTGCACCGTCACCGAGAAGGTGGTCGAGGCGGTGACGCCCTTGCCGTCGTCGGCGGTGATGGTGACGTTCTGAGCCGGGACTTCATCTCCGGCCGGCTGCGTCCACGACCAGGTGCCGCTGCTCGCGCCGCCCGAGGTGGTGACAGTGCCGGCGGAGGCACTCAACGCCACCGTGTCCCCATCAGTGTCCGCGTAGGTGCCCGTGTTGGTGGGCGCGGTGCCCTCGTTGACGCTAACCGCCGCGTTGCTCGCGCCCAGCGTCGGGGCCGAGTTGGTGCTCGTGTTCATCCACGTCTTGAAATCGAAGCTGACACCGAAGATCGACCCGGTCAACCAGGTCCCGAACTGACCGCAGCACACCCAGAGCTTGCCCCCCGGATAGGTCTCGCCGTCCTCAAACCCCCACTCCAGGACGCCGACCGTTGAGGTCAGGACGATTGCGTATTGCGTTCCGGCTGAGAGAGGAACAGGCCGGCTCAGAGGAAAGTCGTGCCATCGCATCGGGACCATCAGGGCCACCGACTCTGCCGTGGTGGCGGAGGTCGTCGAGTCGAACTGATAGACCGCGGCCGGCTGGCCGGCGTTGACGGTCCAGATCTGGATCAGGAACGAGGACGGGTAGAAGCCCGGGGTGGCGGCGTAAAGCGAGACCTGGTCAAGCCGTCCGCTGACAGCAGGCGTGAACGTCTCAGCTTTCAGTCGCAGGGTTTGATACGAGTAGGTCGGATAGGTTTCGCTCTGGTCCACCGCGTCGGTCGCAGCTTGGACGGGAACCGCCAGCCAGAGCGCGAGCAAAGCCCCTGTGGCCAGGCCCAGGGACAACTTGCCTTTCCGCGCTTCGAACGGGGAACCGGTACCCATGTGGCCATTACGACGAACCTGGGCTCAGTTCCCTGCGCGTTTCGCTTAACGATCTTTTCAGTCGCCAAGCGCCGGCCTGACGTCAAGCGACCCCAGCAATCGCCGCCAACACGGCTGCAATCGAACTGAATCCAACGTACCGAGCGTTTTCCCGAGTAACTCGTCTCGTCACGTTCCCCAATTCCAGGATCCCATTACTCGTTTCGCATCGAGCATTGACTGATCGTCGATTGAACCCTGCCCGGCAATAACGATGACGTAGAGAAGCGGGTACTGCTGATCTGGGTGGTGAAGTACATAGACTCTGAACTCGACAGTGCCGCCGTGCGAAAACTCAACGAACGAAGCATCCTCTCCGCCCACCGAGCAATCCGTAATCGAGCCGACAACAGTCCAGCGACTCGCTGTGACCAAATTGGCTGCGTCGATCTCCAGTTCATGGTGAGAGGTCGAACCCGCCCGCGGCCCAAGGTAGCTATGTAGCTGCAAAACGACGTTGTCGCTGCCATAAATCGGTGGAGCGTTCAGCTGCAAGAGCAATGTCTCGCTCGGGCCGGTGCTTGCCGTTTCTGTCCATCCCGTCGGAATCTCGACCGAGATCTGATCGTTACCCACTTGCGTAGTCCGATTTCCCGCCGGAGCCGCAAGGCAGTCACCGGCAGCAAGCTTGGGATTCGTGCCTGTGGGTGTTGGAAGGCGTGTCGGGGAGGTTCTGGTGCCAGACACAACGGACGACGCGAAAGGCGAGGTCGCCGCGCCTACGACGCTGCTAGCCCTACCGCAGGCTGCCACCGCCAAAAGCATCAAGACGCCGGTGGCCAAAGGTCTCATCCTGGTTCCGGCACGACGCCAACCGGACGTGCCCTGAACGGTGCGCCGAACCTTGTGCAGTGGCAACTGAATAGTTAACGGTGCACCGGCAATCTGGTAACGGCCGGTGTTGAAAGTGCCGGCGCGGGGACTCGAACCCCGGACCATCGGTTTAAAAGACCGCTGCTCTAACCAAGCTGAGCTACGCCGGCATGGCGGAATCGTATTCGGATCAGGCCCCTAGACTGGAAACGGCGGGCCCTCGATGGACCCGCCGTGTAGCAACCGTACAGCAACCGGCTACCGGTTCCCGGTCATGGCCCGGTCCATGGCGTCGGCCGCATCGCGCATCGCTTCCGGCACCACGTGCGCGTAGATGTTCATGGTCACGCCGATCGTCGAGTGGCCCAGCATCTCCATCACGACCCGCGGTGGGACGTGCTGAGCGCCGAGCAGGGACACGCACGAGTGTCTGAGGTCGTGGAAGCGCATCCGCGGCAGCCCTGACCGCTTGAGAAGGCGCTGGAAGCCTCTAGTGACGTTGGTCCCGAGCAGCGGAGCTCCAGCCTCATCGGTGAAGACGAACCCGCCGGCGATCGACGGCAGGCCTGCATCCAGCTGCCGGGCGCGATGCTCGCGCAG
>DASXBJ010000070.1:0-21405 GCA_036491755.1 Candidatus Dormiibacterota bacterium
GGCCTGCTCGATCACCTGGATTCGAGGTGGGGCGGCGTCGCCGGCTACCTTGACGCCGCCGGTGTGGCGCCCGCCCGCATTGATCGCCTCGGCTCGATGCTGGCCTGACAAGCCCGCTCAACCACTGGATGCCCCAGCTCACTCACGGTGGATGACCGGACCTGACCCGGTCAGCTCCTCCAGCCTCTGGCCGAAGGTCGAGAGCGGCGCGCGGTAGTCGTCCAGCCGCCTGTGGCGGGCGCTGCCCGGCTCGAGTTCCAGAACCAGCCACTCGCCCTCGTCGCGAGCGAGTTCGGCGATCTTCGCACTCGGGATGAGCAGGCACTCATCCGCAAAGCGTCCCGGGTCCCGATGCCAGCCCAAGACGCACACGTAGGTGGAGGCAGCCTCTCGGAAGCTTGACTTGCGTATGTAGACCCGGCTCTCGGTCGCCGGCGAATCCCACCCGGAAGTCTTGACCTGGAGGCCGAGGAATCGATGGCTGGTGACGTGCCGGGCCAGCACCTCGACGGTCTCGAGGTCTGGGAATGGGCGGAAGAGCGCCAGAGAGCGGGCCTCCGCCAGCCGCCGGATCACCTCCGCCTCGCCAAGGAAACCCTCTCGTCCCCGGTCGACCGCGACCGCCTCGCCCAGCTCCAGCCGCGCGCTGCCCGGGACGACCCCGAACCGCAGCGCCAACCGGTCGCGCGGCACGAGGAATGGAGCCCATCGCGAGGCACCGCGGTCGTGCAGCTCGAAAGCGGCAGTCAGGTATTCGCGGCCGTCCACGACGTCGTGCGCCGCGAGTGATCGGAATGTTCGTTCGTCGACTACGAGGACCATTTCACCCAGCTCCGCGCCATCGATGAGCGTGGCGACGATGAGCGCGTCGTCATCGACCAGGCTGCTCGCGGTCACGGTGATGTGAACCTGTCCGGCAGGTGTCAGCTCGGTGCGTCCCTTCACCTGGATCGCCAGGTAAGCCCCGTCCGACAGCCGGTGCAGAACGCCGTCGATGCCCAGGTCGCGAAGCGGAAGAAACACGTGGAGGTCACCCGCCGACTGGCGCACCACCTCCGCCCACACCTTGAACTCCGCCACCTGGCCGGCCGCGAGCGTCTGCCCCCGGTGCCAGACGACCTCTTTGTCCATGGCGGAATTGTGTGCTGGTTGCGAATCATCCGGGCCGGGGATGCGCTCCGCACACCGTTGCAGGTTGGCGAACGCAACTAGGTGAAGAACCGAAGGAGGTATGGGTCGTGTCGCCTCGACCCACAAAAGGCTGCGCGAACTCGACGAGCGGCATGGCCCAGTACCGCTCGACGATCCTGAGCTGAGCCGGCGAGCTTTACTCTCCCTGCGGGGGAGAGGGCAACGGAGGGTGCACGCCTGCACCCGCCACGTCCTTAACAGGCGGGGTAGGCGGCTGCCCCGCCTGCATCGCACAATCCTGGGCGTGAACAACTCAGGAGGAACTGCCGTGAAACAGAAGGAACCCGTCGTCAAACAGCTCTACCGCCTCAGCGTCGAGCCTCGTGTGGTGGATCGGCTGGCCAGCGTCGCCGCGCGAACAGGCGAGCCCAGGACCCGGCTCGCCACCCGCCTCTTCACGGACGCTGTGATGGGGTTCAAGCCCGGGCCGGCAAGGCCGAAGCCGAAAGCCAAGGCTGCGAAGGCCTAGCGGACCTCCGCCGGCGACTTCTCGGAGCGGGCGTACATCTCGTCGATCTGGCCGGCGTATTTTTCCACGATCACGCGCCGCTTCAGCTTGAGCGTCGGAGTCAGCTCCGCGGATTCCGCTGTCCACTCGCCGGGCAGGATCGTGAAGCGCCTCACCGCCTCCACGTTCGACACGTGACGGTTGCACTCGTCGACAGCCTTCTGGATCTCGGCGTGCACGGCATGATGATTCGCGAGATCGGCGGCGCTCACATTCGCAAGCCCGGCTTTGCGGGCCCAGGCCGGCGCGCCTTCGGGGTCCAGCACGATCAATGCGCTGACGTAAGGTCGCCGGTCGCCGATGACGCAGGCCTGGCCCACCAGCGGGTGCTGCTTCAGCAGCGCCTCCAGGTTCGCCGGCGAGATGTTCTTGCCGCCTGCCGTGATGATCAGCTCCTTCTTGCGATCGATGATCTTCAGGTATCCCTCGTCATCGATCTCGCCGACGTCCCCGGTGTGCAGCCAGCCGTCCGAGTCGATCGTCTCGGCGGTCTTTTCCGGATCCTTGTAGTAACCGCGCATCACGTTCCCGGCGCGCAGCAGGACCTCGCCGTCCCCGGCGATCTTCATCTCGACCCCGGGGTCGGCGATCCCCACCGTCCCGTTCTTGATTCGGTCGAGCGGGTTGTAGGTCGCGCCGACCGTGCATTCGCTCATGCCCCAGCCTTCCCAGAGGTTGATCCCAAGCGACTGGAAGAACTCGATCACCTCGACATTGATCGGGGCCGCGCCGGTGATCCCGTACGCGAGCTCTTCGAGTCCGACCTTGGCCCTGATCGCCATCCAGACGGGCCGCGCCTGCTCGGCCGCGGCGAGCAGCTCCGGTGGCGGGTCCTGGCGGGCTTGCTGGAGCCTGACCAGCTTGCGGCCGACCTCGATCGCCCCCAGGATCGCGGTGCGCCTGCGCTCCTCCGGGTCGGCCTGGATGCCGGCCGCCAGCGCGGCCTGCAGCTTCTCCCACACCCTCGGCACCCCGATCAGGGCCGTCGGCTTGACCTCCAGCGCGTACGCGAACAGCTGGGAGGATTCGGGGCAGAAGTGCACGATCGCCTGCTGGTTGATCGCGTTGTAGTGGCCGACGAACCGCTCGAACACGTGCGCAAACGGGAGGTACGAGAGGTGACGCTGACCTTTGACGGGCAGGTACGCGTCCGTCGTCGCGGCCTGCCACGAGACGTTGCTGTGGGCCAGCATCACGCCCTTGGGAGGTCCCGTGGTTCCCGAGGTGTAGATCAGGGTGGCGAGATCGTCTGGCGTGACCTGGCGCCAATCCTCGAACGCTTTGGGATCCTGGTGGTCGACCTGCGCGCCGCGGGCCATGAAGTCATGCCAGCTGGTGACCCAACCGCTGGGCGACACGCCCTCGAAATCCATAACGATCACCGCGCGCAGCTTGGGCAGCTGGCCGCGGATCGCCTCCAGCTTGGCCAGGAACGCCGAGTTCTCCACGATCGCCACCACGGCCTCGCAATGGGCGGCGATGTACTGCACCTGCTCGGGAGCCAGCGTGTTGTAGACGCTGACCGGCACGCCTCGGGCGTGCAGAATGCCGAGGTCGGCGATCAGATGCTCCGGCCGGTTGCGCGACATGATGATGGCGAACTGTCCTGGTTGGAACCCAAGCGCTTTCAACCCGGCCGCGGCATGGCGGACCTCGCGCCTGTATTCGCTCCACGTCAACCCGTGCCAGTCGCCGGCGGCGTCGCGCCACTTCAGGGCCGGGGCGTCGGGTACTGCGCTGCACGTCGCCTCGAACATCGTGAGCACGGTCCTGCCGTTGGCCGCCGCGTCGATCTCCCTTCTTTCGGCCGCAACGTTCCTATCCATTTGCGGGAATACACTACTCGCAGGTGGGGCGCGCTTGATCTACGTGCGATCGCGCCGGTCGATCTTGACGCTCGGGGCTGCCGGCCTGGCGTGCGGGGTGGTCTTCGGCGTCCTGTCGGCCGTTGCATTCCAGGTGCCCTCGGGCGCCCTGGCCGGGATCCCTCTGGTGGCCGGCGCGCTGGGCGCCCTGGGCTTTGTCGCGTGGCAGGCGATTCAGCTCACCAGGTGGCCATCGCACAAGCTCGCGTTGTTTCGCGACCGCCTGGTGGTGATCGAAGGCAAGCGCGAGACGCGGGCGGTCTGGTCGCTCATGGAAACGATCACTCTCGCCGAGCCGCTGGCCTGGCCGGACCTCCGGTTGACCGATCGCCTGACCATCCATTCACGGAACGAGGCGCCGATCAGATTCAGGCCGTCCACCTTCGGCCTGGAGCCGGTCGCCTGCCGCGACCTGATCCTGCGCCTGAGGGACGACTCGAAGCTGCGCTCGAGGCTTCCGGAGTTCGATTCCGCGCGCGACCTGGCTGCGTCGACGGTCGTGGCCGGTGAACTCATCGAACCCCGCCTCTAGTTCTAAGCTCAGCGTTCATGATCGCTCCTGTGGCAACCCTCCGGGGACGCGATTTCCTCGACGTGGCCGACCTCAGCCGCGATGAGCTGCGCCACCTCCTGGAGCTCGGTCACGCGATCAAGGCAGGCACCTGGAAGCGGCGCCCTCTCGAGGGGATGCACGTCGCGATGCTCTTCCAGAAGCCCTCGCACCGCACCAGGGTCTCCTTCGAGGTGGGGATCGCTCGCCTCGGCGGGTCCGCGACGAGCCTGGGCGAACACGACGTGCAGCTCGGGATCAGGGAGTCGGTGCCGGACGCGGGCCGGGTCCTGGACCAGTACGTCGACGGCATCGTCGCCCGGTTGAGGACCCACGAAGACCTTGTCGAGCTTGCCCGCTGGGCGGAGAAGCCGGTGATCAACGCCCTGACCGATCGCTCGCACCCGTGCCAGGTGCTGGCGGACCTCATGACCCTGGAGGAGGTCGCCGGCGACCTGTCTAAGCAGCACGTCGTCTACATCGGAGACGGCAACAACATCGCCACCTCATTGATCGAAGCCTCGGCCCTCGCTGGCTTTGCGCTCACGATTGCCGGGCCCAGCGCGTACTTCCCTGCGCACGACGTCGTCGAAAAAGCCCGCTCCGCGGGCGCCACCCGGCTCACGTTGACGGAGAAGATCACCGGCATTGAGGACGCCACGGCCATCTACGCCGACGTCTGGGCATCGATGGGCCAGGAGGCCGAACAGGAGACGCGGCGCAGCGTCTTCAAGCCCTACCAGGTCAACCAGGCGGTGATGGATCGCGCTCCGCGCGCGGCGTTCCTGCACTGCCTCCCCGCGCATCGCGGCGAGGAGGTCACCGACGAGGTGATCGACGGCCCGAGGTCGGTTGTGTTCCAGCAGGCCGGCAACCGCCTCTACGTCCAGATGGCGCTGATGGCGGAGCTCTTTGGACGGCCGGCATGAGCCAGGCGATCGGTCAGTTCTTATTCAATCTGGGAGCGGTGGTGCGGCACCTCGGGGTGATCGAGGTGATCGACGTCGCCGTCGTCGCCTTCATCCTGTACCAGCTGCTGCGATTGCTGCGGGGTACACAGGGTACGCAAATCCTGGTCGGCCTGATCCTGCTCGCGGTGGTCGGCGTGCTTGCCACGACGCTCAACTTCGTTCTCCTGTCCTGGCTGTTTCGCAATGCGACCTTCTTTATCGTCATAGGCGTGATCGTCATGTTTCAGCCAGAGCTGCGCCGGGCGCTGGATCAGCTCGGCCGCCTCGGGCATATCGGGCGACCCCTCTCGAACTACAACACCGGCCTCTACAGCCAGGCGGTGTCCGAGGCGATCCGGGCGGCTGAACGGCTGAGCACCAAGCACACGGGCGCGCTGATCGCCTTCGAGCGCGAGGTGGGTCTCGAGGATTACGCCGCCACCGGCGTGCGCATCAATGGAGAGATTTCCGCTGAGATGCTGCAGTCCATCTTCTATCCCAACTCGCCTCTGCACGACGGCGCGGTCATCGTGCGGGGCAACCGCATCATTGCCGCCGGTTGCCTGCTGCCACTGCCCGAAGAAGGGGCGGTCCGCGAGAGGTTGGGTACGCGCCACCGAGCGGCCCTGGGCTTGTCGCTTGCCTCCGATGCCCTGGTTATGGTCGTGTCCGAGGAGACGGGCAACATCTCGGTGATCGAAGAGGGCAAGATCAGCCGCAATCTGGATCCAGACAGCCTGCGCCGTAGGGTCAGCGTCAAAGTTCCCTCGCCGAACGGCAACGGCCTGTCCCGCTTCAGGTTGCGCCGGTGAGCTGGAGCTGGCTGACCAGCGAGTGGCGGCTCAAGGTTCTGGCCGTGGGCCTGGCCGTCCTGATGCTGGGAGCAGTCGCGTTCTCGCAGAACCCGCCCACCGAGAAGACGCTGGACAACGTAAGCATCGCGTACGCCGTCGGACCGACCACGTCACTCATCGTGATCAACCCCCCGACGACGATCAGTGGAGTCGTGGTGCAGGGTCTCGGCGACACCTTGCAGGCCATGACCTCACGGAACGTGTCCGCCACATTCGACCTGACCAAAGTGCAGCCCGGCACCGCAGTGCGCGTCAACCTCGTCATCAAGTCGCTGATCGCCCCGGTGAGCGTGGTCAACCCGGTCGTCCCCTACGTCTTGAACATCGACCGCCTCGCGTCAATGTCGGTGGTCGTAGAACCGAGGGTCCAGTCAGTGGCGTTTGGCTGGAAGGTGAACAAGATCGTCGCCGTCTGTCCGGGCACGCCGCCGTGCTCGGTGACGCTGACCGGTCCCGCCAGCTGGCGCTCCGGCCTGAAGGCTTACGTCGACTTCACGCAGCCCGTGCAGCAGAACGTCATCGACGTCCTGACCCAGCCGGTGACGATCGAGCTCAACGGACAGCCCCTCGACATCGATACCGCCCGCACGGAACCTCCACTGACCCTGGACCCGCCGACCGTGGGCATCCACATCGAAGCCGCGACGGGCACTACGAGCCGCACCGTAGCCCTGCTCGACGCACCCTATCTGCACTCTCCAGCTCAGGGTTATCGCGTCACCGGCGTCACGATCAACCCGGGCACCGTGGTCATCACGGGCGACCAGACGCTGCTGGCCAAGATCGGTAGCATCACCCTACCCCCGATCGACGTGGCCGGCAGGACCTCCGACTTCACCACCCAGGCCACCATCGCTTACCCGTCCGGCGTGAGCGGGAACATCTCGAGCGCCTCGATCACCTACTCGATTTCGGCCAACCCGAATGTCTCGCCGCCCCCGTAGCGCGCGGCGTAACCTCAAGCGCGAGAGCCACGTTCAACCACCGGTCGAAACAAACGTCCTGGGAGTTGTATTCAAGTAGGTATGTGCGGAATCATCGGCTACCTCGGCGACAGGGAAGCCACACCGATCCTGATGGAGAGCCTCAAAAGGCTCGAGTACCGAGGCTACGACTCGGCCGGCGTGGCCGTCCTGGAGCTGCCTAAGGACGGCGCCGCAGGACACACCAGCATCACCAAGTCCGAGGCCAAGGTCGACCTGCTGATCGAGAAGCTGCGGGCCAACATGCCGTCGGGGAACCTGGGGATCGGCCACACGCGCTGGGCCACCCACGGCAAGCCGACCTTCATCAACGCTCACCCGCACACCGACTGCAAGGGCAAGATCTTCGTGGTCCACAACGGAATCATCGAGAACTTCGCCGAGATCAAGGCTGAGCTCCAGGAGGCCGGCCACGAGTTCACCTCCGACACTGACACCGAAGTGGTTCCGCACCTCGTCGAGTCCTATTACAAGGGCGACTTCCTCGCCGCCGTTCGCTCTGCGCTCAAGCGCATTCGAGGCGCCTACGCGCTGGCGATGTTCTCGAGCGACGACCCCGAGCTTTTGATTGGCGCGCGGCTGAACGCACCCCTGGTGGTCGGAATCGGCGACAACGAGTACTACGTCGCGTCTGACATCACCGCGATCATCCCGTACACCAAGCGCGTCCTCGTGCTGGGTGAGGGTGAGATCGCAGCCGTGACCCCGTTGGGTGTCGAGGTGTCATCGCTCGACGGCGTCACCGTCCAGCCGAAGATGGTGCATGTCGACTGGGACGTTAGCCAGGCCCAGAAGGGCGGCTTCGCTCACTTCATGCTGAAGGAGATTCACGAGACTCCCGAGGCCGTCGCCAACGCGATGCGCGGCCGGCTCTCGGACGACGGAAGCGTCTCGTTCCGGGAGTTCGACGCCTCGGAGGACGAGCTGCGCAGGCTCAACGAAGTTCTGCTGCTCGGCATGGGCACGTCGCGGCATGCCGCGATGGTCGGCGAGTACCTCATCGAGGATTGGGCGGGCATCCCTGCCCGCGCGCTCGACGCCTCCGAATTCCGCTACCGGCGCCCAACCTTTGGACCCCAGACCCTGGCCGTGGTCCTCACCCAGTCGGGCGAGACAGCGGACACGCTCGTGGGCATGCAGCGGGCCAAGGAGCGGGGCGCGATGACTGTCGCGGTGACCAACGTGTTCGCCAGCTCAGTGGCTCGCGATTCCGACGGCGCGATCTATCTGCATTCCGGTCCCGAGATCTCGGTCGCCTCGACCAAGACGCTCGCGGCGCACATGGTGAGCCTCGCGCTGCTCAGCCTCCGTCTTGCGACAGTCCACGGTCGCGTTTCGCTGGAGCGCAGGCGCGAGATCGCCGAGGCGCTGCGCGCCCTGCCCGACCACGTTCGGGGGGTGCTCGAGCGCGAGGATGAGATCGCCCGGCTCGCCCACAAGTACAGCCGCTACCACAACTTCATGTACTTCGGCCGCGGCCTCAGCCACTCGGTTGCGCTCGAGGGCGCGCTGAAGCTCAAGGAGATCTCCTACCTCCACGCGGAGGGCACCAGCGGGGGCGAGCTGAAGCACGGGCCGATCGCCCTGCTCGACAAGGAGTTCCCGGTGGTGGCCATCTGCACGGCAAGCTCGACCTCCGAGAAGATGGCCAGCAACGTTCACGAGATCGTGGCGCGAGACGCACCGGTGCTCGCCCTCGTGACCGAGGGCGACACGTCACTGGTCGGCGTCGCGACAGACCAGTTCGTGATGCCGCGGGTCGAGGAGATCTCGGCGGCCATCCTCAACACCGTCATGCTGCAGCTATTCGCCTACCACGTGGCCGTCGAGCTGGGCCAGGACGTCGACCAACCCCGCAACCTGGCCAAGTCAGTCACCGTCGAGTGATCTTCCCTCTCCCTGCGCGGGAGAGGATCAGGGTGAGGGACGTCGGGATTAGGCTGGGGGACATGAGTCCCCAAAATGGAGTCATGCAGCGCATCGGGGTCGACGCGGTCTCCGTCGAGCGGATCGAGCTCGCGGTCAAGCGTTCTGGCGCGGGCTTTCTGAACAAGGTCTACACGGCCGGCGAGCAGGCCTACTGCGCCGGCAACTCCGAGCGGCTGGCCGGCCGCTGGGCCGCCAAGGAGGCCGTGATCAAGTGCTTCGACGGCACGGGCATCTGCTTCCCGAGGCGGCGCATCGAGGTTCTGCCGGGTCCCAACGGGGCGCCTCGCGCCCGGCTGCTCGGCGAGGACCGTGGGGCGCGAGTCGAGGTCAGCATCACCCACCACAGCCGCCTCGCGGTGGCCACAGCGCATCTGGAGATGCCCGACGCATCGGCCACCCTGCTGCCGGCCCCGGACCCTGTCCTCCTGCCCGACCGGCCGGCCGCGGCGCACAAGGGCACCTTCGGCACCGCCGTGGTGCTGGCGGGCAGCCTCGGCTTCACCGGCGCCGCCTACCTGACGTCGACCGCGGCCGCCCGCACCGGCGCCGGCCTGGTGCGGCTCCTTGTTGCCGACACGATCTATCCGATCCTGGCCACCAAGTGCACCGAGGTTATGGCGACGCCGGTCCCCGAGGTCGCGCCGGGGGCGGTCGGCCATGCGGCTTACGACTCGATCCTGCGCCAGCTGGCTGCGGCCGAGGTGGGCGTCATCGGCCCGGGCCTCGGGCGCGACAGCTCGACCTGGCGGCTCGTGGTCGATCTGGCCGTCCATGCGCGCTGCCCGCTGGTCATCGACGCGGACGGTCTCAACGCCCTCGCCGAATCGCCACGCTCCAAGGGCAAGCTGGGCAAGACGCGCGTCCTGACGCCCCACCCGGGCGAGCTCGCGCGCCTCACCGGAAGGACCGTCGAAGCCATCGGCGCGGACCGCACCCAGGCGGCTCGCAAAGCGGCGAAGGACTGGGGCGCGATCGTCGTGCTCAAAGGCGCGCACACGGTGGTCGCCCACCCGGACGGCCGCCTCAGCGAGGACCCCCACGAGGTGCCGGCGCTGGCCACCGGGGGAACCGGCGACGTGCTGTCGGGGATCATCGGCGGGCTCATCGCACAGGGCTCCGACCCCTACGTCGCCGCCGTCACCGGGGTCTACATCCACGCCGCGGCCGGGCGGCACATCTCGCAGCGCCTGGGCGATTCGGGGCTGCTGGCGGGCGACCTGCTGCTTGAGATCCCGCAGGTGATGAACGTCTTGCGCCAGGGCGGCCTCTGACCACCTCGCTGCGCTGGGCGGAGGTGGACCTCGGCGCGGTTCGCGCCAACTGTGCGCGCATCACCAGCCACATACCGCGAAACGCGCGCCTCTACGCCGTCGTGAAGGCCGGCGGATACGGGCTTGGCGCGCTTGTCGTTGCTCGGGCCGCCCTCGACGGCGGTGCGGGCGGCCTGGCCGTGGCGACGCTGGAGGAAGCCCACGAGCTGCGCGGCATGGTGCCCGCCGAGCATGTCCTGGTGATGGGCGGCCTAACCCCCGCCCAGGCGCACGCGGCCGCCGCGACCGGCTGCGGCATCGCCGTTTCCAGCCCTGAGCTCGCCGACGCGCTGGGCGATTCCGACGAGGTCGTGCCGGTGCACCTCAAGATCGACACCGGCATGGGCCGTTTCGGCTGCACGCCGGAGGAGGCCCCCGAGCTCGCCCGCCGCATCGAGCGCTCGTCTGGCCTGCGCCTTGCCGGCACCTGGACCCACTTCGCGAGCGCCGACTCCGACGACGCCAGGACAAAGGCGCAGTTCGACCTCTTCACGCAGGCCCTGGCGACGTTTGACGTGGATCCGGGGGCCCGCCACGCATGCAACTCGAGCGCAACGCTGCGCCACCCCGAGTTTGCACTGGACGCTGTGCGGTGCGGCATCTCCATCTATGGCTGCGAATGGCCGGGCATGGAACCGGCTCTGAGCATGAAGAGCGTGGTCACGCTGGTCAAGACGGTGGACAGGGGAGCGACCGTGGGTTACGGCGCAACGTGGACCGCGCCGGTGAAGTCGTGCGTCGCGACGGTGGCCATCGGGTATGCCGACGGCGTGTTCCGGGCGCGTGCCAATCGCGGCGACGTGCTGGTCAGGGGGCGCCGCGCTCCGCTCATCGGCCGCGTGAGCATGGACGCGATCACCCTCGACGTGACCGAAATCCCAGGCGTCCAGGTGGGGGATGTCGCGACATTGATCGGGCGCGACGGCGACCAGCAGATCACCGCGGAAGAGGTGGCAGTGTGGTCGGACACGATCTCTTATGAGGTCTTCACCTCGATCGGCCCGAGAGTGGAGCGCCGGTACTTTCCACCTTCCGCATAGCCGGTGTGAGCGGCGACGGGAATAGCCATCCGCACGGGGCCATTCCACATAGTGCAAGGGCAGGTGAAACTACACTGGCTGTAGAGATGGCGGAAAGTCCCGCAAGAACTGCCTTCGCGGAAGAGGCATTGACACATTTGGACACTTTGTATCGGGGCGCGCTCCGGCTCACCCGCGATCCTGACCAGGCCCAGGACCTGGTCCAGGAGGCGTACCTTCGTGCGCTGCGCTACCAGCACAGCTACCAGCAGGGAACCAACATGAAGGCCTGGCTGTTTGCCATCATGCGCAACCTCTTCTGGGACCGATTCAAGGGCTCGCGCAAGGAAGACGTCAGCCTCGACGACGTGGGCGAGTTCGTCCTGTACGACAAGCTGCGTGACGAAGGCGCCAAGCCCGAAGAGGACGTGCTCAACAAGCTGGCCGCGTCCGAGGTGGTGGAAGCGGTGGAAAAGCTCCCGCCGCTGCACCGTGAGGTCGTCCTCCTGGTCGACGTCGAAGGCTTTTCGTACAAGGACGCGGCACAAACGCTGGGCGTGCCGATCGGGACCGTGATGTCCCGTCTTCACCGTGCCCGGCAGCAATTGCAAAAATCGCTATATGACTATGCCCTCGAATCGGGTATCGTCCACTCCGGCGGCATGAGTCAGGCTCCGCAATGAACTGCAAAGACTGCTCCGAGAAGCTCGACCGCTATGTCGACCGCGAGCTGAACGACACGGAGGTTCTCGAGCTGCGGCTGCACCTCGAGGGTTGCCCCGACTGCGAGGAGCACTACGAGTTCCAGACTCATCTGAAGCGCCTCGTCAAGCATGCCTGCGACTGCGACACCGCGCCGCCGGCGTTCCGCGAAAAGCTCCGGCAGATTCTTTCCTGACGCTTCGCGAGCGGCTGCGCGCTGCGCGCCTCTACGTCATCACGGCCGATGCGGCCCCGGAGCGCGTCATGGAGTCGGCCTCGGCCGCGCTGCGTGGCGGCGCCGACATCGTGCAGCTGCGTCACAAAGCCCTGGCCCGCGGTGAGCTGCTGGAGCTGGCGCGCGACCTGCGGCGCGCCGCGACCACGGCTCTGTTCATCGTCAATGACCACCTCGACATCGCGCTGCTCAGCGAGGCCGACGGCGTGCACCTCGGCCCCGACGACCTGTCCATCGCCTCGGCGCGCCGCGTCGCAGGCGACCGCCTCCTCATCGGCGCGTCGGCGTCGAGCGCGGCCGCAGGTCGCGACGCGGTGAGCCAGGGGGCGGACTACCTGGGCTCCGGGCCTGCGTTCGCCACGCCGATCAAGGCCGGCAAGGCCGTGATCGGGCCGCAGGGCGTGGCCGAGGTCGCGGCCGCCCTCCCTGACGTCCCGGTCTTCGCCATCGGGGGCATCGACGAAGGCAACGTCGCGGAGCTGATCGCGGTCGGGGTGCGACGCGCCTGCGTGCTGCGCGCCGTCTCCGGCGCGACCGACCCCGAAGGGGCCGCCCGCCGCCTCCGTGCGATGCTGGTGGCAGACCGATGACGAAGCTCGAAGGCATCGGCGAGTCGGAGCTGCTGCGGCGGATCATGCCGTACCTGACCACGACCGGTTACCAGGTCGTAGCGGGGGAAGACGATGCCGCGGTGTGGCCGAGCCTGGACCCCGACTACCCGCAGGCCTACGTCGTCGCCAGCTGTGACTCGTCGGTCGAGGGCGTCCACTTCGACCTGTCGTGGATGCCGCCGGCGGACGTGGGCCATCGCGCCCTGGCGCTGGCCCTTGGCGATCTGGCCGCCAAGGGCGCGTCGCCGAAATACCTGCTGATCGCATTGACCGCGCCGCGCACCTGGGAGGTGGAAACGGTGACCGGCCTGTACCAGGGCATCCACCGGCTGGCGGAGCGGTTCGACATGAACATCGCGGGCGGTGACATGACAGCGGGGCCGGGGCCCGCTGTGCTGACCCTGACTGTTTTCGGCACCGTGTCAGAGGTGCCGCTCGCCCGCTCCAGGGTGCGGCCCGGGTGGGCGGTCGGCGTCACCGGGCCGCTGGGAGCAGCTGCGGTGCATCTCCGCGAGCGTCGGGTGTTCTTGCCGGAACCGAGGTTTGACGAGGGCACCCGTCTCAACGAGGCCGAGCTCTGCTGCGGCGATGTCTCCGACGGCCTGCTCCGCGAGATGGAGAAATTCGCGGCGGTCTCGGGCGCTGGCTGCCTGATCCGGGCCGATGACGTGCCGGTGGCCGCCGGCGCAACAATCGAGGACGCGCTGGCGAGCGGCGAAGAGTCGGAGCTCGTCTGCGTCGGTCCCAAGGACCGGCTCCTTCGCGCGGGTGTGCGCGCCATCGGGGTCATGACCGCCGAGGGGATCGTTCGGGTCGTTGGCCGCGACGGCGCGGATTTGCAGGCCGAGGGCCGCGGCTACGACCACTTTGCATGAGCTGGTGACGGCGTCGCCGGCCGAGACCGAAGGGGCGGGTGAGGAGCTCGGCCGCCGCCTTCGGGCCGGCGATGTCGTGCTGCTCACAGGGGAGCTCGGCGCAGGCAAGACGACCTTCGTGCGCGGACTGGCGCGCGGCGCGGGCTCCACGGCACCGGTCGCCAGCCCGACATTTCAGCTCGTGCGCGTCTACCCCGGCCGGGTTCAGCTGGCGCACATCGACCTCTATCGCATCGAAAAGGCACCCGAGCTGGCCGACCTAGGGCTCGACGAGCTGGCCGACGAGGGCGCTGTGGTCGTCGAGTGGGGCGACCGCCTGGAGTTCAGTGGCGCGGCGCAGATCGAGCTGGAGCACCTGGGCGGCGATCGCCGGCTGTTGCGGACGCGACGTGATCTTCGTCATTGATACGTCGTCGGCCATGTCCGCGATCGCGCTCCTGGAGGCGGACGGACGGGTCATGCGGGAGGAGCTTCAACCGTCAGGGCGGTCTTTCGACCTGCCGGCGCGCTTCGACGCGCTCGCGGCGGGCGAACCCATCACCAGGGTCGCGGTGGCCACTGGTCCAGGGTCGTTCACGGGGCTTCGGGTGGGTGTCTCATTCGGCCTCGGGCTGGCCATCGGGTTCAATGTGCCGATCGTCCCGCTGCCGACTCTGCGCATCCAGCTCTCGCGTGCTGATGGCGAGGTGACCGCGGTCGCGGAAGCCGGGCGGGGCAGGGTGTACTACGAGCGGTTCGACGGAGCGAGCGGGATCGCGGAGGCGACCGAGGTGCCGGCCGACCGGCCCCTGGTCGGCTGGCTTCGACCCGCCACGGGGCAGCTGCTGGCCGGCGCAGGCCTGCGCTTCGTGCCAGACACCGAGCTTGGTTCGTTTGGCGCGGCCGCGGCCAGAATCCTCGAGACGGCAGGCGAAGTTCCCTATGGTAGTCTCAAACTCGAATACAGGCAGAGTTTCACCCCGAGGCTGTGATGGTTCAAATCAGGCAGCAGCTCGCGATCGAGCTGATGCGCGAATCGGACGTCAACACTGTCCAGGAGATCGAGCGCGAGATCTTCGCCACGCCGTGGCCGAGGAACGCCTATTACAGGGAGCTTGCCTCGCGCGCCAGCGCGCATTACGTCGTGCTGCGTCAGGAAGGCAGCGATCCCGCAGGGCGGGCCTCGCGGGCGCCGGATTTCGACCCCACGATCATCGGATATGGCGGAATGTGGCGGATGTACGACGAGGCTCACATCACGACCATCGGCGTGCGGCGCGACCTTCAGCACCATGGCTATGGCCGCATCCTCTTTGCCGGCCTCGTCCAGGCCGCCTACGACATGGGCGCCAAATGGGTGACCCTCGAGGTGCGCACGACCAACGACAACGCGATGCACATGTACGAGGCATTCGGCTTCAAGGTGATCGGCCGGCGCAAGGGCTACTACACGGACAACGGCGAGGACGCGATCGTCATGTGGTCTGACTCCATCCACTCGCCACGCTTCCGGAAGGCCTACGAGGCAAACCTGGAGCGAATCGACTCCGACGTGAGAGGCCTGCGCCGCGACCTCCTCACCAAAGGCCCCTAGTCGCTCCGCCTCTCCCCATCGGGAAGAGGTCTAGGGTGAGGAGCGCAAGCATGCACGACCGTGGACTCACCCTCGGCATAGAAACGTCCTGCGATGAGACCTCCGTCGCGGTGGTGGAGGACGGCCGGCGCATCCTGTCCAACGTCATCCACTCGCAGGTCGACCTGCACCGGGAGTTCGGGGGCGTCGTGCCCGAGCTGGCCGCCCGCGACCACCTCGAGCGCCTGCCCCACCTGCTCGAGCTGGCGCTGGAGCGCGCCGGGGCCAAGCCGGCCGACCTCGACCTCATCGCGGTGACCCGCGGGCCCGGACTGGCCGGCTGCCTGCTCGTCGGGCTGGGAGTGGGCGAGGGGCTCGCCGCGGCATGGACCAAGCCGATCACCGGCGTCAACCACCTGTGGGGCCACATCTACGCCGCCATGCTCAGCCGGCCCGACCTCGAGCCGCCTCTCCTGGGGCTGGTGGTCAGCGGCGCGCACTCCGACCTCGTCCGGATGCCTGAGCACGGCCATTTCGAGGTCATCGGCCGCACTCGCGACGACGCCGCCGGCGAGGCGTTCGACAAGGCGGCACGGATGTTGGGCCTCGGTTATCCCGGTGGGCCGGCCCTCGACCGGCTCGCCCGCACGGGGGACGCGAGCCGCCAGCCCCTGCCCCGACCTTCGCTGCCAGGCCTCGAGTACAGCTTCAGCGGGCTGAAAACCGCCCTGCTCTACAGGCTTCGCGACCTCGGGGACAAGGCCGGGGAGGCAGAAAGGGCGGACCTCGCGGCATCCTTCGAGCAGTCCGTTGTCGAGTCTTTGCTGGAGAAGCTCGACCGGGCGCTGTCCGCGGAGGAGTGCCCCGAGGTCGTCGTCTGCGGTGGCGTGGCCGCCAACACCCTGCTGCGGAGGCGGGCCGCGGAGGTGGTGGCCGGGCGCGCCCGGCTCACGCTGCCGCCCCTGGAGCTGTGCACCGACAACGCCGCCATGATCGCAGCGGCGGGTTTCTTGACTTCGGCGCGAGCCGGGGACGGCGGGCCTCGCAGCGGCCCGGGTGGGGAGGCCCACGCCATCGCCGTGGATCCGTCGCTAGGCTGGTGAGCATGGGGGTCAAGGGCTGGCAGGTCGTCTTCCGAGGCGAGAGAATCCAGGCTGACCTGCTGGCGGCCGTCCTGTCGGCTGACGGGCTGCGAGTCGAGGTGTTTGGCGACCACGCCTACGGCGTGGCGATCAACCTGACCGACGCCCAGGTCCTGGTCCCAGACGACCAGGCCGAGACGGCCCGCAACCTCATCAGGTCCGCCGAAGCGATCCCCGCCGAACCAGAGGTTTAGGCAGCCGTCCGATTGCGGTAGTAGTATTAGCAGTCGACCCCCCTGAGTGCTAAGCGCTCAGTTGTGGGGAGTGCTAATCGAATTCACCTGCTGAGGAGGGCGCGCATGAACCTGAGACCGCTGGGCGACCGTGTTGTGGTCAAGCCCGTCGAGAAGGAAGAGAAGACCAAGAGCGGGATCGTTCTTCCGGACACCGCCAAGGAGAAGCCCCAGGAGGGCATCGTCGAGGCCGTGGGCACCGGAAGGATCCTCGACAACGGGACCAAGATCCCGATGGAGCTCAAAGTCGGCGACAAGGTGCTTTACGCCAAGTACGCCGGCAACGAATTCAAGCTCGACGAGATCGAGTACCTGATCGTGTCGGAGAAGGACGTGCTCGCGGTCCTCTCATCGAACGGCAAGAAGCACTAAGACCACACCAAAGAAGAGGGGAGTTATATGGCAAAACAAGTCACATTCGACGTAGAGGCGCGACAGGCCCTCAAGAAGGGCATCGACGTCGTCGCCACGGCAGTGCGCATCACGCTCGGCCCCAAGGGCCGCAACGTGGTCCTCGAGAAGAAATTCGGCGCCCCCACGGTCACCAACGACGGCGTGACGATCGTGCGCGAGATCGAGCTCAAGGACGCGATGGAGAACACGGGCGCGCAGCTGCTGCGCGAGGTCGCGACCAAGACCAACGACGTGGCCGGTGACGGCACCACCACGGCGACGATCCTGGCCCAGACCATGATCAACGAAGGCTTCCGCAACGTCACCGCGGGCGCCAACCCGATGCAGCTCAAGATCGGGATCGAGGCGGCGGTCGCGGCCGTCGTCGACGAGATCAAGAAGCTTTCCGTGCCCGTCAAGGGCCACGAGGACGTCGCCCACGTGGCCGCCATCTCGAGCCAGTCCGAGCAGATCGGCAGCCTCATCGCGGACGCGATGGACAAGGTCGGCAAGGACGGAGTGATCACCGTCGAGGACAACCAGTCGGTGTCCACCGAGCTGGAAGTCGTCGAGGGCATGCAGTTCGACCGCGGCTACATCGCCGCTTACATGGTCACCAACCCCGACCGGATGGAAGCCGTGCTGGACGACCCGTACGTGCTCATCACCGACCGCAAGATCTCGGCCATCCAGGACCTGCTCCCCGTGCTGGAGCGCGTCGTCCAGCAGGGCAAGCCCCTGTTGATCGTGGCCGAGGACGTGGAGGGCGAGGCCCTGGCGACGCTGGTCGTCAACAAGCTGCGCGGCACCTTCACCGCCGTCGCCGTCAAGGCGCCTGGCTTCGGCGACCGCCGCAAGGCGATGCTCGAGGACATGGCGATCCTGACCGGTGGCACCGTCATCTCCGAGGACGCCGGCTTCAAGCTGGACCAGACCAAGGTCGAGCAGCTCGGCCGCGCGCGCAAGGTCACTGTCAACAAGGACGACACCACGATCGTGGTGGACGCCGAGAACGACCCCAAGCGCATGGCGGCCATCCAGGCCCGCATCAAGCAGATCAAGGTGCAGGTCGACGAGACCACCTCCGACTTCGACAAAGAGAAGCTGCAGGAGCGACTCGCCAAGCTCGCCGGGGGCGTCGCCGTGATCAAAGTGGGAGCCGCCACCGAGGTGGAGCAGAAAGAGAAGAAGCACCGCATCGAGGACGCGCTCAGCGCGACCAAAGCTGCGGTTGAAGAGGGAATCGTCGCGGGCGGCGGCACCGTGCTGCTGAACGCGCAGAAGAAGCTCGATGGAGGGCTCGGCCTGAAGGACGACCAGGCGACCGGCGTCGCGATCGTCCGCAAGGCGCTCGAGGAGCCGGTCAAGCAGATTGCCGCGAACGCCGGCAAGGAAGGCTCCGTCATCGTCGAGCAGATTCGCAAGAGCAAGGCGGGAGAGGGTTACGACGCTCTCCACGACAAGTTCGTGAACATGTTCGAATCGGGCATCGTCGACCCGGCCAAGGTGACCCGCTCTGCACTGCAGAACGCGGCGTCGATCGCTGCGATGGTGCTGACCACCGAGGCGATGGTGACCGAGATCCCCGAAGACAAGCGCGGCGGCGGCGGCGGTGGTGGCATGGGCGGCATGTCCCCCGACATGATGTAAAGAAAGAAAGCGCGGGGGGATCGGGATCCCCCCAACTCGGGTTAGCCCCGGTTTCTCAGAGCCCCTCGCCGTTGCGGGGGGCTCTTCTTTTCCCGTCCCGCGGGTTCGTCGACCGGGATGATGCCGCCCATTCCGGCCATGCGCCGGCCGGCCAGCGAGACCGCGAACGGCAGCGCCAGCATGATCGTCGCGACCACGATGGACAGCGAGTCAGGCAGGCGGCGCGGGTTGTCGAGACCCAGGTAGGTCAGGTAGCCGCCGCCGCCGGCCGTCATCAACACGATGACCACGGCGATCCCGATCGCCCACATTCGGTACTCCCGAAACAGAGGCGGCGCGTTACGGCTGGCCAAGCGCAGCAGCCACCAGGCGGTGAGACCGTTGAGCACGAGGCCACTCAGCAGGGCGCAAGTCGCAATCCCGATCCGGAACTGGGTCAGGTGGACCATCACGAAGGCTGAGAAGTTGACAGCCAGGATACCGACGGGCGTGATGACGCCCAGGGTCAGAAGCGCGAACTCTCTAAGGCGCCTGGAGCTAGTGGCCGCAGCCGCAGGCCTGTGCGCCGCCCGCGTCATCGCCTGTATCGAACGAGGTGCCGCAGGAGCACGAGTGCACCGCGTTCGGGTTGTGCACCGTGAAGCCGGCGCCCATCAGGCTGTCGACGTAGTCGATCTCGGAGCCGCGGATGTAGGGGGCGCTGAAATCGTCGACGACGATCTGCACGCCGTCCTGCTCGACGACTAGGTCGTCCGCACGGCGGTTGTCGTCGAAGGCCATGCCGTACTGCATGCCCGAGCAGCCACCGCCGCTGACGAATATGCGCAGCGCCAGCTGAGGGTTGCCTTCCTTGTCGAGGAGCTCCTTGAGACGAGACTTGGCGTCCGAGGTTAGTGAGACGACAGCTTGTTCGATCACGGAATGAATGCTACCACGCGAACTTCCCTCTCCCGCAATGCCGGAGAGGCGAGGGTGAGAGCAGTCTCATGGCTGCGCTCGCCCGGCCTAACCCCGGCCGAGCTTGAATCCCCGTTTGGCGGGCTTGGCGTCCGCGGTCGCCGTGGTCCCGGCGATGAGCTGGGCCAGCTGCTCCGCCCCGCGCGAGATCGCGCTCTTGGGGTCGGTCAGGACCAGGATCTCGCCCTTGACCGCCGCCTCGTCGGGCTTGGTGCCGTCGAAATCGATCTCGACGGCGAGTTCCTGCTTCAACGTCCGGACGACGTCCTCTTTGCTGACGACGGACTTCGGGACCTTGTTGTTCAGGGCCAGGATCACGCGGCCCGGGACGATGTTCAGAACGTTGGTGAAGATGTTCAGAAGCTCGCCCACGTCCTTCAGTGACGACAGCTCCGGCGTGACGAGCACAAGCACCCGCTGCGAGTGGTCGAGGACGCTGATCACGATGTCGGTGAACGCGACGCCGAGGTCGAAGATGATGTACCGGAACGCGTTGACCAGGATCCCCATCGCCCGGTTGACGAGGTCGACGGTGATCAGGTCCGCCTGCTCCGCTCGAAGCACGCCCGGGAGGAGCATCATGCCGCCCGGGTGATGCAGGATTGCCCCGAGCACCGCCTCCTCGAAGTTGGCCGGCGGCACCTGGCTGGCGGCCGCGAGACAGCCGGTCGGCGTGAGGTACGAGATGAGGGCCGCGTGGTTGTAGGGGAGGGCCAGGTCGACCAGCAGGACCTCTCCGGGGAAGCGCTTACCGAGCGCCGCGGCCAGGTTGACAGCCAGGGTCGTGCGGCCCGAGCCGCCCTTGGGCGAGTAGACGGCCACCGTGGACGCCGCCTGCTCGGGCGCGACCATCCGGGCCCGTGCGATCAGGTTGGGAAGGGTGTCCTTGCGCTGCTCGACGAGCTTGGTCAGCTCGATCAGGGCGTCCGAGTCGGGGGGAACGGTCTCGTACATGGTCTTGCGGTCGAGGGTGAGGAGCTTGCAGTCCTCCAGCGCGCGCACGCTCGCCGTCCGGGTTTCTTCAGAGATCAAGGACATTTCCCCGAAGAAGTCGTCCGGTCCCATAAGGGCGATCGTGATCGTATGCCCCGGCGATTCCTCGACGAACACCTCGCAGCGCCCTGACTCGACAATGAACATGGTGTCGCCGGGATCGCCCTGGTGGACGATCACCGACCCCTTCGTCGCCGAGGCAGGCGCCAGACGGCGGGCGAGGGCGTGCAGCACGTTGTCGGGCAGGGTGAAGAAGATCGCCACCCGCTCCAGGATCTGAAAGCGCCGGCGGAGCTCCTCGGGAGAACCCGCCGTGGCCCGGTCGTTGTCGCTCACGCCGATGGAATTATAGGTGTGGGTTCGTCCAACCCTTTCGCTTGCGGGAGAGACGGGCGCCAAGCCTGCCTGACCGCCGCCTGAATCAGGGCCGAGTTCCGGCCGTTGGTAGACTTAGCCGCTGTCGGTCCCGTGGTGTAGCCTGGCCAAACACGCGGCCCTGTCAAGGCCGAGAACGCCGGTTCGAATCCGGTCGGGACCGCCATCTCACTCAGGCAGCTATGTTCCAGGCGCTCCGGAGAGGTGGCCGAGTCCGGTTGAAGGCGACGGTCTCGAAAACCGTTATGGGTCACTGGCCCATCGAGAGTTCAAATCTCTCCCTCTCCGCCAATTATCGAAAGCGGGCTTCTGGATGCCTTTAGCCAGGTCCTGAGCGTCGGCCTCGCGCGCCTGGGTGGCCTGTTTCAAGATCAAATCGAAGGGCGCGTGGAGCTCCACGGCCAGTCGGCCGTGCTTCCAGGAGGAGTTCGAAACAAGAAGCCTCAGCAGCTTCCGTCGCTCCTCACTTCCCTGACTCTGGAAGGCGTCATAGGCTCCGCTCGCTAGCTCGAGCAGTTGCACGCCGGC
>DASXBJ010000071.1:0-27024 GCA_036491755.1 Candidatus Dormiibacterota bacterium
CGACCTCGCCTCGGTCGAGAAGCGGCTCGACGTCGTGGCCAAGGAGGCGCGCGCCGGCAAGAAGGACGCGCAGAGCGAAACCGATGTCCTCAACGCGGCCAAGGCCCACCTCGATGCGGGCAAGCAGCTGCGCACTCTCCAGCTCGAGCCCGACCAGCGCCTCCTGCTGCTCGGGATCTTTCCCGTGACGATGAAGCCCGCGGTCTACGTCGCCAACGCCGCCGACGAGCTCCTACCCAGCGGTGGCGACGCAGCGGCGAAGGTGGCCAGGCTGGCGGCCGGCGAGGGCTCGCCCGCGATCACGCTGTCGGCGCGTCTCGAGGCCGAGCTGGGGGAGATGGAGCCCTCGGAACAGGCGGAGATGCGCGCCGCATACGGAATCGACGAGTCGGGCCTCGGTCGGATCGCGCGAGCGGTGTGGGAGGTGGGCGGGCTGATCACCTACTTCACAGCCGGCGAGCCGGAGGTGAGGGCGTGGCCGTGCGAGCGGGACGCGCCGGCGCCGATCGCCGCTTCGAAAATCCACACGGATTTCGAGAAGCACTTCATTCGCGCGGAGGTCACGTCAGTGGACGAGCTGGTGGCGGCCGGCTCGATGGAGGCCCTCCGCGCGGCCGGCAAGCTGCGCGTGGAAGGACGGGACTACCGGGTCAAGGACGGCGACGTGGTCTTCTTCAGGATCGGCCGCTAAAGACCCACGAAGCCGTACGACTGCCACACCAGGCGGCCCACCCAGACGAGCACGGCGATCAAGACGACGAGCAGCACCCATCTCATGCTCTGCATAACGGACGCCCGGCCCGCTGATTGCGAGCCGCCGCCAAGGCTGCCGAACACGCGGACCTCACGAGTGAGGGCCAGGACTCAGGAGACTCCATACGTCTGGCGCGTTGTGCGTCGCAGGAGCACGACAAGCACCGGAATCCCGACCAGGACCAGCGACCAGGCCGCCGCGACGATCACCGCGGCGACCCAACCCCACGGGCGCAGCTTGCGCAGCCCGAAATAAGCGACGGCGTGCACGGCGGCCGCGGAGACCTCGAACACGAAAACCAGGATGGACTCCACAACCAGGACCGTGGACAGGTCCTGCTTGATGCCCGCGGCGACCAGTGCCTGCTGCAGCTGATCGCGGCCCGCGGGCGCCGCCAGAACGGCTGCGAACTGGGTGAGCTCGACCAGCCAGAAAACCGCGCCCGCGGCGAATACGAACGGCAGCCACCGCAGGCGCGGGGAAGCCGGGGCCTCGACGGGGGCGGGCTGGAAAGACTGGGAGCCGGCCCCGGGCGGCGGCCGCTGGCCGGAGGGCGGGGGCGGCGCAGGCGGAGGCGTCCACCGCTCGGCTCCGCATCGCGGGCAGTAGCGATGATCGTCGGCCAGGGTCTCCCCGCAGTTTATGCAGTAAGTGGTGCTCATCTAAAATTGTTAAGGCTCTTGACAACAACTACATTCAGGGTTATAACTCTGCGCGGGACACAACATATCGTAGCCAACATCTCAATCGGTTGAGTCCCACGGCCCAACAACAGGCAGGCGGAATCCTTCCCCGAGTCGCACCCCACGACCTAGAACAGGCCCTCCCACCCGCCTGCCTGTTCCATTCCTCATGTTGGGCAGATCCTTCCACACTCCCCGGCCCCGCTGGGGCCCGGATCGCCGCGGATCAGGCTCGACTAAACTTTCTCGTCTGATGAGCCGCAAGGGAAAGAAGCGAACCAAAGGCAAATACCGACCGCCGGTGAGACCCGCCGGCCCGCTCACCCCGGGCCTGGGCACGAGCGCGGCGGGCACGCCGGCCGCCCCCGCCATTCGAAGCGTCTCGCAGGCGCGCGTCGGCGGCGACCAGGCCCTGGTCCGCGCGGTCGAGATGTCCCTGGGCGCCCGCAACCAGATGGTCAAAGGCCGTGGTGGCCGCTACATCGTCGAGTCCGCGGACCCCTCGATACCGCTCGATCGAGTTCCCTATTTCACGAGAGACCTGATCCGGCTGGGGGTTGTCGGCGCGGCGATGGTCGTTCTGCTCGGCGCCGGATCTGTCGTCGTCCCGCAGATCGTCAAATAGCGCGGATCAATACCACCTAAGAGATACACAGGGCCTGTCCCCTTCTTTAGAGTTCCGTAGCGTCATGTCTTTGAGAACCAGCGATTCAGGCCAGACCGCCCTCAAGCAGACGATGCGGCATCGCAAGCTCAAGAACGACGATCACAAGCACGTCGTGAACGTGATCCACCACGACGAAGCGACCCTTGGCGAGCGCGTCGCAGACAAGGCCGCCGCGGGCATCGGGTCCTGGACCTTTCTCATCATCCAGACGATCGCGGTTCTGTGCTGGCTGACCCTCAACATCGTCGGGCTGGTGCAGCACTGGGATCCATTCCCGTTCATCCTCCTCAACCTGCTGTTCAGCGTCCAGGCCGCTTACACCGGGCCTGTCCTTCTGCTGGCCGGCAACCGACAGGCTCAGAAAGACAGGCTCACGCTCGAGCACGCGGCTAACGAGGCGGACAAGGCCGACCTCCAGAACGTCGAGATCTTGAAAGCGATCGAGCACAACACCGAGATGACGATCCAGATCCTCAAGCACGTCGAGGTCCTCATCTCGGACCACATCAGCCAGGAAAGGGGGGCGCCAGTCCAGCCCTCGTAAACTCACGAAGTGGTCGGGGCGGTCTGGTGCGGGTAATTCTCTTCACCGGCAAAGGCGGCGTGGGCAAGACCTCCGTCGCGGCCGCCACCGCCGTGCGCTGTGCGCGCCTCGGTTACAAGACCGTGATCATGAGCACGGACCCCGCTCATTCGCTCGGCGACTCCTTTGACGTGGAGCTCGGATCCGACCTGACACCGATCGCCGACAACCTCTGGGCGCACGAGGTGTCGTCCCTGCATGAGATGCAGCGTCACTGGGTGAAGCTTCACGAGTACGCGGTCGAGGTCTTCGCCACGCAGGGCCTCGACGAAGTGATTGCCGACGAGGTGGCCAACCCGCCAGGCATGGACGAGATCGCATCGTTGATGTGGATCAAGCACTACGCACAGCGGGCCGAGCACGACGTCCTCATCGTCGACTGCGCTCCTACCGGCGAGACCCTGCAGCTCCTGACGTTCCCTGACGCTGCGAAATGGTGGCTCGACAAGATCTATCCATGGCAGCGTCGCGCCATGCGCGTTGCCCGCCCGGTCCTCCAGCCGATGATTGGAATGCCCCTCCCGTCCGACGAGATCTACGCCTCTCTCAAAGATCTCTTGCTCGATCTCGGCGGAATGCGCAAGGTCCTGACCGACCCGGAAACCACAACCGTCCGAATCGTGCTCAACCTCGAGAAGATGGTCGTCAAGGAGGCCAAGCGCGCGTACACGTACCTGAGCCTGTTCGGATATGTCACGGACGGCGTGATCGTGAACCGCCTCCTGCCTGGCGGCCTGCAGGACGAGCTCTTTCAGAAGTGGCAGCGCATCCACAAGCGCTACCAGGCGGAGGTGGAGCAGTCGTTCGCGGGGATCCCCATCTTCAACGTTCCCCTGTTCGACCGCGAGGTGGTGGGCTCGACGATGCTGTCGCGGATGGCTGAGGCCATCTATGGGGAACGCGACCCCTCGGAGCTGTTCGCGACGACCAATCCGCAGCGCATCGACAAGGACGGATCGGATTACGTGCTCACGCTCAAGGTCCCGTTCGCTGACCGCTCAGAGATCGACCTCAACCGCCACAATGGCGAGCTTTACGTCACTGTCGGCAACTACCGGCGCGAGATTTCGCTGCCGCGAGTGCTCGCGCGCCGCGATACTGCCGGTGCGTCGATCCAGGATGGCGAGCTCAAGGTGAGATTCGCACGCAGGCCGGAAAAGAAGGAGATGGGGTCATGAGCCGCGACGGCGAGCGGATGATCGAGATGATGAACGAGATGGCGTCACGCGTCGGCCACCTCGTTTCGGACATGGTGCCGCCTTCGGCGCAGGTCCACCTGCTCAAAGCGCAGCAGGAGCTCATCACGGCGCTGATGCTCATCTACGAGCACCGGGTGACCGGCACGGCGGGCGAGCCGTCCCGCAGCCGGGCGAGCGCCAGGCCGGCGGCCAAGCGGCGAAAGACCGCCAGGCGCGTCGGCAAAATTCCGATCGATTGAACAACTTCGCAGCCTTCATCCTGTCGGCGCTGCTGCTGGTGCCCGCTTTGTTGATCGCCATTCCCGTCCACGAGATGGGCCATGCCGCGGCGGCCTATTTCCTGGGCGACCGCTCGGTGCGCTACTTCGGGTATTTCAAGCCCGATCCGCGCCGCTTTCTCGATCCGCTGGGTGTGATCGCAGTCTTCATCGCCCTGGTCGGGTGGGGTAGGAAGGTTTCCATCCAGCCCAACCGGATCAGCAGCACCGGCCAGAAGGTGGTTTACGAGCTCGGCGGCCCGGCGGCCAGCCTGGTCGTCGCCATCGGGCTGGGCCTGCTGCTTCGCCTCTTGCTGCGGATCGGGCTGCCCCTGTCATACGACCTGTCGCCCGGCATCCTGGGCGCCGCGCTGTTTGTGATCGTCTTCCTGAACCTCTCGATGTTCGCTTTCCAGCTCCTGCCCATCCCCGGCCTCGACGGCTGGAACATCATCGAAGCCATCTTTCGGGGCGGCAACGCCCGCTTTTTCTACAACGTCAGCGTGCGCCGCAGAGAGATCGTGGTCGGCATCGTGGTGGTGATCTTCGTGTTCCAGCTCCTCTTCGGCCGGAGCCTCCTCGCTCTCGTCATGACCCCCTTCTACTTCCCCGCGAGCCTAATCTCATTGGGTACATGCGCCGGTTACGGGATCCCGGGGTTCGCGTTCCTTCTTCCCTGCCCGCCGTAGGGACGCTGGTCAACGAGGCCGCCTACGTAGGACTCGTCGAGCAGTACGGGCGGGCTCGTGTGGTGGCTGCGATCAGGGAGCAGGTGGACGCGGAGAGAGAAGGCGAGGCTGCCTCCGGCTCGGAGCGCGCGGGCATGGTGGCCGAGCGCCTGCGTGCCCTCGTCGCGCCCAGGCTTCGGCGTGTGATCAACGCGAGCGGCGTGATCCTGCACACCAACCTGGGGCGCGCGCCGCTTTCGCGGGCAGCCGTCGACGCCCTGGCCGTGGCAGCTGGATACAGCAATCTCGAGCTTGACCTCGACTCCGGACGGCGCGGCGAGCGCGCTGCCCTGGTCGTCGAGCTGCTGACCTCTCTGTTCGGCTCCGATGCCGCCCTGGTCGTCAACAACAACGCAGCGGCCATCCTGCTGGCGCTGACCGCGCTGTGCAAGGGCAAGGAGGTCGTCGTGTCCAGGGGCCAGCTCGTCGAGATCGGGGGCTCCTTCCGCATGCCTGATGTGATGCGCCTGTCCGGCGCGCGGATGGTCGAGGTCGGCACCACGAATCGCACGCGTGCGGGTGACTATGAGGATGCGCTCACGTCCCGAACCGCTGCGCTGCTGCGAGTGCACACCTCCAACTTCCTCGTCACCGGTTTCACCGCAAGCGCATCGCTCGCCGAGATGTCGGAGGTCGCGCGCCGTCACGGCTTGCTTCTCATCGACGACCTGGGCAGCGGCGCCGCCGCATCGCTGGGCGACGAGCCCACGGTGGAGGAATCGCTGCAGCACTGCGACGTCGTGACTTTCTCCGGCGACAAGCTCCTCGGCGGTCCGCAGTCGGGCATCGTCCTTGGGCGGGGAGAGGCGGGAATCGCGTCCGTGAAGAAGATGGCGCGGCACCCCCTGGCGCGCGCGGTGCGTATCGACAAGCTCACTCTGGCCGCCCTCGAGGTGACGCTCCGGCAGCGCATCACTGGGAAGCTGGACGAAATTCCGGTCGAGCGCATGCTGCGCCAGCCTGCGCAGGACGTCAGGCGCCGCGCCGCGATGTGGTGCGTCAAGCTCGATGAGCGAGGGGTGGGTACTCGGCTCATCGAAGGAGAGTCGGCTGTTGGCGGCGGCTCCATGCCCGGGCATCCCATCCCCACGTTCCTGATCGCCCTGGATGGTCCGGCGTCCCGGCTGGCCGCTGCGCTGCGCCACGGCGAACCGCCCGTCATCGCACGGATAGAGAAGGACGCGTGCTGCCTCGATCCCCGGACGGTCCTCAAGGGCGAGGACGAGACATTGATCGACGCGGTGGAGGCGGCATTCCGGAGAGTCGGCTCGCGATGACGATGGGGTTTGTCGTCGGCACGGCCGGCCACATCGATCACGGCAAATCGACGCTGATCACTGCAATGACCGGCATCGACCCGGACCGGCTGGCCGAGGAGAAGCGCCGCGGAATGACAATCGATCTCGGTTTCGCGCACATGGTCCTGCCCAGCGGTCGCGAGATCGGCATCGTGGACGTGCCCGGCCACGCGCGGTTCATCCGCAACATGCTGGCCGGCACGCACGGCCTCGACGCCGTGCTGCTCGTCATAGCGGCCGACGAAGGGGTCATGCCGCAGACCCGCGAGCACCTGGAGATCGTGGACCTGCTCGACGTCCGGGCCGGCCTGGTCGTCCTCTCGAAGATCGACCTCGTCGATGACGAATGGCTCGGCCTCGTCAAGAACGAGGTGGCCGAGGCTCTGCACGGGACATCACTCGAGCGAGCGCCGATCCTGGGGGTCTCATCGGTCACGCGCCAAGGCATGCCCGAGCTCCTGGCCGCCCTCGACCGCGTGCTCGATTCGGCTGCTGCACGCTCGGATGCCGGCCGCCCACGCCTGCCGATCGACCGCGTGTTCACGATGAGCGGCTTCGGGACTGTCGTGACCGGTACGCTGGTCGACGGCGCGCTCAGCGTGGGCGATGAGCTGGAGGTCGTGCCCTCCGGCAGACTGGTACGCGTGCGCGGCCTCCAGCGGCACAGCTCGAAGGTCGAGACCGCGGAGCCAGGCTATCGCGTCGCGGCCAACCTCATCGGGGTCGACAAGAGCGAGCTGTCTCGTGGCGACGTCCTGGCCCGGCCGAGATCAATCGCGCCGAGCCGCCGGATCGACGCCAGGGTTCGCGTGCTGGCATCGGCTCCCAATCCGCTGCGCCATGGCGCCGACCTGGTCCTGCACACGGGCACGGCGGATGTCGGATGCCGAGTGATCATGATCGACGGGGACGAGATCCCCGCGGGAGCAGAGGGCTGGGTCCAGCTCTATCTCGAGCGGCCCACCGCGGCCGCCGCGCAGGACCGCTTCGTGCTGCGCATCCCGAGCCCGTCTCGCACGGTGGCCGGGGGCCGTTTCATCGACACCGCCCCGCGGAAGCACGCTCGGCACGACTCGGCCGTCCGCGAGTCATTGGTCCGCCGCGCCGCCGGCGACGTGCTCCAGGAGGAGCTCCGCAAGTACCCGCGCGGCGTCACGGGGACAGCCCTCCTCAAGGCGACCCTCGCCCAGGATGCGGAGCTCGACAGGCTGCGTGCCCGCCGGGCCGGCGACTGGCTGTTCGGCGACGAGGCCTGGGCCGCCATTGCCGCGCGGACGGCAAAGGAGCTGGGCAGCTACCACGCGGATCATCCGCTCCGGCCCGGCATGGCCCGGGAGGAGCTGCGCGGCAGGATCGGGGTGTCGCCATCCTCCTTTCAACACGTCGTCCGCGGCCTGGTCGAGGATGGGGTCGTTGTGGAGCGCAACGGCTCGCTGGCCGCCCCGTCGCACCGGGTCGAGCTCGAGACCACCGGCGGTCCGGCCGCGGAGCTGGTCCGGCTGCTCTCGAGCAATCCCCTGGCGCCGCCGCCGCTGCCGGAGACGATGCAGCAGAGTGGGGCGAGTCCCGAGGTGGTGCGGGCGCTCGCCCAGCGTGGCGACATCGTGCGAGTGAGCGACGATGTCGCCTTCTCGAAGGCTGGTTACGAGGGAGCGATCGCGCTGGTGAGGGAGATCGTCGGGGCGACGGGCTCCGTGACGGTGGCGCAGTTGCGCGACAGGATGGGGGCGAGCCGCAAACCGGTCCTCGCCCTGCTCGAGCATCTCGACGCGCAGCGCCTGACGCGCCGCGTCGGAGACGCGAGAGTCCTGCGGTAAAGTTCCAGCCACATGCGAATCGCAGAGATGCTGGCGCGCAGCCGGCCGAGCATCTCCTTCGAGTTCATGGCGCCTCGCGATGAAGCCGAGGTCGAGGTCCTCGAGAGGACGGTAGCCACGCTCGCGGGCCACGCCCCGGACTGGGTGTCGGTGACGTATCGAGTCCGCACCGGCGAAAAGACTCTCGAGCTGGTCACGCGGATCAAGCGGCACTACCACATCGAAGCGATGGCCCACCTGACATGCGCGAACGACGTCGATCGCACGCGGCAGATCCTCAACTGGATGGAGCGCGAGGGGGTGGCGAACGTGCTGGCGCTTCGTGGCGACACGCAGACTCCGGGACAGCCCTTCGAGGCCGCCGACCCGGCGCTCCGGCATGGCAGCGACCTGGTCGCGCTGGTGCGCCGCAACGGCTACCGCTTCGGGATCGGCGCCGCATGCAGCGCCGAAAGGCATCCTGAGAGCCCTGACCTCGAGCACGAGTTCCGCTACATGAAGCTCAAGGTCGAGGCGGGGGCGGACTTCCTGATCACGCAGCTCTTCTTTGACAACAGGCATTACCGCGACCTCGTGGCTCGGGCGAGAGCCGCTGGAATCAAGGTGCCCATCGTGCCGGGCCTGATGCCTGTGCCGAGCCGCCGCTCGCTCGCCGTCATGACCCAGATGTCAGGCGCGACGGTGCCGGAAGGCCTCCAGCGGGCCATTGATGACGCGCCCGACGACGACTCGGTGCGAGCGATCGGGGTGCAGCACTGCATCGCCCAGTGCGCGGAACTGCTCGAGACCGGCGTGCCCGGCCTCCACTTCTACACGTTCAATCGGGCGCGAGGCCCGATCGAGATCCTGGCCGCACTGCGCGGCCAGCAGCTCATCGCCTCCTGATCGCGCCGCCTGCCTCGACAGCCGGGTAGTCGACTCGCTCGCCCGTTAGGCTAAGCCGAGATGCTCGCTGGAATCGACCTCGGGGGTACGCAGGTCCGGGTCGCGCTCGCGCGCTCCGACGGGAACCTGGTCGCCAGCGTAAAAACCAAGACGCCGTTGCTGGGCACTCCCCAGGCGATGGTCGACTGGGCGGCGGCCCAGATCGACAAGCACCGCGGGCGCGAGAAGGTGAGAAGCATCACCATCGCCGCTCCCGGGCCCATCGACCTGAAGCGGGGCGTCCTGGTCAACCCGCCCAACCTGCCGTGGCGCAACGTTCCGCTGGTGGCGATGCTCCAGAGGGCAACCGGCGCCAGAGTGCAGCTCGCGAACGACGCCGACATGGCATGCCTGGGCGAATTCAGCCGGGGGGCGGGCCGGGGAACTCGCAACATGGTCTACATCACGTGGTCGACCGGCGTCGGCGGGGGCCTGATCATCGACGGCAAGCTGCACCGCGGCGCTCACGGCACCGCGGGTGAGATCGGCCACATGATCATCGACCCCAACGGGCCGCTGGACCGATGCGGGCAGCATGGATGCCTGGAGGCATTCATCGGCGGCGCCAACCTCGCGCGCGAGACCGGTCACACCGCGGTCGAGCTGTTCACCGAAGCCGCGCGTGGCAACCGGCATGCGCGCATGGTCGTGGAGGGCGCCGCGCGTTACATGGGCATGGCCTTGATCAGCCTCACCAACGCGATCGACCCGGAGATGTTCGTCATCGGGGGTGGTGTGTCGCGTTCCTGGGCGCTGGTCGAGCCGACCATGGTCGAGACGCTTCGCTCGTCACCCTTCATCAAACCGGCGCGCCGGCCCCGGGTGAGGCGCACCCGGCTCGGCGACCGCGCCGGGCAGGTGGGAGCCGTCGAGTGGGCGCGGATCAACCAGTAACGAGCGGGCCGATAGACGACAGCGAAGTTCTGCGCCTGCTCAAGCAGGCGGCGCTCGAGGAAGGAGTCAAGGCCTGGGTCGTCGGCGGCTACGTTCGCGACAAGCTGCTCGGCCTGCCGCACCCGAATCCGGACGTCGTGGTGGAGGACGGCGACTCACTTTCGCTGGCGGCTCGGTTTGCCAGACTGGCCGGGGCGGCCCCGCCGGTCACCTTCGAGCGCTACGGCACCGCCCAGGTCACGCTGCCCGGCCACCTCGTCGAGTTCGTCACAGCGCGCGCGGAATCGTACGCGGCGGACTCGCGCAAGCCCGACGTGCGAGCGGCAACCCTCGACGAGGACCTGCGGCGCAGGGACTTCACCGTCAACACGCTGCTCATGGACCTCGACGGCGGGATCCATGACCCGCTAGGCGGGCGGGCCGACCTGGACGGGCGCGTCCTGCGAACCCCCACCGACCCCCTCCGGACCTTCGCCGACGATCCCCTGCGGATGCTGCGGGCGATCCGGTTTGCCGCGGAGCTTGGCTTCGAGCTCGCCCCCGACCTTCTCCCCGCCATGCGCGAGATGAGGACCAGGCTCGCTCCGCCGGTGATCTCGGTCGAGCGCGCGGCCGATGAGCTGCGCCGCATGCTCGGGTCGCCGCGCCCCAAGCTGGCGCTCGAGCTGCTGGATGAGGGGGGCCTGCTGCCCGCCATCCTGCCCGAGCTGACGGCCTGCAAGGGCGTCGCCCAGGGTGGTTTTCACACGCACGACGTGTTCGGCCACACGCTGCTCACGGTCCACGGCACGGCGGCGGACCTCCCGCTCCGTCTGGCAGCGGTGTTCCACGACGTCGGCAAGCCGGCGACGGCCACCGCCGACGGAGCGTTCACCGGCCATGAGGAGGTCGGCGCCACCATGGCGCAGGCGGCGCTCGAACGGCTGCGCTTCTCCCAACGCGAGATCGAGGTTGTGGTCCTGCTCGTGCGCCTGCACCTCCGGCCCGTCTATTACAAGTCGGAGTGGTCGGACGGAGCGGTGCGCCGGCTGGCCCGAGACGCCGGCGCGCAGCTGGCGCGGCTGATGGCACTCGCGCGCGCGGACATCGCCGCATCGGCTTACCCCGAACCCGAGAAGCTGGACGAGCTGCAGGACCGGATCGATGCCGTCCTCGCGGAGGAGCCGTCCCGCCTGCTGGCTCTCGTCCTCGGCGAGGACGTGATGAGGATTCGGGGTATCGGACCTGGCCCGGATGTCGGCAGGATCAAGCGGAGGCTCGAGGAGCTCGTGATCGACGGCGAGATCCCGCCCACCAGGGAGGCGGCGATCGGATACCTGGAATCCCACCCGGACCTCTAGGCCTCAGAGTCCGTCACCCGGGGCCGCCTGGCAGCCGCTATGCTGCCGAGTGGAGTGGGACCTCGCCGGGACCCGACGGGGGTTTCGCCGGCAGGGAGAGGTGGGGCGCAACTGGGAGGAGTGCGATGACGGATATGGCGGTGGAGAGCGGGCTCATCCATACAAACGGCGGATCCGAAACCTTGGCCCTCGAGCCGAAGGCGACCGTCCTGGCGCGCGAGGATTCTCTTTCGGGGAGGCTCCAGGTCAAGGGCGGCGGGCAGGTGCTTGGGAACTTCAGCGGACACATCGAATGCGATGGCGACCTGCTCATCGGGCCGGACGCGCACGTGGAAGCAGACATCCACAGCGCCCGAGTCACGGTGGCCGGGTTCGTGCGCGGCAACGTGGTCGCGGAGACCAGGCTCAAGATAATGAGCACGGGCCGTCTCGAAGGGGATGCGCGCGTCGGCGCCCTGGTCGTGCACGAGGGCGGCGTCCACCATGGGGTGATCAGGGTTCATCCCGAAGGCGTGCCAGAGTCGGTTGCGCCGGCAAGCTCCGACCTGGCCTCACGGCCCTCGGTCGTGGCCTTGAAGAGCGCGCCCGACCCGGTGGGCAAGGTCAGGAAGCTGTGGGGTGAGTTCTTCTAAGCAACCTTCCAGGAAGCAGTCTCGAGGCAAAGCCCAGGAGGCTCGCCCCAAGGCGAGTGCGGGCAAGGCTGCGCCGCGGCCCAAGCCTGCGCCCCGGCCCAGGGCCCAACCGGCGAACACCGCCCGCCCAGCTCCGGCCAAGCCCAAGAGGGAGTCCCCGCGCGCAACCGCGGAATCGATCGCCTCACCGCCTCGTCCCGCGCCGGTTCGGCGCCCCGTTCGCTTCGCGGGCTCGGCCACCTCCAGACTCACCATCAAGCCCGGGCCTCCACCGGTTTCCCGGGCGCCGCTAGAGCTTTCGACCAAGCGGCGGCCGAGCGGTCTCCGGCCGCTCAGCGAGGTCGTGCTTGACGAGGACGAGGTCCTGATCGACGGTTTCGACGCCGAGCTCGACGGCCTCATCGTTCGCATCACCGCCGTCCTGGAGCGCACCTGCGTTTATCTCGACACGAGCGGTGACCGCAAGCTGGCGCGCAAACAAGAACTCTGGATCGAGGCCGACAAGCTGCCCATCCGCCGCCGAGGCCTCTGATCGACGGCGCCGGATAAGCGTTCCGTTACTCTGACGCGAAGCAGATGATCGACGAGCCGAGAATGACTCGCAACCTCGCCCTCGAGCTCCTTCGGGTGACCGAGGCAGGCGCCCTCGCCGCCGCCCCGCTGCAGGGCCGCGGCAACAAGCTGGCCGCCGACGGTCGCGCGGTGGAGGCTATCCGCTCCGCGCTCGCCGGGGTCGACATGAAAGGCACCGTCGTGATCGGCGAAGGCGAAAAGGACGAGGCGCCCATGCTTTATTTCGGCGAGGAGATCGGCAACGGCCTCGAGCCGGAGGTCGACGTCGCCGTCGACCCGATCGAGGGCACGAGCTTGACGGCCTCCGGCCTGCCGGGCGCGATCTCGGTCGTGGCGCTCGCCGAGCGCGGCTCGATGTTCACGACCCACACCCACTACATGCAAAAGCTCGTCGTCGGACGGAAGGCGCGGGGCGTGATCGATCTGGAGATGCCGGTCGAATGGAACCTGCGGCGGATCGCCAAGGCGGAGGGTCTCCCGGTCCAGGAGCTGACGGTCGTGGTTCTCGATCGCGATCGCAACGACGATGTCATCGCGCAGATTCGAGAGGTCGGGTCGCGCATCAAGCTGATCAGCGCAGGCGACGTCGCGGGCGCGCTCGAGGCGGCGCTGGAGACGCGGTTCGGGATCCACTGCATGATGGGCTCGGGAGGGGCGACTGAGGGCGTGCTCGCCGCCTGCGCCATCAAGACCCTGGGCGGCGACATGCAGGCCAAGCTGCACTTCCGCGACGACCAGGAGCGGGACATGGCGGCGAATGAAGGCCACAAGCCGGGCCAGGTGCTGTGCCTCGACGACCTGTGCTCCGGCAAGGACATCTTCTTCGCGGCCACGGGGATCACGTCGGGCGACCTCTTGAAGGGCGTCCGCTACGAGGACGTCTACGCCTTCACCCAGTCGATGGTCCTGCGCTCGGCGTCGGGCACGATCCGGTACGTCGACGCCTACCACCCGATCGACAAGCTGCGGGCGAAAGGCCTCCTCCCCGAACAGGTCGCAATCCGCTGAGCGCCTCGGAGGCGGGTCAGTTCCTAACGGCGGCCGCCAGGATGCTTGGCGGGCCGCAATGGGAGTGGATCGCCACGGCGCGGATCGTCTCGCGCCAGAGGACGTCCACCGCGGCAGTGGAAGGTGTGCTCGATGGGTTGCTGTCCGGCGCCGACCAGTCGATGGTCAACGCCTTCACGAGTGGCTTTCGCGTGGCGCAGACGCAGCTCGCCATCAGCAAGTCGTTGACCGACCCGGCGGGCGCCGCCGCTGCGCTCGAGTCCGCCCAGGTCGTGGCGATGGCCGTCCTGGTCCGCGAGCAGCTGGATCCAGCGGTGTTTCAGCAGGTTTACCGGCCATTCGCGACGGTGCTGCCTGGCCCTGGATACGAACCGCCGGCGCCGATCGACCGCCAGATCGCGGCCTTCCTGAAGGCCTTGCCGTCCCTGGCGGGCGAGACCGAAGCGGAGGTGGCCGCGGTGGCGAGGGCTCTCAGCGAGCGGCCCAAGCCGGCGGCGGGCGCCGCCGGCTCCGTGGCGGAGGCGATCGCCACGCCCGGAGGGCTGGATCCGGCCGCGAACTATTCGGCCGCCTGGAAGCTCGTGATCGGCACCGCCAACCAGAGCGGCCGGACGCAGGCGTTTCGCGTCATGCAGGACAGCGCGGAGCACGCGGCGCCGCACGACGGCCTGGGCATCGTGGGTTTTGCCGGTGTCGCGGCCGGCGGCATCTTCATGCGCGACGTGCTGCCGATCGAAAAGGTCCTGCTGCTGTACGAGCCCTTCGCAGCCGCGATCCCCTACGAGTCTTTGCTTTAAGCGGTCTGGACCCCGGCCGCCTTCTCGAGCCCAAGCTCCTCGACGGCGACGTCGCGCATCTTGAACTTCTGCACCTTGCCGGTGACGGTCATCGGAAACTCCTCGACGAACTTCCAGTGCCGAGGGATCTTGAATGAGGCGATCTTCCCTTTGCACCAGCCCGCAAGCTCCTCACCCGAGACCGAGGCGCCGTCTCGAAGCTTGACCCAGGCCATGACCTCTTCGCCGTACTTCTCCGAGGGCACCCCGATCACCTGCACGTCCGCGACCTGCGGGTGACCGTAGAGAAACTCCTCGACCTCTCGCGGATAGACGTTCTCTCCGCCGCGGATGATCATGTCCTTGATCCTGCCGACGATGTTCACGTAGCCCTCGCCGTCCATGGTCGCCAGGTCGCCTGTGTGCATCCAGCGGGCGGCGTCGATGGCGAGGCGCGTCGCCTCCTCGTTGTTCCAGTAGCCGCGCATCACCATGTAACCCCGGCTGCACAGCTCGCCAGCCGTGCCGCGTGGGACCACCTCACCAGTGGTCGGGTCGATGATCTTGATCTCAACGTGAGGATGCACCCGGCCCACGGTCGAGACGCGGCGCTCCAGGGGATCGTCGGTGGCGCACTGCGTTGAGACGGGAGATGTTTCGGTCATGCCGTACGCGATGGTCATCTCTGGCATGTGCATCAGCGTCTGGACCTTCTTCATCACCTCGACCGGGCAGGGCGAACCAGCCATGATGCCCGTGCGCAGCGTGCTGAAGTCGAACTCCTTGAAGCGGGGATGCTCGAGCTCGCCGATGAACATCGTCGGCACGCCGTACAGCGACGTGCAGCGCTCCTGCTGGACGGTCGACATCGTCACGACGGGGTCGTAAGCCTCGGCCGGAATGACCATCGCCGCGCCGTGCGTCGTGCAAGCGAGGTTGCCGAGCACCATGCCGAAGCAGTGATAGAACGGCACCGGGATGCAGACCCGATCGAGCTCTGTGTAGCGCAGGGTCTCGCCGATGAAAAAGCCGTTGTTGAGGATGTTGTGATGGGTCAGGGTCGCGCCCTTCGGAAACCCGGTGGTGCCCGAGGTGTACTGGATGTTGATCGGGTCATCGAACTGCAGCGAGCTTTCGACCGCGTCGAGCTGGCCGTCCGAGACTCCGCTCCCATCCCGCCGCAGCGCCTCCCATCCGTCGTCGATCACCAGGGCCTCGCGCAGCTCCGGGCAGCGGCCCTTGACCTCGGCGAGCATTGCTCGGTAATCGGCCTGCCGAAACGCGGCGGCGAGGATCAGGAAGCTGATGCCCGACTGCTTCAGCACGTACTCGAGCTCAGAGGTGCGATACGCCGGGTTGATGTTGACCAGGATCGCGCCCATCGCGGCCGTCGCGTACTGGGTGATGACCCATTCGTATCGATTGGGGGACCAGATGCCCACTCGGTCGCCCTCTTTCACCCCGCGGGCCAGGAGCCCGCGAGCCACCTCCTCGCACTGTTGGACCAGCTCGCGATAGGTCGCCCTGTAGGCCTGGAACGGGACGATGAGAGCGTCGCGGTCGCCAAAGCGCGCCGCTGTCCGCCGCAGGTTGTGGAAGATCGGCTCGCCCAGGAGAGGAACGTTGCCCGCGCCGTGTACGTAGCTCAACTGTGTCACGTCACTCGCCCCCATGAAGCTTGATTCTGCGCCTCGCCGGCCGCCCGCGGAAGTTGGGAAAACCAACCTCTTGACTTCGGCCCCGGATCGTCGCACCGTGATCTCAAGTTCGTTCTCCGTCCGGGTCCACCGACAGTCCGCGCAAGGTTGGCCTCCACAAGCAGGCAACGGCCGTAAAGCGGCGCAGAAACCAAAAGCGTGTCACCCGGTGGCATTCCGGTCGAGGCGGTGTCCGCTGCAAGGCGCCGCCTCGTTTCGTGTCAGCGAACCGCTTTGATCCTGCTCACAAAGATGGTCCCGATCGCGAGCAGCACGATCGCGCCCGAAAACGTCACGCGGTACCCCGAGTTGCGCGAGACGGAGTTGAAATGGTCAATCGTCGGGCCGGCGATGAAGGGCACCACGAACTGCGGAAGGGTGAGCGCGATGTGGAACAGGCCCATGTCCTTCGCGCTGCTGGAGCGGTCAGGCAGCGTGTCACAGGCGAGGGCCCAGTCGACCGCGTAGTAGAGGCCGTACCCGATCCCGTATGCCACGCCCAGGGCGAAAACGACGCCCAGTACGGTGGGATAGAAGGCGATGAAGATCAGCGCCACGAAGGCCTGGAACCCTCCACTCGCAAACACGAACACCTTGCGCCTGCCGCTCCGGTCGGAGATGTAACCGCCGGCCAGGCCGAACGGGATCGCCGCGCCGAGCACGACCAGGAACCAGATGGAGGTGAAAGTGGCGGGATCGCTCACCCCGACCACGTCGCGGAAGAAGTTGTTCAGGTAGTAGGCCACCGCGGTGATCCCGGCCGAGACGAAAAAGCGGGTGAAGATCACCCACGCGAAATCCCCTCCCAACATGGGCCGGAAGAACTCGTGCACGGCGGCACCGAGCGGTCGCGATTCCCTCGGCGGCAGGGGATTGGAACCTTCCCCGTGGGCGGCGTAGGAGGTCGGGATAAGGCTGAGGACCATGACGGCCGCGAACGCGACATACAGCCAGACGAGCTGGTGGGCGAGCAATGTCGTGGCGGCCAGGCCTGCGCCGCTTCCGAGCTGGACCATCGTCGCGAGGAAGCCGCTGGCCCGACCGAAGTCCTGCGCCGGGACGACGTCGGGGATGATCCCGGCGAACGCCGCACCCGCCGCGTTGAAGAAGAACTGCACCATCCCGTAGCCGACGATGATCTGGGTATAGCTGTGGGCCGTCGCGAGGACGGCCAGGCCCGGCAGCGTCAAGAGCGTCGCGGCGATCATGATCGGCCGGCGGCGCCCCCACGGCGTGGTGAGGCGATCCGAGATCGCGCCGACGATCGGGGGTACCGTCATCGCGAAGAGGCCGCCCACGCTCACGGCCAGGCCGATGGCGGTGTTCTGGTTCGTCTTCACGACGCCGTCGATCTGGTTCTGGATCACGACTGTCGTGAGCGGCTGCCACAGGAAGAAGTTCCCAAACCAGAACGCGCTGAGCGCCGTATGTCGCAGGTTCCCGAACCTCGATCCGACAGGCAACGTCATGGCACCGGCTGTCGCCACGGCGCAAGGCTACTGTTAATCGGCTTTCCGCGGGGACCGAAAAGCTGTAGGCTGTGGCGGCCCCTTGCCAAACGTAATTTCGCGCGCCAAAGAGATCCTGGTCGACGTGCCGCGACACGGCAAGCTTGCGTATTGCCTGCTGCGCGACGAGCGGGTGCCGGCCGCCCCCAAGGCGGTCCTGCTGGGCGCCCTGGCTCTGATCGTGAGCCCCATCGACCTGCCGGCATGGATCCCTGTCGTCGGCGAGCTCGACATGCTGGCGCTGGCCATCCTCGCGGTGGAGACGTTCATCACCGCTTGCCCCGAGGACGTCCGCAGGGAGCACGAGGAGGCGTTGAGCGCGAAGCAGAGCCTGTGGGATCGCGACGTCCACGACACCCTCTCGGCGGCGCGCCACGGGAGCGGTCGCCTGTTCCATCGAGTCAGATCGCGGTTCGGCCGCCGCGACGAATATCAATCCGTTTCGGAGGTCTAGTGAATTGCGCGTGATGTTGACCCAGGATGTCGAGAACCTCGGCCGGGCGGGGGACGTGAAAGAGGTCGCGGACGGTTACGGCCGCAACTTCCTGCTGCGCCGCAAGCTGGCCGTCGCCGCCGGCAAGGGTGTCGAGGCCGAGGCCAAGCGATTGAAGGATGCGGCCACCAAGCGCGAGGCCAAGGAGCGCAACGACGCCCAGGGCCTGGCCGATGAGATCCACAACAAGACGGTTGTCGTTCGCCTGAAGGTGGGAGCCGAGGACAAGGCCTTCGGCTCGATCACAAACCAGGACATCGCCGCCGCACTCAAGGCCCAGCATCGGGTCGAGATCGACCGGCACAAGATCGACCTCAAGGAGCCGATCAAGACCCTCGGCGAGCACCAGGTCGCGCTCAGGCTGCATCGAGACGTGGACGCCCACGTGAATGTGATCGTCACGCAGGACCGCTAGGTCGCGGCAGCTAGATGGCGACCACGCTTCCTCTTTCCCCTGGGCGCGTCCCACCCAGTGACCTCGATGCCGAGATGTCGGTCATCGGTTCGATCCTGGTCGATCCGTTGTCGGTGGCCAAGGTGCTTCAGTTCTTGCACCCCGAGGACTTCTATCGCGAGAACAACGGCCAGATCTACCGCGCTGCTCTGGACCTTTTCGCGGCCGGTGAGCCGATCGACAACGTCACCCTGGCCGCGCAGCTCCAGACGATGGGCCTGCTCGATCGGGTCGGAGGCCGCACTCACCTTGCCTCGATGCAGGGTGCGGTGCCAACAGCGGCGAACATCGAGTACTACGGCCGCATCGTCAAGGAGAAGGCCTACAAGCGCAGGCTGATCTCCGCCGGCGGCAGCATCGCCGGTTACGGGTACGACGACTCGGTCGACGCCGAGGAGGCGATCAACAAGGCGCAATCGCTCGTGTTCGGCGTGGCGGACGATCGCGACCAGCGCGAGCTGGCCCGCCTGTACGACCTGCTTGGCCCTGCCATGGAGCGCATCTCGCTGCAGATGGAAAGCGGTCAGGGCATCGTCGGCATCCCCTCAGGATTCCACGACCTCGACCGCATGACTGGTGGGTTCAAGGACTCCGACCTCGTCATCGTGGCGGGCCGGCCGGCCATGGGCAAGACGTCCTGGGTTCTGAACGTCGCCCTGCACGCGGCCCTCGAGGCGAAGAAGTCAGTCGCCATATTCAGCCTCGAGATGTCGAAAGAGCAGCTCACCGAGCGCCTGCTCACCGAGCAGGCGCAGATCGACGCCCAGCGGATGCATCGCGGTCTGCTCACCGAGGCGGAGTTCGACCGCGTCTCGAACGCGCTCGGGCCGCTCGGCGAGGCCGCGATCTTCATCGACGACACGCCGGTGATGGATGAGCTGACGCTTCAGCTCAAAGCGCGCCAGGCCAAGATGCGCCACAACATCGACATGATCCTGCTCGACTATCTCCAGCTCATGCATGGTCGCGCCAGAGGGGACGACAACCGGGTGCAGGAGGTTTCAGCCATCTCCCGGGCCCTCAAAGGACTGGCCAGGGAGCTGCGCATACCGGTGATCGCGATCTCGCAGCTCAGCCGCGCCCCGGAGCAGCGGCCGGACAAGCGCCCGATCCTGAGCGATTTGCGCGAAAGCGGTAGCATAGAACAGGATAGCGACCTTGTAATGTTTCTGTTCAGGCCCGAGTACTACAAGTCCGAGGAGCGGCCAGGCATCGCGGAGGTCATCGTGGCCAAGCACCGGAACGGGCCGACCGGCACCATCGAGCTCAAGTTCCGCCGCGACCACACGCGCTTCTACAACCTCGAGGTCAGGCGGCCGGAACCGGGAACCGAGTAGAGCCGGTGGTCATCATCCTGGTCGGCGGCCAGTGGGGCGACGAGGGCAAAGGCAAGGTCATCGACTACCTCGCCAAGAAGGCAGACGTGGTGATTCGCTCCCAGGGCGGCAACAACGCCGGCCACACGGTCATCACCGAGCACGGCGAGTTCAAGTTCCAGCTCATCCCGTCGGGCATCCTCTACCCCGAATGCACCTGCATCATCGGCAACGGAGTCGTGGTCGATCCGATCGTCCTTCTGCGCGAGATCTCGCAGCTTCGGGAGCGGGGCATCGAGCCGAAAAACCTCATCGTCAGCGAACGTGCGCACATGGTCATGCGCTATCACCCGCTGTTCGACCAGCTGGAGGAGGAGGCGCGCGGCGACGACCGCCTGGGCACCACGTGGCGCGGCATCGGGCCCGCTTACGCGGACAAGATCCGCCGCATCGGCTTTCGCATCGGCGACCTGCAGAAGGAAGCCTTCATGCGCAAGAAGCTGGCCTTCGTCGTCGACCAGGTGAAGAACCCGGTCCTCACCAAGCTGTACGGCAAGGATGCATACGACTGGTCCAGCATGCTGGCGGAGTACATGGGCTACGCCAGGCAGCTAGATCCGTATATCAGGGACACGTTTCCGCTCCTCCAGGACGCGCTGGACAGCAACTCCAACATCCTGCTCGAGGGCGCCCAGGCGACCATGCTCGACCTGGACTTCGGCACCTACCCGTACGTCACCTCATCCAACCCGACGGCGGGCGGCGCGCTCACCGGCAGCGGCATCCCTCCGACCAGGGTGGACCTGACGGTCGGCGTGTTCAAGGCTTATACGTCGCGCGTCGGCTACGGGCCGTTTCCCTCCGAGCTGCTCGACGAGGTGGGGGACCGGATCCGTGAGCGAGGCCACGAGTTCGGCACGGTCACCGGCAGGGCACGGCGCATCGGTTGGTTCGATTCCGCCGTGGCTCGCTATGCCGCTCGTCTGAACGGCATCGGTTGCGCCGCCTTGATGCGTCTGGACATTCTCGACGACCAGCCGCGGCTGAAGATCTGTACCGGCTACAAGTTCCGCGGCGCCCACTACGACCATCCACTCGCCAACATCTCGCATTACAAGCACTGCGATCCGATCTACGAGGAGATGCCGGGCTGGGAGACGGACATCGGCGCTGTGACCTGCTGGGATGACCTGCCGCCGGCGTGCCGTGACTACATCGATCGCATCGGCGAGCTGATGGGGGTCGCGGTGGAGATGGTCGGAACCGGGCCGCGACGCGACCAGTTCGTAACCCGCGGTCGCGCGCTCTTCGACTGAGCAGATGAAGATGCGAGGTCAGCTCGCCCGCGATACGGTCTTGACCACCCTCAGGTTGGCCTCGCGCTGGGCGAGGCGGCGGTTCCGCTTCCACCGATCCAGCGTCGACGAGAAAAGCCAGATGACAACGACGAGAACGGCCATTACCGCCTGGGTCGCGGCCACGGTGAACAACGCCGCCTCGATGCCATAGCCCCGGCGCCTCAGGCCGATGGCGAACAGGCCTGCGGCGAATCCCAGCAATGGCCGGATCGCCCACGAGGCGGGCAGCAGCCGGCGATCCGCCAGCAGGAGGCCCGCTACGAACCAGGTGGGTCCGCTGTCCAGCTGGAACATGTAATCCCAGTGGAACGAGTAGATCGCGAGCAGGGCGCCCAGCAGGAACGTCGCGAGCACGACCAGGCTTACGCGCCTGGCGTAGGCAAGCCATGCGACGCCGACGGCGACCGCGAGCAGGGACGTTGCGAAGACCGGGCCAGGGACGTTGCCCACGTAAAGCCGGATCGGGTCAATGGGTGCCGACTCGGGGCTGAAGAACCGATACCAGGTGGCGATCGGGTCTCCAAAGGGCTTCCCGCTGGCTGGGCTGATGTAGGCGAAGGGCGCGCCGCGGGTGATCAGGGCCACCGCGGCATACGCGAGCAGGCCGAGCTGGGCGCGGACCCCGGGGAGGTAACGACCTCGCAGGGTCTCGAGGATCGCGGCCAGCAATGCGATCTCGGCCACGGTTGCCAGGGTCGAGCCTGCTCCGATCAACGCGACGCCGAAAACCGAGGCGATGAGCGGGCTCGCATGCACCCCTGGGACATGACGGCGCCAGACAAAGCGGACCACGAGCTGGGCGCCTGCCCCGATCGCGAGGGCGACCATCAAGATCTCGAAGGCCGGGAATTTGAAGATGACAAGGCCCGCCACGACGGGGGGAGCCAGCGCAATACCGGTCACCAGGTCGTCGGGCAGGGTCGCCGGCTTGAACGCAGCTCGATCGAGCCACGATCCCGCTCGGGAGAGCGTTGATCCCCGAGGGCTGCGGACGCGGCTTACTTTGAGGTCGCGGGGACCTTTGGCGGGCGGCACGGACGGATTGTAGGCAAACAGGCCCGAGCCACGATCGAACCACTCCGCCGCCCTTCTTCCGCCTTGGGTGATAATCGGCAGGCTCGTGTCGCTTTCTGGCCAACGTCTTCTCGCGACGCTCGCGGCCCTCTGGGTGGTTGCGCTGACCGCAACGGCCGTTGACGCGGATGTTATCCCCGACTCGACATGGGTCGCCTTGAGGCCGCTGCCGAACCAGGGCCGCACGGCCGTGTTCGCGCTTGCGGTCGACCCGTCGAACAACCAGGCTGTGATCGCGGGCAACGCCCAGGGTTCGCTTCTGCGCAGCCCAGACGGGGGCGCGTCGTGGACGACGGTGCACAGCGGAAAGGCAGTCCTGACCACGATCGCCTTCAGCCCTTTCACCGCCGGCCTGGCGCTCGCCGGGACGAGGGGAGCCGGCGCCCTCGTGAGCAAGGACGGCGGCGTGACATGGTCGGCGGCGGCAGGCCTCGAAGGGCGCGCGGTTCGGGCGTTTGCCTTCGCCCTCACCCTCGTCGCGGCGGCCACCGACCAGGGGGTGTATCTCAGCAATGATGGCGTCAGCTGGTCGGCCTCTGGCCTGGCCAACCGCAGCGTGAACTCGCTTGCGGTCGAGGCGATTCACGCCCCGGTCAGGCTGGTGGCCGGGAGCGACTCGCCCGCCGCGGGCGCCGCGCTGGCCCTCTACCAGAGCGTGGATGCGGGAGCGACCTGGACGGCCTTCAGCCCCGCGATCAGCGGCACGTTCGCCGTCGAGCTGGCGGCCGGCCCGCTGCCCCCGACTGGAGGCATCCGCCCCCTCGACGTGGGAACCAATGGCGGACTGTTCCAGTCGACCGACAACGGCGCGTCGTTCACTCCACTCAGTGGCGGCGCGCTGCTGCCCTCGACGGACTACACGCAGGTGAAGTTCGTGACCGACCATTACGACCGCTTCTATGCCGCCAGCGACGGTGGCGGGTCCGGCTCCGGGGGCTTGTGGCGCACGACGGATGCAGGGCAGACGTTCCTATCGCTGGCGCCGCCCGTCTCTTCGATCACGGCGCTTGCGGTGTCCAATGACGAATCACCACTCCTGTACGTCGCCACATTCGACCCTTCCAGCCACGTGGCAGTCCTCTGGGCCTATCACGACACCGGCGGCGTTCCGCAGCGCTTCGCCACGACGCCCTCGCCAGTGGCGAGCGGGGGCCGAGTGTCCAGCGGAACCTCCGGTGCGCACTTCTTCGACTTTCTGAGCACCTCGCAGGCGCCGTATATCGGGCTCGGCATCGGCGCCGTGCTGCTGATCCTCGCCGCTTTCGTGGCGCAGATCCGCGGCCGGCGCAGGTAGCGAAGCCGTTCGACTAGACTCGGCCACGATGTCGAATGCCCATGCGCGGTTGACCGAGCTTGGCATCGCGCTTCCCCCCGCGCCCGCGCCGGCGGCATCCTACGTACCGACCAGGCTCGTGCCCATCTCAGATGAGCGTGCGCTCCTCTTCATCGCGGGTCAGGTTTCACGCGACGGCCAGAACCTGCTGTCGGGCCGGTGTCCAGACGAGGTCAATGTGGAAGAGGCCTCACGTCGTGCGCGGGTTTGTGCCGTGAACATCCTGGCCCAGATCGAAGCGGCGGCCGGTCTCGACAACCTGGAGCAGCTTGTGCAGCTCACAGGCTTCGTGCTGTCGGCCGACGGCTTCGGCGACCAACCCAAGGTGATCAACGGAGCTTCTGAGTTCCTGATCGACGTGCTCGGCGACGCAGGCCGGCACAGCAGGATGGCGCTCGGCACCAACGCGCTGCCGTTCTCATCCACCGTCGAGATTGCAGCGGTGGCGGTTGTCCGAACCCGCTAGCGGGCCGGCCAGGGTGCGCAGGCCGCGTGCGATCCTGGTTGGCAGCGTCGTCTACCTGGCCCTGATCTTCGGGGTGATGTTGTGGCGCGGCGTCTCGATCGAGCCCGAGTGGGTCGTGCTCGCGCTCGGGGTGATAGCCGTCTCCATGGGTCGCGGCCGCACCTTCATCACCGACTGGGCGCCGTTTCTGCTCCTGTTCCTGGCGTATGAGGCAATGCGCGGGTTCGCCTCCAAGACGGGCTTTGCACCACACGATCTGTCAGGCCTGGAGCGGGCCGTGTTCGGCGGCCAGATACCGACGCTCATCCTGCAGCACGCGTTCTACCGACCCGGTGTCGTGAGCTGGCAGGACGTCGTCGCGATGTTCTTTTACTTCATGCACTTCCCGCTTCCCATCGTCGTCGGCTTCATCTTCTGGTACAACCGGCGAGAGCACTACTGGCGATTCATCGCGGCGCTTCTGCTCATGTGCTTCGCCGCCTTCGCCACCTACCTGTTCTTTCCCAGCGCGCCGCCCTGGTATCAGTTTCCGCATGATGTCGTGAAGATCAACAACCAGACGGTCGCCGCGCTATGGAAGAACCAGTACTACGTATCGGCGATCTATCAGAGCTTCAATCCGAATCAGTTCGCGGCGTTTCCGTCGCTGCACGCGGCCTTTCCAACGCTCGCTGCCGTGTACGCGTGGAACAGATATCGCTGGCTGTCGGTGGGGCTGATCCTGTGGTCGGTTTGCGTGCTGATCTCCATTGTGTATCTCGGCGAGCATTACGTCGTCGATGCGTTGGCGGGTCTTGTCTATGTGGCGTCGGCCACGATCATCGTCGAGGCCGTCGCGGATTGGCGTGAACGGCGCAGCCCCAAGGCGCCTATGCCTGCCACACCCTCCGCATGATCGTCCGCGAAAGCTTGTCGGGATCGTGATGTGAGGGGATGCGGGAGTTGACGACGTCCGCCGCGATGAAGCGCACCTCGGGATGACGAGAGCTGTCGGACGGCCTGAAGATGACGGGTGACTGGCCGCCCGTCGGGATGTGCGAGTTGTTCGAGTTCACGAGCACGAAGTCGAAGAGGTTGGCGCCCACGTGCTCGCGGATGACCCGGAGGTAGTCGTTGACCGCATAGCCGTCGGTCTCACCTCGCTGCGCGGCCACGTTGCAGATGTAGACCTTCAGCGCGGGCGACGCCTTGATCGCCTCGACCATTCCCTCGACGAGCAGGTTCGGCAGGATCGACGTATAAAGCGAGCCCGGTCCGACCACGACAAGCTCGGCGCTGAGGATGGCCTGGGCCGCTTCGGGGTTGACCTGCGCCCCATCCGGCTTGAGCAGCACGTGGCTGATTGGTGCGTTTTGCATCGGAATCTTCGATTCGCCCTCGACGGTGCGCCCATTGATCGAGGCCACCAGCGTGACGTCCTGCAGGGTTGACGGAATGATCTGGCCCTTGACGGCGAGGATCTTGCCGGACTCGCGCAGGGCATGCTCGAAGTTGCCGGTGACGTCGGCCATAGCCATGATGAAGAGGTTTCCGAACGAGTGGCCGTCGAGAGAACCTTCTTTGAAACGGTGATCGAAGAGCTGCTTCATCAGGGGCTCGGCGTCGGCCAGCGCGATGAGGCACTGGCGGAAGTCTCCGGGCGGCAGGATCCGGTACTCGTCTCTCAAGCGACCGGACGACCCGCCGTCATCCGCGACGGTGACGATGGCCGAAAGATTGGACGTGTAGATCTTCAATCCGCGCAGCAATGAGCTGAGGCCGGTGCCGCCGCCGATCGCCACGATGCGCGGCCCACGGCCGCGGACGCGAAAGGCATGGATGACCTCGACGATGCTGCTCGTGCTGTTCCCGGGGATGAAGGGGCCCAGCACCGATTGCGTCAGCTTCAGATAGCTGAGGAGCAGGAGTCCCACGCCGAGGATTCCGAAGACGCCGGCGCGGGCCCAGTAAGGCAGGAACTGCAGGGTCACGTAGTAGAACCCATGCGGCAGCGTGAGGGTCTGGTAGATCTCCTTGAGGGCGTAGGCCACGCCGAGGACGAGGATGAGCTCGGAGACCATGAGCAGCAGAAGCCAGCGCTTGATCTGGAGACCAGGCGTCAGCCACCGAAGCCAGTTCGACGTCGTCTGCAGCCTTTTGGCCATCTACCCCCGGTGCACCAACGGGTTGAGAACGTTGGAGGTTACTTTGGTACTACGCTTCATCTGCAGTATGCGGAGTCTACGGCGGGTGCGTCGGCTGGTCCGATTGGTCACGTTGGGGCTGATCGTCGGCGCCGTGGCCACGGAGCTGGCCAAGCCCTCGGAGGAGAGGACGTGGGAGGGCAGGGTGCTCGGCGTGGTGCCCTACGATTTCCGACCGCCCAGCCTGAGGCGGTTCCGAGAGGCTTACTGGAACCCGCAGTCCGACCACCTGTTCAGCGACCGGGTCTTCGGAGTTGGCTGGGCGGTCAACCTGCACCAGGCGAAGGTGTTGATGGAGAAGGCGTACGGCCGCCTGATGGGCCAGCCGGAGTCGCTCTCGATCCGGATGACCGTGCGCTCTGAGGGTTCCCCCGCCAAGCCTGAAGTGGTCATCACCCGGGAGTAGCCGGCTTACAGGATCCAGCCTGGCTCGAATGGGTAGCCTGCCGGGCCCTCATTAAAATGAGCGGCCCGGGGCCGTTCTGGGACTCGCAGTTGGGGAGTGGCGCAACGGTAGCGCAGCTGACTCTGGATCAGAAGGTTGAAGGTTCGAATCCTTCCTCCCCAGCCAAACTCACTCGTGTGAACTCACTGTGCGCGTCTAACCCTGCCGTAGTCGGAGGAAGTTAGCCGCGTAAACGTTGCCCCTAAACAAGCCGAGTTAGCCGCGTCATAGGCGCGCCTTTGGGCGAGAAAGCGCGTTGGTTCACGCCTCGAACGGGGAAGCGGCGGGCGAGCCTCTCGGCCGGCAGGAAAGGAAGACGGCGCGGCTTAAGCCTGCCAAGCACCACCGCGACGATCTCAAAGGACCTGATCCGGAGGCGAAGGCAGTGTCAGAGGTACTTCCAAAGAGCTGAAGCTCCTGCTGGGGCGCCCGCCAGTTGGCGAAACCGCGGCGGAATCTGGGATCAGGTGTGTTAGATTCCCGGCCACTTAACACATCGGCCCTAGGAGAGAGTGGTGCCCGCCAACTCCGTCCGAAAGGCTCGGACTGCGGTCGCGCCCGAAC
>DASXBJ010000072.1:0-25737 GCA_036491755.1 Candidatus Dormiibacterota bacterium
ATTCAAGAAGCTGCACCCCGACCTGGTCATCTCGCTCGAGATCGGGACTCGGGCCAACGTTCAGGAGCAGGTCCTGCGCAACGAGCTGGACCTGGCCGTCGTCGGCCCGGCGCTCAAGGATCCCGAGCTCGCCGTGCTGCCGTTCATCACCGACGAGCTTGTGGTCGTCGCGCCCGCCGGCCACGCCCTCGCTGGCAGGCGAAGCCTCACGTTGAAAGAACTCTCCGGCCAGCCGTTCGTGATGCGCGAGCCGGCGTCGGGCAGCCGGTGGTCACTCGAGAAGGCGGCACGCAAAGCCGGTGCAAAATTGACCGTCGCCATGGAGCTTGGCTCCAACGGCGCCATCAAGCACGCGGTGGAGTCCGGCCTCGGATTGGCCGTGCTCTCACGGTACGCGTGCGGACTCGAGCTTTCGGGCGGGCGGCTGGTGGAGCTCAACGTTCGCGGCTTTCCCATCCAGCGCGACTGGCACATCGTCCACCTGAGACGGCGCAAGCTTCCGACCTCGGTGGTCGCCTTCATCGAATTCCTGAAAGGCACCAGCTGGCTTTCGCGCAACGGCTCTCCCGGCCGCGTCCGACCTCCAGACGAATAAGTTGCTCAGCCGCTTGAAGCTGGCCGCGGTCGATGTCCTGTCGCGGCCGGTCCTCTACTGGGTCGTCGCGGCCGCCTTCTGGGCGAGGGTCGCGATCTTTTCCGCCATCGTCCCGCGTCGTCCTGACGCCGAAGGCATGTGGGAGGGCGCGCACGCCTATCTCACCAACCCGGCGCACATGTACGACGCGGCGGCCGCATACCTGGCGAGGCTGCACATCATCGCGCCGCCCGGAAGTCTCGAGGCGTTCGTCAGCCCGCCGCCCGTTGCCGTGCTCGCCGTGCCGGTCGCGCTCCTTCCCGAGCAGGTCGGCGTGGAGGTGTGGACGGCGATCGACGCGCTGGCGCTCGTGCTCGGTCTGTGGCTCCTTTACCGCGTGCTGGCGACCCGCCATCCCCTCGCCCAACCGGCTTTCTGGCTTGTCGCGGGCTTCTTCACCCCCACCTTCGCCGACGTGAGCGCGGGCCAGCGTGGAGGCGTCCTCGTGGCCGCCGCCATGGCGTCGATCTGGCTCGAGAGGAGGCGGCCTGCCCTGGCGGGGTTGGCGGCCGGCTTTGCGGCGGCGCTCAAGTATTTCCCGGCCGCGATGGTGATCGGCCCGAGGCCCCAGAACCGGGTGCGGTACGCCGCAGTGCTCGGCCTGGTCGTGGTCCTTGGGACCGCCCTCTCATTCCTGCCCCTGGGCCTGGGGGGTGCCCTCTTCTACTACCAGCACGTTCTCATTCCATCCCTCGCCTCCCACAACCCTGATTGCGCCTACGACTCCGTCCGCACGCTTTTCATGCGTACGATCGGCGGCGAGGCGTACGACGTGCCTTCGGGAGCCGGGTACGTCGCCGTGACCTCTCCAGTCCACCTGCCGGCCCTCGCGCTGGCGCTCTCCTATGCCAGCGCCCTGCTGTTTGCGGGCGGGGCGGCGTGGGCGGCCTGGCGGAGCGGGTGGAATCCCGCATATGGCATGTCACTCGCCTTCGGACTCGGCGCTTTGATCCCCAATGAGGTCTGGCCCTATCAGTGGCTGCCCCTGCTGCCAATCGCGCTTCTGCTCGCGGTGCGCTGCATCGAGACTCGCCGTTTTGGTTCGCTGGGCGTCCTGGTCCTCGCCCTGCTCGGATTCATCCGGCAGCCGTGCGAGCTGCTGTTCCCCAACCTGTGGACGGTGGCCGCGATTGCCGTGTTCGTTTTGGCCCTGTGGGAGAATCGGCTTTTCCTGGTCTCGAGTTCGATGGAGGACACGAATGGCGCTGAATCCTGATGTCAGCTTTACATGGGTGGGACATGGGACGTGGAAGGTGCGCAGCGCCGGCCAGAAAGAGGTCCTCATCGACCCGTGGGTGATGCACAACCCCGTCGCCCCCGACAGCCTCAAGACCGTCGACCGCTGCGACCTGATGCTCATCACGCACGGGCATTTCGACCACGTCTACGACGCGCTCGAGATCGCGCGCGCAACCAAACCGAAGATCGTCGCCATCTATGAGATCGGCGCCTGGCTCGGCTCCAAGGGCATCGACGGAGAAAGCATCATCGGCGGCAACCTGGGCGGAACCGTCGACGTCGACGGCATCAAGGTCACGCTGGTGTACGCGCAGCACTCGTGCGGCATCACCGACGGCGACAAGATCCTTTACGGCGGGCAGGCGTGCGGCCTGGTGATCGAGTTCGAGAACGGCTACACGATCTACTTCGCCGGCGATACAGACATCTTCGGTGACATGGCGATCATCGCCGAGCTCAACAGGATCGACGCTGCCTTCCTGCCGATCGGCGGTTTTTACACCATGAGCCCCGCTCGAGCCGCGAAGGCCGTCAAGCTGCTCGGCGTGACGACGGTCGTGCCGATGCATTTCGGGACCTTTCCAGCTCTCGCCGGCACGCCGAAGGAACTCCAGCAGCTCGTTGGCTCCGCGGTGAAGGTTCTCGACATCAAACCCGGAGACACCGTCTGAGCGTTAGATTCTCCGCGTCCATGGAGGAGATCTAGTTGAGGGACATCATCGGCGCGCCCGCCGTCTGGCTGGCGCGCGCCATCCGGACCAAGAAGGTGTCGAGCCTCGAGGTGGTGCGCGCGCACCTCGAGCACATCCACACGGTGAACCCGCGGCTCAACGCGGTGGTGTTCGCCACCGCCGAGAGCGCGCTCAAGCAGGCACGCGCCGCGGACCGGCGCAACAAGAGCAAGAGCCAGCTCGGACCTCTGCACGGAGTCCCGTTCACCGCCAAGGACATCTTCGACACCGCCGGCCTGCCCACGACCGCCGGCCTGCGCATGCTCAGGAGCAACATCCCCGACCACGATGCGACCGTGATCGCCCGCATGCGCGGGGCGGGCGCCATCCTGATCGGCAAGACGAACTGCCCGCCAGGCGGGACGGGCGGCGACAGCTGGAATCCGTTGCACGGCGGGACGCGCAACCCATATGACATCGCCCGCTCCCCTGGCGCGAGCAGCAGTGGCGAGGCGGCGATCATCGCCGCCGGCGGTTCCCCTCTCGGCGTCGGCAGCGACTCCGGCGGCAGCATCCGAATTCCCGCTCATTTCTGCGGCGTGGCGGCCATCAAGCCGACCAGCGGACTGGTGCCGTCGACCGGTGGCTACGGCCTTGTCGGCGGGCTCACCGACCCCAGGAGCCAGGTCGGCCCGATGGCGAGGTTTGTTGCCGACCTGATCGTCGCGCTGCCGGTCCTGGCCGGCCCGGATGGCTTCGACTCGGGCGTCACCCCGGTGCCCGTCGCCAAGCGCACGCCAAAGCTCAAGGGCATGAAGGTCGCCTGGTACGCCGACGACGGGATGGCCAAGCCTGTCGGGGCTGTCGCGGCGACCGTCCGGGCAGCCTCCCGCGCCCTCGCCGACGCCGGTTGCACGGTGACGGAGGAGCGGCCGCCAGGCCTCCAGGAGGCCCACCAGGTCACCCTCGGCTACTGGGGCGACCGCCGGATGAGCCACGACCGCATGTACAAGCGGTGGGACATGTTCCGCACCGCGATGCTTCAGTTCATGGGCCGGTTCGACCTGATCCTGTGTCCGGTCGCCCCTGACGTGGCGCCGCTCTATCGGGCCAAGGTCGTGCCGGCGCACCAGTTCAGCTACACGACCCCGTACAGCCTCTCCGGCAACCCCTGCGTCGTGGTCCGGGCGGGCACCGCTCCGGAGGGACTGCCGATCGGGGTGCAGGTGGTCGCCCGCAACTGGAACGACGACATCGCGCTCCGGGCGGCCGCCGCGATTGAACGGGCGCTGGGCGGCTGGCGGCCTGCTAGCGTGGTCGGGTGAAGTTCAGGTACTCGCGCTGGGACGGCTCGCAGAAGCTCGACGACCTGGACGCCGGGGACGTCCTCGACGCCCTCTCGGACGACCTGATGAACTACGGCGACCTCAACGCGGCGCTGCAGCGGTTGCTGCGGTGGGGCTCGCCGAACATGCAGGGCCTCGAGCAGCTGTTGAAGCAGCTCCGAGAGGCTCGTGAGAAGGAACTAGGCCGCTACAACCTCGACTCCACCGTCGAGCAGCTGCGCGAGCAGGTTCAGGACGTGATCGACACTGAACGTGCCGGGATCGAGCGGCGGACAAGTGAGGCTGCCACACCCGAGGCGCGCAAGCTGATGGATCGCATCGGCCGGCAGCGCAACGATCAGCTGGACCGGCTGCCCGACGACCTGGGCGGGCGAGTCAAAGGCCTGCGCAACTACGAGTTCGTCGATGAGGAAGCGCGCCAGAAGTTCGACGAGCTGATGGACAAGCTGCAGAAGCAGATGGTCGACCAGATGTTCCAGGGCATGAAGGGATCGATCCAGCAGATGCAAGGGCAGGACCTCTCCCGCGCCCGCGACATGGTGCGCGAGCTGAACACGATGCTCGAGCACCGAATGGAAGGGCGTGCGCCTGACTTCAACGGATTCATGGAGCGCTTCGGCGACATGTTCCCCCCAGGCATCAACAGCCTCGACGAGCTGATGGAGCACCTGCAGCGGCAGATGGCGCAGATGCAGTCGCTGCTCCAGAGCATGAGCCCGGAGGCGCGCGAAGAGCTGCGTCAGATGATGGACGCCCTGCTCCAGGACGATTCGCTTCGCCTCGAGCTCGCACGCCTCTCCGGCTTCATGCAGGCGATGATGCCGCCGTCCGAGCTGAGCGAGCGCTATCCCTTCTTCGGCGAAGACCCGCTCAGCATGGGCGAGGCGATGGGGCTGATGGAGCGATTGCAGCAGATGGATCGCCTGGAATCGCAGCTCGAGCGCGGCAGCTTCCGCCCGGACGACGTCGACAGAACTCTCGCCCAGGAGCTCCTCGGTCCGGAGGCGAGGCAAGCCCTTGACCAGCTGCGCAAGGTGACCGAGGTGCTCGAGAAGGCCGGCTACGTCGAGCGGAAGGGACGTCGCATGGAGCTCACCCCGCGCGGCATGCGGCGCATCGGCCAGTCGGCGCTGCGCGACATCTTCGACCAGCTGAAGAAGTCACGTATGGGCCAGCACCGCCTGTGGCGCGGCGGAATCGGCAACGACGCGTCCGACGAGCTGAAGGATTACGAGTACGGCGACCCGTTTCTGCTCGACATGAAAGAGACGATGTTCAACTCCCTGGTGAGGGAGGGTCCGAAGATCCCCGTGAAGATGGAGCCGAAGGACTTCGTGGTCCATCGCACCGAGCACGTCACCCAGGCGTCGACCGTGCTCATGATCGACATGAGCCGCTCCATGTTCCTGCGCGGTTGTTTTCTCGCCGCCAAGAAGGTTGCGATCGCGCTCGATTCGCTGATCCGCAGCCAGTACCCGCGCGACTCTCTGTACGTGGTCGGCTTCTCGAACTACGCGGTCGAGCTGAAGCCGCACACGCTTCCGCAGCTCGCCCTCAACGACTACGTGTACGGCACGAACATGCAGCACGGCTTCCAGCTGGCGCGCTCGCTGCTGGCGAAGCACCGCGGCAACCGCCAGGTGATCATGATCACGGACGGCGAGCCGACCGCCCACATCAAGGATGACGGGCGAGCCCAGTTCTCCTATCCTCCGACCTTTGAGACGATCCAGCAAACCCTCAAGGAGGTCAAGCGCTGCACCCGCGACAGGATCGTCATCAACACGTTCATGCTCGAGCGCGGCCCGTACCTCACCGAGTTCATCAACCAGATGACGCGGATCAACAAGGGCCGGGCGTTCTTCGTTTCGCCGGAGCGCCTCGGTGAGTACATCCTGGTCGACTATGTGAGCGGCAAGCAGCGCCGGCGCGCCAGCACTCGCCGCGCGCGCATCGCGTAAGCGGCCGAACCGGGCGGTTCCTTATCCTGAAAACGTGGCGATAACCAGCAAGCTCGCGCTCGAACGCCGCAACCTCGGTCCCGCTGCCCTGTACGAGCACGCGGTCTTGCGCGGCGAGGCGAACATCGTGTCGACGGGAGCTCTCACCGCAGAGACCGGCAAGCACACCGGACGCTCGCCCAAGGACAAGTACTTCGTCAAGGAGCCGACGAGCCAGGACGCCATCTGGTGGTACCCCGGGAACCAGCCCATCGCCTCCGATAAGTTCGACCGGCTGCTCAAGCGGATGGAGGAGTTCGTCGACACGCACGAGGTTTATACGCAGGACGTGTTTGCATGCGCCGATCCGCGCTACCGGCTGCGGGTTCGCGTGATCTCAGAGCTGGCGTGGCACAGTCTCTTCGCGCGCAACCTGTTCATCCGGCCGGCGGCTGGCGAGCTGCTCGGATTCGAGCCGGACTTCACCGTCATGTCCCTTCCGTCGGTGCACTCCGATCCCGCGGTCGACGGCACGCGAAGCGAGACGTTCATCCTGGTCAACCTCGGCCGGCGGATCGTGATCATCGGAGGCACGGGCTACGCGGGCGAGATCAAAAAGTCGATCTTCACCGCCCTCAACTACCTGCTGCCGGCGCAGAACGTGTTCCCGATGCACTGCTCCGCCAACACCAATATCGACGGCTCGGACGTCGCGCTGTTCTTCGGCCTGAGCGGTACGGGGAAGACCACGCTGTCAGCCGACCCGTCCCGCCGGCTCATCGGGGACGACGAGCATGGCTGGAGCGATCGCGGCGTCTTCAACTTCGAAGGTGGCTGCTATGCGAAGACGATCCGCATCCACAAAGAGTCGGAGCCCGAGATCTACGCCGCCACGGAGAGCTTCGGCACCATCCTCGAGAATGTCGCATTCGACCCGCGGACACGGACACCCGACTACGACTCCGAAGAGAAGACCGAGAACACCAGATCGGCCTATCCGATCGACCTGATCCCCAACGCCATCCTGGGCGGCACCGGCAGCCACCCCCACAACATCATGTTTCTCTCGGCCGACGCTTACGGCGTGCTTCCCCCCGTGGCGAAGCTCGACGACGATCAGATCCGCCACTACTTCCTTTCGGGCTACACGGCGAAGGTGGCCGGCACCGAGCGCGGGGTGACGGAGCCGGAGCCGATCTTCAGCACGTGTTTCGCGGCGCCATTCCTGGTGCTGCCTCCCGAGCGGTATGCGGACATGCTGATCGAGCGCGTGAACCGCCATCATGCCGAGGTCTGGATGCTGAACACGGGGTGGGTGGGTGGCCCGTTCGGCGTCGGCGAGCGGATGTCGATCGCGCACACGCGGGCGATCGTACGTGCAGTGCTGCAGGGCGACCTGCGCGGGGTTTCGACGCACGTCGATCCCGTCTTCGGGCTTCACATTCCGAACCGGGTGCCGGGTGTGCCGCGGGAGGTCCTGGACACCCGCGACAGCTGGCCCAACCCCGAGGACTACGACCGGCAGGCGGCCAAGCTTCGGGCGATGTTCGAGAAGAACATCAAGACGATCGGCAAGAGCTCTTCCTCGGCCGGATAGGGCGGCCACTGTTGCGCGTGGCCATCGTCGGCAGCCGGCGGTTCGCCGACACAGGCCGCGTCACCGATTACGTGAACTCGCTGCCGGCGCGTGCGTCGATCATCACCGGCAGCGCCAGTGGCGTTGACGCCGCCGCGACCAAGGCGGCTCGCGCGAAGGGGATCGCGGTCCAGGTGCTGCCCGCCTCCTTCGAGGAGATATCCGACGCGAGCAAGTCCGCTGCTCGCAACCAGAAGCTGATCGACGCGTGCGACGTCCTGGTCGCTTTCTGGGACGGCACCTCGCGGGGAACACGAACCACGGTCGAGCGCGCCCTTGACTCGGGCAAGGAAGTCCACGTCTTCACCGCGTAAGCCAACGGCGAGCGCTCCCAACTGGAAAATAGCTGCGCAACTACCATGGGGTCAAATGACCGTGGTCGTCGCCGTTCGAGCACGCTTGTTCGCGAGGCTGCGAGAGCAGGCCGGTGTTGAGACCGAGCGCCTCGAGCTGCCGTCCGGCTCGACGGTGGCCGACGTCTACGACGAGCTGCTCAGGCTGCATCCCGCCCTGGAACCCGACCGCCAGGCGGTTCGGGGCGCGATCAACCAGGAGTTCGCCGACTGGTCGGCGTTGGTCGCCGGCGGCGATGAGGTGGCGTTCATCCCGCCCGTGAGCGGCGGGGTGCACGGGGCCGGGATCATCCTCGAGGTGACCGGCGACCCGCTCGACGCGCGGCGCCTGGAAGCAGCGGTCGAGCACAGGGGCGCCGGCGCCATCTGCACGTTCACGGGCGTCGTGCGCGACAACTCGCGCGGGCGTGCGGTGGCGCACCTCCACTACGAGGCCTACGCCGAGATGGCGACCGCGCAGATGCGAAAGATCAGCGACGAGATTGCGGAGCGCTGGCCCGAGGTCCGGGTCGCGATGGCGCACCGGACGGGCAAGCTCGAGGTCGGCGAAGCGTCGGTGGTGGTGTCGACGTCGGCGCCGCACCGTGCGGAGGCGATCGCCGCCTGCAAGTGGGGCATCGACCGGCTCAAGGAATCCGTGCCGATCTGGAAGAAGGAGTTCGCCGCCGACGGCACCTTCTGGATCGAGGGTGAAAAGAGCATCGAGAGCGAAGCCTGAGCCCGTGCGCAGGTGGAGGCTTTTTGGCAACGCCGCCTGTTGCCTGTTCGCCGTCTCGTTAACCGCCGCGACGGTCATCCAGCCGACCAGCGGCGTTGTCCGGGGCCACATCTTGGCCTGTGACGTCCTGGACTATCACGGCACGAGTTACTCAGGCGGTCCGGTGACCGTGCTCAAGGGCGTGGTCAGATGGAGGCAAACGAGTGGGGAGCCCACCCTCGTCGATGTGCTGCCGCCGGCCGTCGTGGCAAAGCAGCTCGTCTCAGCCGACGCCGGCTTCACCTTCGACCTCGCGGCCGGCCGCTACGTGCTCGTCGCTGCGCCGGCGGGTGACTACGGTGCCTATGCGACCGTAACGGTCGGCGCCGGCGACGACCTCGTGGTCGACATTCCAAACGGCTGCATCTAGTCCCTCACACGGGCTACTGACAGGCCGTCCCGGATCGGGATGACCACGCTCTCCAGCCGCCGGTCCCCGGCGACCAGCCGGTTGTATGTCTGCACATTGCGGGCCTGCTGGGTCTTCGGTTCGAGCACCTCACCCTGGCGCAGCGCGTTGTCCGCCATCAACAAGCCGCCCGGGTCGAGCCGTTCCATGCACAGCTCGAACACGCGGCGCGTCACGTCCTCTGAACGAAACGAGTTGAGCAGGTCGATGAAGCAGACGTCAAACCTCGCCTGTGCGTTTTCCAGCCCGCTCACCGCGTCCTCCACCATGACGATCGCCCGCTGGCCGAAGCCGGCCTCCGAGAAGTTGGCTCGCGCCCGCTCGGCTCGCGCGTGATCGATCTCGAAGCTGGTCAGCGTTCCGCCCTGGGTGGCGCGCAGCATCCAGATTCCGCTGTATCCGATCGCGGTGCCGAGCTCCAGGATTCGTTTGGCGCGGGCGATCTTGACCAGCAGATAGAGCAGCGCCCCTTCGTGCGGCTCGATGATCGGGATGTTCTCGCTGCGCGCTTCGTCCTCGAGCCGCGCCAGCACCGTGTCGCGCTTCGGCACCAGGCCGTCCATGTATGCCTGCAGCTCATCTGTCGATTCAACCCTTCTCACCATTTCACCCTCCAGGCGTCAGCACGTCGAGCACTCGATCGATTTCCTGCTCAGTGTTATAGAAATGCGGCGAGAGCCGCACGAAGTCCCGATGGATGCGCGCGATGACCCGCGCGGCCGTGAGGTCGCGCAGCAAAGCTTGCGCCGTGAGGCCATCCCGCCTGAACGAGACGATTCCCGACGATTCCTCGGGTGTACGAGGCCACGGTTCGATGATCTCGTACCCGCGTTCGGAGAGGCCTTCGGCGAGGCGCCGAGCGAGGTGGAGCACGCGCTGCTCGATAACATCGGGGCCGACTTCGAGCAGGAGGTCCAGCGCGGCGCCGAAGGCCGCGGTGTCGAGCAGCGAGACCACCGATTCCTCGAAGCGCCGCGAACCTGCCGCCGGAGTCAGGTCGTATTCGAAGTAGCGATCATGGGCGGCCACCGATCCCACGCCGACAACGACCGGCCAGAGCTGCTCGAGCAGCGGCGCGGCGCAGTAGCAGAAGCCGATGCCGGGAGGGCCCATGAGCCACTTGCCGGCGCCCGCCGCGCAGAAATCGACCGCCAGCCGCCTCACGTCCACGCACAGCGCTCCGGCGCTCTGCATCAGGTCGACGGCGAACACGATGCCGCGCCGGCGGCACTCCGCGCCGATGGCGCCGATATCGACGCGATACCCGTTCCAGAACTCCACGTGCGACAACGCGACCAGGCGTGTTCGGGAGTCGACCAACGCCATGACGGCATCTGGGGTGACCCGGCCGGACGCAGCCGGCGCCTGGCGAAACTCGACGCCTTGACGCTGGAGGTTCATCCACGGGTACACGTTGGCCGGGTACTCGCCCATGGCGCCGACCACGTTGTCGCCTCGCTTCCATCGCATGCCCTGCGCGAGCAGCGACATCCCGTGCGCGGTGCTTCGGGTGAGGCCGATCGATTCGGCCGGGGCGTTGATGAGCCGCGCCACCAGCGCGCGGACCCGGTCAGCCTCGTCCTGCGCCCAGTTGTCGCGATACGGCCTGTTCATCGACGCCTCCACGACCTGCTCGATCGCCGCCCGCGCGCGCTCTGACATCGGGCTCACGCCGGCGTGATTCATGTGGATGTAGTGCTCGGTCATAGGGAGGAGGGCGCGCGCGTCGACCGGGTCCACCTGACTAGTCCCCTGGAAGCAGCTCGACCAGCGGCTGCAGTGCAACGATGTATGAGGCCATCAGCGCGGCGGCCGGGTCCAGAACCAGGTCATCAAGCTGGGGCGCGGGGATGGTCTCGTAAAGCCGCGACCAGCCTCGGTCCCACGGCTCGAGCTCGGCGTGCGGCAGCTGCGCTTTGACCGCCAGCACGTGGGAGCGGAAAAAATCAAACGCCCGCTGGTTTGCCGCCGAAGTCCCTTCGAAATGCAGCCCGACCTCCAGCCGCCCGACGCCCGTGTGGTGCCACGCCTCGTAGTGGAACTCCGGCCGGGAATAGTGGAGCTTCATCAGACGGCCTCTCCCGCGGCCGCTGGTGAAATTCCGCAGCTCCAGCGGCAGCGAAGCCTTCAGCTTCTTGCGGAGGCCGGCGAAGAAATCCGCCGGGGAGAGCAAAACGCCTCGGGCGACCATATCTCGTATTCTGCGAGCAGCAATGGCGTACGTCCCGACAGTCACCGAAAACGAGGGCGGCAACCGCGAGCGAAGCTTCGACATCTACTCGAGGCTGCTCAAGGACCGGATCATCCTCATCGGACGGCCCATCGACGACGTCGTATCCAACCTGGTGGTCGCCCAGCTCATGTACCTGGCGGCCGACGACCCGGAGAAAGAGATCCAGATCTACATCAACTCGCCTGGCGGAGCCGTGACCGCCGGCTTTGCGATCTACGACACCATGCAGTACGTGCAGGCGCCGGTGTCGACCGTTTGCATCGGGCGAGCCGCGAGCTTTGGGACCGTGGTGTTGATGGCCGGGGCCAAGGGGAGGCGGTTCTCACTGCCCAGCTCCACGATCCATATGCACCAGCCTCTCATCGGCGGCCAGGGCATGCAGGGCCAGGCCAGCGACCTCGACATTCACGCCCGTGAGATCGTCCGCATCCGCGGGGTGCTGAATGAGCTCATCGCCAAGCACACCGGCCAGGCGCTGGACCGGGTCGAGCGCGACACCGACCGCGACTTCTTCCTCACCGCTCAGGAGGCGGTGGACTACGGCCTGATCGACGGGATCATCGCGCAGACAAAGGTGCCGGCTCTGGCCGCGACCAAGTAGCCCGAGCGCAGATCCAGCCTACCGTCATCAGTCCTCCCAGCACCGGCACCGGTGGCGGTGTCACGGCGCACATGGCCGCGCCGGCCGAAAGCAGCACCCAGTCGTACCAGCGCGCCTGGCCCCAGATCGCCAGCGCCATGGCCAGCATCACCATGTCGGCGGGCAGCGCGTGCGGGGCGGCAAAGATCCCACCGGCCACGAGGATTGCGGCCGCCGGCTGAAATTCCTTGCGGCGGCTTCGGGCGAGCAGAAGCACCGCGATCGTGGCGGCAAGGGTCAACGCGGCTTCCGCCACGGTGCGAAACCCGACGGGAAACAGCACTCCGAGGTGAGCGAGGTTGACCTCACGGCCACCCGGCTGCACCGTCGTGCCGGCCGCCTTGACCCAATCGATGACCCAGCGGGGGTTGAGGATCGCGGTCGACGCCCACAGCAGCGCGCCCGCCGCGGCCCAGCCCAACACCACTTTCCAACGCCTCGCGAGGAGAAGAGCGAACCCGAGCGGAACGACCAGCTGGGGCTTCACCAGGGTCAGCCCGAGGGCGAGGCCGGCGAGGTAAGGCCTGGACCATAGGGCGATCGCGGCCCCGACGCCGAGCGCGACCAGGCCGTCCAGCTGCGCGTTGAGCAGGAGCAGCGCGGTCGGCACCGACGCGAACGCGGGCACGATCGACGAAGGCGGTCGAGGACGGACCGCCAAATAGAGCCCGCCGGCGAGGCATGCCAACCCGAAGAGGATCCAGACGCGGCCGCCTGATTCGGTGCCCAGGAGGTCGAATGGAACCGCGAGCAAGGCGACCCAGGCCGGCGCGAGGAACGGGAGGATGCCCTGGATTCCCAGCGTTACGAGCACGCGTCCACCGGTGACGTCGTATTCGACGTGACGCTGAACGGCAAGGTCGTAGAGGTGGCCCGGATCGCGCACGATGAGCTTCGCCCCGGTGGCGAATGCGGGCCAGTCCGAATTGATCACGTCGTTGCGGCTCTCGATGAGCGGATAGATGACGAAACCGAGGCACACCGCGAGCAGCGCTATCGATCCGCGCCACCTCCAGCGCGTCATGTCGTGCCCTCCACGCGCAAACCCCGCATGAGGGGGGCGACCAGGGTGCCCTGCACGAGCAGCGACAGCAGCACGACCCCATAAGCCACGCCCGAGACGCGGGGGTCGACGCCGCTGACTCCCGTGACCGAAAGCGCGAGGGCGACGGAGAGCGCCCCGCGCAAGCCGGCCCAGAACGTGACGTGTCGCCAGCGCCACGGAATCGCGGGTCCGCGCCAGGCGGCGATGGCGAGCAGCCCGTAAACCGGCACGGCGCGTGTCAGGAGCATGACGAGGTAGGCCGCGACGATAAGGCCGGCCACGGGGATCAGGGTCCACGCCGGCAGCGCGGCACCGACCAGGATGAACAGCATCGCGTTGAGCACGAACGCAAGCAGGTTCCAGAAGCCCAGCAGCTGCGGCCCGTGCAGCCGGCCGATCTGGGCCCCGTACCGAGCGACAACAACCCCTGCCACGACCACGGCGACGATGCCCGAGAAGTGCGCCACGTCGGCTGCGAGGTAGCTGCCGTATGCGATCACAAGCGTGGCCAGGATCTCCAGCTGCGCATCCTCTGCGAAGCGCAGCAGTGCCAGGCCCAGGAAGCCCACTGCCAGACCGATCGCCGTGCCGCCGATCGTGATCTCCAGGAAACGGAAGGTCGCGTCGCCAAGCGACGGTGCGCCGCCCAGGATCGTCGCCAGGACGGCGGAGAACACGGCCACGCCGGTGCCATCGTTGAAAAGGCTCTCGCCCTCGAGGATGGTTGCCAGGCCCATTGGCGCTCTCAGCCGTCTCAGGATCGACACCACCGCGATCGGGTCGGTGGCCGCGAGGATCGCGCCCAAAAGCATCGCGCTCCCGAGGCTGAGGCCAAGGCTCCAGTGCACGAGCAGGCCGATGAGGATGACCGTCACGAACACTCCCACCGACGCCAGGAGCGTGATGGGGAGAAGGCGGCGGGTCAGCTCGGGCAGGTCGAGGCCCAGCGCGGCCTCGAACACCAGGCCCGGAACAAAGGCGATGAGGATCAGGTCTGAGCCGACGCGCGGGAGCTGGCCGCCGGGCAGGACCCCAATCACGACCCCGGCTGCGGCGAGAACGACAGGATAGGGAAGCATGCGCGTGCGTCTCGACACCAGACCGAGGACGGTCGCGAGGGCGCCGACAAGAATGAGCAGCAGTAGAAATCGCTGCTGAGGGCTCATCGCGCGGGATTCATATCTCGACGGCCATCCCGTCGCGGGCCGCCTTGACCTCAATGCCGATCTTTTGCGTCAGCTCGGCGGCCAGCTCCCACGGGTGGGCGCGCCAGACGGTCATGCCGTAGTGGGTGAGGATCGCCAGCCGCGGTTTGGCTTCCCGGATGATCCGTTCGGCATCGTCGAGGCACAGGTGCGGCAGCTCCGCGCGGCACTGCATCAACACCACATGGATCACCATCACCTCCGCTTTGTGCTGCTCGGCGATCCCGTCGTAGTAGCCGGAATCCGTGATCCAGCCGAGCTTCTCGCCGAAGCGGAATCCGTACGTCTCCGATTGATGGACGTGGCGCGGGCTGGTCGCAAACTCGATTTCGCCCACTGAGTACGAGGTCTCGGGGGCCAGCCGGACGATCTCCTCAGGGAACCGTCGCAGGTAGTTGAGAACCACCGGGTCGTCGTCGAGCGCATCCGAGGGGCAGAACAGCCGGCCCCGCTTGTGGAAGCCGCCCTCGGTCATCGCCTCGATCATCACGTTCACATCGCCCGAGTGGTCGAGATGCCGGTGGCTCAGCACGATTGCATCCAGCTTGGTCAGGTCGACCTTGCGCTTGGCGTACTGCACGATCGCGCCGGGGCCGGGGTCCAGGCTGATCCGCGTCCGTCCTTCTTCGAGGTACAGGCCGCCCGAGGCGGCCAGCTGCTTGGCGACCATGAATCGCGCGCCGGCGGTGCCCATGAACGTCAACTTCATATCTCCGCCACCTCGCTCAAGGACAGCTCGGACTTCTCGCCGAAGTAGCGGTCGTACAGCTGGGTCACGCGCTCGAGGGTGTCGATCTCGCCCACCGGCTTGTCGTCGCGGATGCGCACGATGCGCGGGAAGCGCAGCGCATAGCCGCTCTTGTGGCGTCCTGAATGCTGGATGGAGTCGAATGCGACCTCCAGGACCACCTCGGGCCGGACCATCCGCACGTGGCCCAGATCCTGGGTGGTTATCTCGAGGAAATGTCGTGTCATCGTCGCGATCTCGGCGTCGGTCAACCCCGTGTACGCCTTGCCGATGTTGACCAGCGTGCCCGAGCCTGTGTCCAGCACGGCAAACGTATAGTCCGACAGGACGCCCTTGCGCTTGCCGTGGCCCCATTCCACGGCGGTCACCACGACGTCGAGCGTCGCCAGCGGTCGCTTGAGCTTCAGCCACGCGAGCCCGCGCCGGCCCGGCGTGTATGGGCTGAGGGGGTCTTTGACCATCAGGCCTTCGTTCCCTCGCGCTCGCGTCTCGGCAAAGATGCGGTCCAGGTCGTCAGCGCCGCGTGCCTCCTCGACGCGAGCAAGAAGATAGGGGAGCTCGAGGCCGAGACCCTCCAGCATCCTGCGCCGCGTATCAAGAGGCTCGTCGAGCAGAGTCCTGCCGTCGAGCCACAGCAGGTCGAAGATGACCAGGACCACGGGCACCTCGGCCCGCAGCTGATCGGTCACCTTCTTGCGCCCCAGTCGATGCTGGAGCTCGAAGAAACGCAGCACGCGCCCGTCGCGATGCGCGAGCACCTCGCCGTCGAACAGCACGTCGTGGCCGATCGCCACGGCCTTCTCTGTCAGCTCCGGAAAGGCCTCCGTCGTCTCCTTCAGGTCGCGCGAGAAGAGCTCCACGCGCTCGCCCTGGCGGTGCATCTGGCAGCGCACGCCGTCGTACTTCTCTTCGGTCCAGACCGCCTCCGCCCCCATCCGCTGAAAAGCCTCGCCTGCGGTCTCCACCGGGCTCGCGAGCATGAACCGCACCGGCTGGAAGAGCGTGATGGTCGTCGTCTCGAACAGCCTGTGCTTGCACCGCACGGCCGCTTCTCCGATGTCGCCGGTCACCAGGTGGACCCGCTTCACCGTCGTGATCGGGACCTCGAAAGCCTCGGCGATCGCGGCCTCGACCAGGCCCTCGCTCAGGCCGATCCTCATCTCGCCGGCGATGATCTTGATCAAGAAGCGAACGGACTCCCCGTCGAGCTTGCGTACGATCTGCTCCAGCGCCTCGGCCTTCTTGGCCCCGCGCGCTGTTCGGATGGCGTTGAGGGCATGCTCGATCTCCTCGAGCGACACAGGCTCGGGCCTCGTGCGTCCGGCCACGGCCTCGCCCGCCCAATCGCCGATATCCGAATGCTCGCGGAAGATGGCGGCCAGCTCGTCCGGCTCGCGGCTCGAGACAGCCGTCACGACCTTGCTGATGGCGGACCAGCCCAGGCCGAGCGTGCGACGTTGAGATTGGCCGAACGACCGCCCGCTCGTATACGTGGCGGCACGGCGCAGGTCGGCGTCGTCGAGAGTACGGAAGTAGGCGGCCAGGATGCGCGTCTTCTCGAGGGTCGCGGGCGTGGCCCCGACTGCGGCCGCAGCGCGGGCGAAATCAAGCATGCGCAGGGTCACAGCGATCGATGAGCACGGTGGCCTATCGTAATTCGGGATGCGACGCTGCCCCTACCTCGAGGAATTCATCAAGGAACGCCGTTCGGTTCTTCGCGTCTACCGCTTCGACTGCCACGTCGACCGGAAGTCGAAGCGCAAGTACGCCTTGACCGACAGCCCGCCAATCTGCGTGCGCAACTTCGAAGACTGCCCGCTGTACCGGTCGGAGAAAGATCGCGAGGATCAAATCATCCGGCGCTATACCGAGTAGGGGCCGCCACACCAATTGCACTGCCCCGTCTGCTCGGCCCCGGCCTTGCCACTCGATGGCGCTTGCGTGTTCTGCCACGCGCCCATGGCCGAGGATGAGGACACAACAGAGCTGCTGGAGTATCTCGCCGAGCGGATTCCGATCGCGAAGTCGAAACGAGGCCATCTGAATCGCGGCCAGGTGACCGAGGTCGTGGTCGACGTCGAAGGCCGAACCTTTCGCGCCCGCTCCAAGAACGACTCGCTCGAGCTCGCCCCCGCGCTGCACCTCACCGCGTGGGTCGACCTCCTGATCGCCAAGCTCAGCGATGCGGCCGCGGGTGATGCCAACCTGCGCCGGGCCGTCCTTCGCTCAGGCTGGGCCCTCCGCTAGAGCGCGAGGACCAGCTGCTCCGTCGCCTCGAGGGCTGACGCTCGCACGCCGCGCTTGCGCAGGCTGCGTGCGAAATCCTCCGTGTAGCCGTGCACCGTGTAGACCTGGTCGGCGCCCGACAGTTCGACCACCTCCATCAGCTCGTCGAAATCGCAGTGGTCGGAGAGGTCGAACGTGGCGTCGGCGCCGAACATCCGCGCGAACTCGGCATCCTTCGCCCAGCCCGAGATCAGCGCGGTTCGGTAGCGGCCGAGCCGGCGGACCTCGTCCTTCCCGGCCGGCGGAGCGATCACGACGCGTCCCTCCGGAGCATCTGCGTCGAGCTCAATCCAGTCTGGGAGAGACCGGCCGGCCGCGGCATAGTCCCGCGCGCAGGGCACGCATCGCTTCTCCAGCGCGAAGGTGAATCCAAAAGGCGCCAGCGCGAGCATCACCTCCTCAGTCTTGCCGAGGGCGTGGCAGAGCAGCACGGGGGTGACGTGGCTGTCCAGCGCGAGCCGGCACCAGTGAGCCATGGCCTCGATCGTCGAGTCGGGGTCGCCGAAGCGAAAGTGCGGCCGGCCGTAGGTCGTCTCGACGATGAGCACCTCTGCCTTTGGCACATGCGTGGCCGGGACGCCGCCGGACTGCCGGAGCTTGATATCCCCCGTGTAAAGCAGCCTGGTGCCGGAATGCTCGAAGAGAAGCTGGGCCGAACCGAGCATGTGGCCGGCGGGAAACAGCGTGACCGTGGCCTGACCGCGCCGCATCTCTTCGCGGTAGCCGAGCATGCGCCAGCCGCGTGGGCGCCGCGTGGGTGGGATCAGGGCCAGCGTCTGAGGCGTCAGCAACGCTTCCTTGTGCCGGCGCGCGTGATCCGTGTGCGCGTGCGAGATGAAAGCGAAGCTCCGCACGACCAGGGGATCGAGCCAGAGCTGATGCCCGGGCAGCGAGACGCCGCGATCCCACGCCACCTCGCGTGTCATGGTGTGGCGCTCACAGCTTCACAGCGGTGGACTGGCTGAAGAGCCCGTCCGGAACTCCGAGGCCAAGCTCGGCATACACCTCGAAAGGCACCCCTATGTCGGCGAGCCAGACCTCGCCGGCCAGTCGAGGCCCGTCGGCCTTGCACAGTCCGGCCTTGGGCAGTCCAAGGGTGACAGTGGTCGAGGCCTGCACAGCGGGAGCGTAGGCGACGCCGGAATCCGCGTCCAGCCCCGAGGGCACGTCAACAGCGACCACCGGCAGCCCGGCGGCGTTGATCGCGGCTATCCACTGCGCGAAGCGTCCCTGTGGAGGTCTCGTGAGGCCGGTGCCGAAGATTGCGTCGACCACCATCGCTGCGCCATTCAACGCCGGCTCGTTCGACACCTCAATGCCCAGCCGGCGCAGCGCCTCCAGCTCGCGCGCCGCGGCGCCCTTCAGGCGGGTCGCGTCCACGCAGCAGACTGCAGCGAGCCTGCCCCACCGGTGGAGGTGACGCGCCGCCGCGAGCCCATCCCCGGCGTTGTTGCCGATCCCGCACAGCACGGCCGCCGGCTGGTCGCAGAACCGCGCGACCTGCCACCCCGCCGCCTCCATGAGCCATTCCACCGACACGCCGAAGCGCGCCTCGGCGAGCCCGTCGACCTGTTTGACCTGGGCGCTAGTGAGCTCGGGCAGGTCGCTGAACGACAAAGGAGCAGTAAGGGTCACGGCGGTGGATGGACTCGGCTTGCGAGACCGAAGCGCCGAGGAGGCGCGTGATCAGCTGGGGAGTGATGGTGCACACCTGAGGGAACTTCAGCGCCGTGTTGCGAAACGGACAGTTGTGGATGCTGACCTTGACCCCTTCGGCCGTCTCACTCTGCTCCGCGAGCGTCCCCGCCCGGCCGATCCACGCGACCACTCGGCTCAGCTTGGCGTCGAAGTCAAGGCCGACCAGCTCGTGCTCGATCGTGCTCGCGTGGCGCTCCGCCACCCTCGCGAACACCTCGTCCAGCGCCTCTGGTCCGCCCATCTCCTGCACTTCCTGCAGCACCATGGTGGCGAGCTGGCCGTAGCGCTTGGGGAACACCGAGTCGGCGCGTTCGGTGAGCGAGAAGAGCAGCGCCGGGCGGCCTCGCCCGCTGCGCTCCGGGTGGCTGACGACAAAGCCTTCGCGCTCGAGGTTGGTCAGGTGCTGGCGCACCGCGTTGGGCGTGACCCCGAGATCGCTGGCGATCGTTTCGGCGCTGCAGCGGCCCCTGCGCCGGAGCAGCTCCATGACTTCCATGCGGGTCGAGCGGGCGGCGATCATGCAGGGCACATCCGGCTGGAAGCGGGCATCCTAGCATGAGCATAAACCGATTTATTACATATGGTTCTTGACAAAAGGCAGAGGCGCCGTAAACTTGGTCTTGGGAGAAGAGAAATGCCACTGATCAAGCAGGCCAGCCGCGCCATCGAGCACATGACCGCCCGCGAGCGGCGCATCCAGCGTGCGAAGTATGCCCGCCGGAACAAGATGCACTACATCGACAAGCTCCTGAACGAGCTTGAGATGCTGAACCTTGCCGACCAGCGACAGATGCCACCGGTGCTGTCCGTCGCGATCAACAAGGTCATCGAGGAGTCGCCCGAGGTGACCGTGCTGGCGCAGGCCAAGCCCGCTTCCGTGATGGAGGCGATGGACGCCCTGTACGAGATCCAGGACAGCCTCATGTACAACCAGATCGAGGACGAATAACCGCCTCCCCCAGAAATTCACACAGAGGCCGGCTCGAGCGAGCCGGCCTCTTTTCTTTTTTGCGCGGACTCCTCTTGACAAAGCAGCGGGCCGGACGTATTCTACCGATAGGCTAATTAGCCAATAGGAAGAATACGATGGCATCTGATCACCTGAGCGTCACGTTTGCAGCCCTCGCCGATCCCACCCGGCGAGCGATTCTCGCCCGTCTTGCCCACGGGGAGGCTTCTGTCACGGAGCTGGCCAAGCCGTTTGACCTGAGCCTTCCCGGCGTCTCGAAACACCTGAAAGTGCTGCATCGCGCCGGCCTGATCACGCAGGGCCGCGCCGCGCAGTGGCGGCCGTGCCGCCTCGAAGGGGGTCGCCTCAAGGAGGCGTCCGAATGGGTGGGGGAGTACCGGCGCTTCTGGGACGAAGGTTTCGAGCGCCTCGATGTCGTTTTGCAGGAACTCATGAAGGAGCAGGAAAACAATGACAACAAAGGGAGCGACAACGATGGAGAAGGCTGAGTATGTGGTCGAGCCCGGCAAGCAGGAGCTCATCGTCACGCGCATGTTCGATGCGCCCAGGGAGCTCGTTTACAGGGCGTTCACGGAACCTGATCTGTTCGCGCAGTGGTGGGGTCCGCGGAAGTACACGTCGAGGATCGAGAAGTTCGATGTCAAGCCGGGCGGCCTCTGGCGCATCGTGCAGTTCGACGGCAGCGGCGCCGAGCACGCATTCAGCGGCGTCCACCACGCCGCGGTCGCACCCGAGCGGATCGTGGCCACCTTCGAATACGAGGGCGTGCCCGGCCACGTCCTGCTGGGGACAACGGTCTTCGAGGCTGTCGGCAACAAGACCAGGATGGTGGCCCAAAACGTGTTCCAGTCCGTCGCCGACCGTGACGGCATGGTCTCATCCGGGATGCGGGAGGGCAGCGACGAGTCCTACGACCGCCTGACCGAGCTGCTCGAGAAGATGAAGGGTGGGGGCGGCAAGCGCTGACGCGGCGTCGCAACCATCGCCAAGGAGGCCGGGTTCTCGCGAGCCCGGCCTTCCTATTTGTCGGATTCGGCCTGGCGGATCCTCTGGCTCAAGGACTGCAGCAGGCGGTAGGCGACCTCAGGATGCTCTTTCAGGAAAGGCTTGAAGTTCCACTCGGGGATGGTCGCCAGCGTCACATCGGTGTCCGCCGTGATCGTCGCGCTGCGCCCCTCATGGTCCAGCAGGGCCATCTCGCCGAAGGCGTCTCCCGGACCAAGGCTGCGTGTCTTGCCCTGCACCGTCTGCACCGTGACGGAGCCGTCAGTGATGATCATGAAGCCGACGCCGCCCTCGCCGCGGACCACGATCTCGTGGCCCGCCGGATGATTGACGGTCTTCATCTGCTTCTCGATCGATCGGAGCTCCGAGTCGGGGATGCCCTGCAGCAGCTTGACGGACTTCAGGTCGAGCACGCCCAGATCTTATTCGCCATCGGTCGCCGCGACAAGCGGCTCGATTGCAAGGCGCGAACCCTGTTCGGCGCCTAGGCCCCAGCCTTCTTGTCGTCCAGGAACTGCTGGTAGAGGCGATAGGCCTCCTGCTTCCGGCTGTCGACGATCTTGGTGTATCCCTGGAGGGTGTTCAGGTTGGCGTGGCCGAGCACCTCCTGGACGAGGCGGACATCGCCGCCTGTGACCTCGAGCAGCGTGGTCGCCGCGGTATGGCGGGCGACGTGCGGTGACCTGAACGACCAGGCGCCGAGCTGCTTGCGGATCTTGCTGACGATGTAACGGGCACCCGTGGCGGTCAGGCGGCGCCCGCGGTCGTCGGCCACCGACCGATCGAAGTTAACGAACAGCGCCATGCACGCGTCGTCGCGCACGGCCAGGTAGTCCTCCAGGGCGGCTCGGGCGTCTGTGGTGAGGTATACCGAGCGCTGCTTGGAACCCTTTCCTGTGACTACGAGCCGGCTGCCCGATCGAGGAAAGTCGGTGCGGTCGAGGGCCAGCGCTTCGGAGATGCGGCAACCCGTGCTGACCAGGAACTGGACCATCGCCCGATCCCTCTTCTCCTGGATGGTCTCCCTTGGCAGCGCGGCGAGCAGGCGCGTCAGCTCGTCCGGATCGATCGGCTTGGGCAGGCGCTGCTCGACCTTGGGCAGGGTGATCCCGTTGGACAGGTCTTTCTCAAGGAGGTTTTCTCTGGCCAGCCAGCGCAGCCAGGACCTGATCGCGACCAGGGCGCGGGCGCGAGACGCCGGGCTCTTGAGCTTGCCGGCCAGGTGGCGCTGGAACGCGCGCAGATCATCGTGAGTCAGGTCATCCAGACGGAGCGAGTGATCGTGGGCGGTCAGAAAAGCGATCAGCCGGCGGATTTCCGCCTCATAGGCTCGGACCGTGTTCGGGCTGCGGTTCGCTTCGAGTTGAAGCCAGCCGAGGTATTCGGTCGCCGCGGCCTGCAGATCGAGTGCCATGTCGAGGCCGACTGCATGTTGCCACAATCGAAAGCAGGCAGGGGCTCTTGGCGTCATGAGTCCTACGGCGCATGGTTTTCGACGCTGCGCTGTTAGCCTTCAGCGATGACTTATCGATCCATTGCGCTCGCCGGCGCGCTGCTGACGATGCTCGCGTGTGGTGCGGGGTCAGGTGCGGCGCTGCCTGCAAGTTCCACGGCCGGCAGCGTCTCGGTGCAGCCCGGAGACCTGCCGAGTGGCATGGTCAAATGCGACCTGACCGGCAGCATCGACAGCTTCCTGGCCAAAGAGAAGACCGCAGACCCGACCACATACAACTCGACCACCGCTGAATGGAACTCGGCCAAGGACAGCGGGGCGACAGCGGCCTACGTCGCCTTCTATGCGGACAGCGCGTCCCATTGCACCACGATCAAGACCAGCGGGTCTCAAATCGGGACCGCAACCTACAAGGTGGTGGTGAACTTCGTGGTCGAGTTCAAGGATGTGGCCAGTGCCACCAAGGCATACACCAGCGATTCGGTGTTCGGGTTCAGCGTGTCGCAGTTCAAGGGAGGCGGCGTGCCTCTGGTCGATGGAACCGCGACCGGACTCACCGCCAACTCGCTCGTCCTGAGTGCATCGGTGGCCTCTCAAGCGTTCTACATAGCGGTATGGCAGAACAAGACATTCATGGTCATCCTCGCCCTCCTCAACAACGATGCGACAACCGGTAAGAAGGTCGCCCTGGCGGAAAACAGCCGCATCAAGTAGGCCGATCAACGACGGCCGGCGTGGCCGCCTCTCCTATACTTGCCCGGCCGATCGCAAACGCTCGCCACGTCACTCCACGCACTCGGCGCCGGCGGGGCCCTAGGCCCTTGCTTCGCACAGCGCTCGCTTCAGCGCTTGTGGTCGTTGGCTGCCTCGTGGTGATCGCCGTCGTCACGCTGCGACCGGGCGCCACCGCCGGGGTCATCAAGCTTCCGGCGGCGCCGGCGTCTGCCGCCGGTCCAAGCCAGGTCGCCGTGTCGGGCCTGCAGGCAGGGGCATGCATGACCTACCCGCCGACGCACGGACAGGCCGGCAGGACGATCTTCATCGACCCCGGACACGGCGGGCTGGACCCTGGCGTGGTCGGCGCCGCCGGCGGGCGCCAGGTGACCGAGAAGGATGCGACGCTTGCGGTCGCCATCAAGCTCACCGCCCTGTTGCGGTCAGACGGGTACCGCGTCGTCATGGCCCGCACTCAGGACTCGTCGGTCGCGGCCCAGACCGCGTCGGATTCGGCGACCGGATCGCTGACCGACTCTGCCGTGAGGCGAGACCTTCTCGAGCGGATCGCATGCGCGAACGCATCGAACGCGTCGGTGCTGGTGTCGATCCACTTCGATGGTTTCAGTGATCCGACGGTGACCGGCACCGAGACGTTCTACGACTCCGCGCGACCCTTCGCCGCAACGAGCAAGCGGCTGGCCACGGACCTGCAATCCGCGCTGGTATCCGGACTCGGGATGTCAGACCGCGGCGTCTGGACGGACGATCAGCTGGCCGCTCCCGCGCTGACTGCCTCCGGCAACAGCTATGGCCATCTGATCGAGCTTGGCCCAGCGTCGGCCGGTTGGGTGGACAGCCCGAGCCAGATGCCAGGCGCGCTGGTCGAGCCGCTGTTCATCACCAACCCAGGCGAGGCCGCCGTGGCGAGCGACGCCGCCGGACAGCAGAAGATCGCTCAGGCGCTGGAGCAGGGCCTGGTGAAGTACTTCAGCGGCGTGTAGTGAACGCCCCGATGGGGGCGTTCACCGTCGTGCGATCTCGAACGGCGCTCTTCTACGCGCTTCTGATGTCGCCGAAGTTGCCGGCCGAGGAGTTGACCCAATCGCGGTCGAGAAGCGGTCCGTTGGCGTGATAGGTGAAGCCCCAGCTCAGGAGGCTATAGGTGGCGCCTTCGCCGTAAACAGTGGCCACGAAGGCGGCCGTCGTGCCGCAGGTCGTCACGTCACAAGTTGCTGCCGGGTTGAACGTTCCCCCGGACACGATCATCTGGTAGTTGCCCTTGAATGTGCCGGTTACGTCCGCCGCCACGGTGCCGCCATTCGAGACCCCCGACTCCTCGCAAGCGCCGGGACTCGAGCCCGCGATGGTTTCGAACCGTCCGGCAATGAAGCTTTCAGAGGCTGAATAGGTTCCATCTGCGTTCCTTGTCGTCGACGCTTCGAACATCCTTGTGTACGTATCGTTGGCCCAGTCGTTGCCGCAGGTGCCCGAGTCGGCCGACCCGCTGGCGATGGGTCCGAAATGGACGGAGCCCTCCGACGCGAAGGCGCCGACGCCACCGAATCCTATGGCAGCCACCGCTGCCACGATCAGTCCGAACAGAGAACGCTTCATCGACTGTCTCCTCGCGTCCACATCAGTGACGCTCCTGCCGATCCTTCGCAGGTTCGGGCTTGTTACTTGTCGCTGTTGAGGCCGCGCGCAGACCCAACCAAGTCGATGGAACGGACAAAGGCGGCCGGTGTCCCGGCGCAATCGCCGCTGACCGGCGTGTACCCGGCGCCGCTGATCTCGTTGTTGACGATCAGATCATTGGTGCCGACATCGGATATTCCCGCCTGGTAGCCGCAAGTTGGGTTCTGCCCGGTGGTGTTGGTGATGGCATCGTTGGAGATGCTGTTCTTCTTCACCGCGTTGTTCGTCTGAATGGCTGGGGCGCTGCTGCAGTCGGCCGCGGCGTTGAACATGAAGACGCCGACGTCGTTGCCGGTCAGCGTGTTCTTCGTGATCTTCGCGTTGACCGTGTACGGAACACCGTAGCAAGGGCCACCAAAGACCAGGATCCCGCCCGAGCTCGCTCCATTGCTGCCCGTGTAGGCGTTCCCGCTCACGGTGTTTCTGGTCACGGTCGCATTCGCTCCGGAGCCGACCTCGATGCCGTTCTGCGCGATGTAGTTGACCGGGCCTTGGCCGATCACGGTGTTGTCCGCGATCGTGGCCGAGACGTTTCCGTTGACCGTGATGCCGTTCTTCTGGTAGCGCGCGACAGTGTTACCGGAGATGGTGCCGGTCGCGGCGCCTCCGAACGCACGGAAGTAGATAGCGTTTCCGTGCTGGGTCCCGTTGAATGGGGTCTCGCCGATGTCGTGGACGGAGCTGTTAGTGACGTTGACCGAGACTGCGCCGGCGTCGCCGTTGACGAGCACGCCGTAGTAGTTCGCGCCGGAGATGTCGGCGCCGGTGACGTTGCCCGACGTCGTGTTGTCGTAGTAGACGCCTACGTTGCAACCGGCCGCATTGAGGGTGCCGGTCACGTCCCCTCCGATCTGGGCGGCGGTCATGTCGATCCCGTCCTTAAAGAACCCTGTCGGTGTGCAGCTCGCGGCTGTCGCCGACGCGCTGACGCTGCCGAATCCGACGGCGGCGAGCGGCGCCACCAGCAGGCCGACCAGAAATCGCCTCATTGATCAATCCCCTAGCGTCTTTGGCAGTGGCGCGCCCTGCCGAACCGTGAACTCAGGTCCGGTGTTGT
>DASXBJ010000073.1:0-19284 GCA_036491755.1 Candidatus Dormiibacterota bacterium
GGTTCCGCCTCGATGGGCCGCTGTCCTTCTTCGACACGCTCGTCGACTGTCGCGCGCCGATCAACCCTTACGCCAAGAAAAGGCACCACATCGATCGCTCGATGCTGATCGGTGCGCCGGAGTTCGGTGACGCGCGCCGCGGTTTCCTGCGTTTTGCGCAAGGGGCCGTGCTGGTCGAGCACAGCCACGACGCCTTCGACACTTGGCTGGTCGGGCGCGGGCTGGAAAGCCCCCTCACGCACCCCATCATCGACACCTCCGCGCTTGCCCGCATGGTGCTTGACCTGCCCAAGGGCCAGACACCAGGCCTGGCCCGCCTCGTGGAGGAGCTGAGCCTGGACATCACGCCGGCCCATGCCGCGCTGGACGACGCCCGCGCCACGGCGATGGTTTTCCGGGCCCTCATCGGCAAGGCCAGGGACAGCCTTGGCTGGAGCACGGTCGGCGATGTGCTGGCCGCGCTGCCACGTCCGCTCGTCGACCGCACGGCGCCTACTCGAAAAGCGTCAGCTGCAGGTCGGGCGCGGGATGCTCGAGCCCAGACAGCCCCACCCCGATCAGCCGAACAGGCCGCGACTCCACGTGCGACTTCTCCAGCGCCGAGCGGGCGGCGCGGAAGATCGTCTCGACGTCGTCGGTCGGGCTCGTCCGGCTCACCTGGCGGCTCACCAGCCTGAAGTCGGGGAGCTTCACCTTCACGTAGATCGTCCGAGCGCGCACCCCTTCCGACTTCAAGCGGTCCGTGACCCGGTCGGTGAGGTCGCGCAGCGCCACCTCGAGCTCGCCGCGATCGCTCACATCGTTCTCGAACGTCGTCTCGGCCGAGATCGTCTTGGCGGGCTTGCTGCCGTCGACCGGCGTCCGATCCCTGCCCTGGGCGAAGCGCTGCAGCACGGCCACGCCCACGCCGAGCGCCTGGACGAGGCGCTGCGTTTCATACGTCGCCAGCTCACCGACCGTGCGGACGCCCATCGCATGCAGCCGTTCTTCTGTCTTCGGCCCCAGCCCCGGAATCACGCCGATAGCCAGCGGAGCCAGGAAGGTAGCCTCCGTGTCCGGCGGGACGAGCACGAGGCCGTCGGGCTTGCGCGTGCCGCTGGCCACCTTGGCCACGAGCTTGGATGTTGCGGCGCCCACCGAGGCGGTGAGCCCGACCTCAGTGTGGATCTGGAACTTGATCCGGCGAGCGACCTCGTCAGCGGTCGAGGTTCCATGGCGGGTGCGCGCCGTGACGTCGAGGTAGGCCTCGTCCAGCGCGACGCCTTCGACAAGCTCGGGCGACGTGTAACGCCTGAAGATCTGGTGCACCAACCGGCTCGCATCCCGGTACCGCGGTGGATCGGGAGCCACCACAGTGAGCTGGGGACACAGCTGCAGTGCTTCATGCAGCGGCATGGCGGAGCGGACCCCATAGCTCCTCGCCTCGTAGGAAGCTCCCATCACCACCGCGCGCTTCGATCGTCCCGCCACCGCGACGGGGATCCCGCGCAGGTTCGGGTCGTCGCGCTGGTGGACTGAGGTGTAGAAGGCATCCAGGTCGACGTGGAGGATGGTTCGCGGCCAGTTCTCAGGTCTCGGCATCGGAGTCGGGGTGAGTCTGCCACAAGAGCTTGTGGCTTTCGCCGAGTTGGGGCGTCCGTCTAGTGCCCTACGGGCCGTTCACCGAGGCGATCACATTCGACAGAACGTTGTCGATCTGGCCGCCCACCGTGAGCAGTATCGCCATCGTGACGATGGAGACGACGACCAGGACCCCCACGAACATCGCGATGGTGAGGCCGACCGCAACGCCCACTGTCGAGCCCTTCGCCGCCGGCCCCGCCGGCTCCCAGTCGTGCCCGTTCCAGCGCCACAGGCGGTCCGGCGAGATCGCGGGTTTCCACTCGGCGCCGTTCCACCACCACATCCCGTCGGCGGAAAAGCGGGTCTGTGGTGCGCCGGCCACATTCCCGTCCGAACCCGGATCCATCCGGCCCAAACATAAACCCATGGCGAGACACGCATCTAGAATCCGGGGGCGATGAAGGGCGTGATCCTGGCCGGCGGCACGGGCAGCCGGCTGCATCCCCTGACGCGGATCACCAACAAGCACCTCCTGCCCCTCTACGACCGGCCCATGATCAGCTATGCGATCGAGGCCCTGGTCAACGCCGGGGTGTCGGAGATGATGCTGGTCACGGGCGGCACGCATGCCGGTGAGTTCCTTCGGCTGCTCGGCAACGGCGATGAGTTCGGGATCGACCGCCTGTTCTACGCCTACCAGGCGAAGCCCGGCGGCATCGCCGAGGCGCTGGGCCTGGCCGAGAAGTTCGTCGCGGGGGACCGCAGCGTCGTCCTCCTGGGCGACAACGTCTTCGAGCGCTCGATCCGCCACTGCGTCGACGCCTTTCGCAAACAGTCGAACGGGGCTCGTGTCGTGCTGTCGAAGGAGACCAATCCCGATCACCTGCGCAACCTGGGCGTGGCCGAGTTTGACGGCGACCGGCGCATCAAGAGAATCGTCGAGAAGCCCGCGCAGCCTTCGAGCGAGTTCGCGGTGACCGGCGTGTACTTCTACGACGAGACCGTCTGGAAAGTGCTGCCAGAGCTCAAGCCCTCGGGACGCGGAGAGCTCGAGATCACGGACGTGAACAACTGGTACGTGGAGCGTGGGCTCATGGAGTACGACGTCGCCGAAGGGTTCTGGGGCGACGCCGGCGAATCGATGAGCGCGTATTACGAGGTCCAGGACTTCGTGCGGGCGAATGGCGTCAACCGCGGGTCATGATGTGAGCGTGCCTGACATCGACGGCGTGGTCTTGAAAGAGCTGGCCACGCACGCGGATGAGCGCGGCTTCTTCCGCGAGATCATCCGCGAGACCGACGAGTTCTTCGGCCATTTCGGCCAGTGGAGCCATTCGCTGATGTACCCCGGGACCGCCAAGGCCTGGCACATCCACCAGCGTCAGACGGACTGGTGGTACGTCATTGGCACGCTGAAGGTCGCCCTGTACGACACGCGCGAAGGCTCCCCGACAAAGTCCAGGCTGGCCGAGTTCATGATGGGAGACAGGCATGCGGCCTGCTTGAAGATCCCACCGGGCGTCGCTCATGGCTGCCGTGCCCTCGAGCTCAGCCACATCCTGTACGTGACCTCCAACGTCTATGCGCCGGACGATGAGGGGCGCATTCCTCACGACGACCCCACCATCGGCTACGACTGGACGGCCGGGCCCGAGATCAAATGACGCGGCGAGCGTTCAGGCGGCTCATGGTCGCCGGCGCCGCGGGGTTCATCGGGTCGAACTTCGTGCGGCTCATCCGCTCCACCCGGCCCGACACCGAGGTCATCGTCCTCGACAAGCTCACTTACGCGGGTAACCTCGCCAACCTCGTCGAGTTCGAGGGCAGCCCCGGCTACCGATTCGTCCATGGCGACATCTGCGACGCCGATCTGGTCAATGGCCTCGCGTCGCAGGTCGACGCCATCGTCAACTTCGCTGCCGAGACGCACGTCGACCGCTCGCTCATGGACCCTTTCGCTTTTCTCGAGACCGACGTCAGGGGAACCGCGGTGCTGTGCGAGGCGGCACGTAAGCACGGCCACCAGGTCTTCCTCCTGGTGAGCACCGATGAGGTCTACGGCGACGTTGCGGAGGGGCGCTCGCGCGAGGGAGACGCAATTCGCCCGCGCAGCCCATACTCGGCGAGCAAGGCGGGTGGCGAGCACATCGCCCGCGCCTACTTCGAGAGCTTCGGCTTGCCGCTGCTCGTCACTCGCGGCTCGAACAATTACGGTCCGTACCAGTACCCCGAGAAGCTGATCCCAGTCCTCATCACCAACGCGATCGACGGCATGAGGCTCCCGCTCTACAACGACGGGTCGGCTGTGCGCGATTACGTGTATGTCGACGACCACTGCCGGGCGATCGACCTGGTGCTGCACGAGGCCGAGCCGGGCGAGATCTACAACGTGGGAACGGGCGCCGAGACGACCGGGCTCCGGGTCGCCGAGGCTGTGCTGGACATCCTGGGCAAGCCGCGCAGCCTGATCGAGTTCGTCGCCGACAGGCCGGGGCACGACTATCGCTACGCGCTCGACATCGGCCGGATCACCGAGCTCGGATGGGAGCCCCGGGTCACCTTTGCCGAAGGCCTGGAGCGCACGGTGCGCTGGTATCAGGAGCACCCGGAATGGTGGCGGCCGCTGAAGTCCGGCGAGTACTGGGACTACTACAAACGCAACTACAAGCCACTCATGGGCACGGGGGAGGCAGGCCTCCCCTAGCGCTCCAGCGGGGCATTCTTACTGAACCGGCCGGCCATACCGCGCCAGTACCAGTGCAGGTAGCGCGGCAGCCACTGCCAGAGCTTGAAGCGGCTCTGGCCCGCAGTGCGGTCGCGCCATGTCGTAGGCACCTCCGCCACGCGCATGCCCAGGCGATATGCCTTCACGGTGAGCTCGAGACCGAGCTCGAAGCCGCCGACCGACTCGATAGTCACCTGGTTCAGCAGCTTCTTCGAGTAGAGGCGAAAGTTGCTCGTCGCGTCGTGGATCGGGATGCCGCCCAGCCAGTGGAGCGAGAGCCCAGCCACCCGCGACATCGTCCGCTTGAGCACCGGCCCTCCAACCTGGTGGCCGCCCCGCATGTAGCGCGAGCCGGCCACCACATCGGCCCCGCCGCGCGCCAGCTCGTACATCGCGTCGATGTCGGCCGCATCGTCAGAACCGTCGCCCATCGTGATCAGCACATAGGGCGCGCGGGCCGCGCGCAGCCCTGACTTCATCGCGTTCAGCACTCCGCGGCCCAGCGTGTTCTTGTGCAGCCGTAGCTGCGGCAACTCCGCTTGCAGCGCTTTGACGACCGGGACGGTTGTGTCCTCGTCGAAGTCGTGGACGATCAGAACCTCGATTGGCCTTGTGCGTGTGCGTTCGATCACGCCGCGGAGCGTTGGCACGACGTTCTCCCCCTCGTTGTAGACGGGGATGACCACGCTCAGCGCGGGCGTCTCGCCGCCCTCAGGGGGTCTCAGATCCTTGCGGCCTTGATCTCGTCCCGTATCCACGGGATGACCTCGTCCAGCATCTCGTCGAGCGAGGTGGTCGCCTCGAAGCCCAACACGCGCCTGGCCTTGGTCACGTCGGGCACCCGCATCTGCACGTCGTGCTCGTAAGGCGGGTCGGAAACGAGGTGCAGCGGCCGGTCCGGGCCGTGCACCTTGTGCCATATGAGCTCGGCGAGCTCACGCACGGTGGTTGACTGGGCGGTGGAGAGATTGAAGTCCTCGTTCAGGGCCGCCTCCGACTCGATGGCCAGCCGGATGCCGTGGGCGAGGTCTCCGCCGTAGGTGTAGTGCCGGACCTGGCTGCCGTCACCGAGGATGTGCAGAGGATCCTGGCCCTTGATCGCCTTCTGGACGAGGTCCGGCACGACGTGGCTCATCGCGAGCTTGACGTTGCCGCTCATCACGTCGTGGTCGCGCAGAGCGCGCCGCTCGCCGATGCCGACGCAGTTGAAAGGCCGCACGATCGTGAACGGCAGCTCGTATTGCTCGTGTGCGCCGCGGGCGAAGTACTCCGTCGCCAACTTTTGAAAGCCGTATGTGGAGCGGGGCGGCGGGCTCGTGATTTGCGCCCCCTCGGGAGTGGGGAAGACGGCGGCCGACTCGTAAACCATGCTGCTCGACAGGACGGTGATCTTGCGCAGGCGGCCGAGGCGAAAGGCGCTGACCGCGGCGTCGAAGGTGGCGGCGCAGATGCGCTCGTTCTCGGCCAGCAGGTCGTAGGCGAACTCGTGGAAGTACGAGATGCCGCCGATCATCGCGGCACCCGCGACGACGTGGTCGCAGTCCGCCGCGAGTGCGGTCATCAGCTCCGTGTCTTTGGCGTCGCCCTCGACCAGGCGGTAGCGCGGGTCGCCGTCGTACGTGCGCTTGAGCGGGCCGTACTTGCTGAAGTTGTCAACCCCAACCACCTCGTGGCCGGCGTGCAGCAGCTCGGCGACGAGGTAGCCGCAGATGAATCCGGATGCGCCGGTGACGAGGATCTTCATGTGTGGCGGGTAGGCCTGGCTCCGCCACGCCTACCGCCGGGGTTCCCTCTCATAAACGAATCGGTCCTGTGATGCCCCAGATGTCCACGACCTCGCGGCCTTCGAGCGGGAGCTTGCGATAGGCGCGATGCGGCGCAGCGACGATCAGCACGTCGGAGTCGTGCATCACCTTGTCGAGCGGTTCGAAGCTCGAGTCCTGGACGTAGGGATCCGTGCAGATGACGTTGGCGCCCTTGAAGGCGGCCAGCTTGCGGAGCTTGTAGCTCAGCGAGGCTCGGGGGTCGTCGGACTCGCCCTTGAACGCCATGCCCAGGATCCCCACGGTGCGGCCGAACAGCGGCTTGCGCGAGTTCAGGGTGTCGACGATGTAGCCGGGGAGGCCCTCGTTGATCTGCATCGCCGCCTGGCCCATCGGGAAATGGTCGGGCGTGAAAGCGGAGAGCTGCATCGTGTCCTTGAGGAGGCATGGCCCGGCGGCAAACCCTGGACCTGGCAGGTCCGCCGCGCGCGGGTATTCGTGGCGTATCGCGTCCAGCACCCGGTTGTAGTCGAGGCCGGACCGGTTCACGATCTGGAAGAACTGGTTGGCGATGGCAAATTTCATGTAGCGCCAGGTGTTGGTCAGGAGCTTCGCCAGCTCCGCCTCGAGCGGCGTTGTTCGCACCAGGGTCACACCGAGCCGCGCGAAGAGACCGCTCGCCTTGTCGAACGCGGCGTCCGAGTTGACGCCGACAAGCTGGGGCAGAGTCCGCAGCTCCTCGAGCGCGTGTCCTTCCGCAATCCGCTCGGGGCAGAACGCCACGTCCGCGTCGACCCCGGCGGCCCGCAGGCGGCGCTCGACCGACTCGGTCGTACCCGGGAAAACCGTTGAGCGCAACACGACAAGGCTCTGGCCGCGAAGGTGGGGAATCAGCTCGTCCAGCACGCGGTCGAAGATGCGCACGGACGGATTCATGAACTCGTCGATCGGAGTGCCGATCACCAGGATCACGGTGTTGGTTCGGGCCAGGAGGCCGGGATCGGTGGCGAACTCCAGCCGGCCGGTCGGAAGCAGCTTCGCTAGCAGCTCGTCGGCGCCGTTCTCGACGAAGGGCACCTGGCCGGACTTGACAAGCTCGACCTTGTCGCGGTCGACGTCGTCGATGCCGACCCGGTAGCCGCAATCCGCCAGCGCCAGGGCGAGCGGGAGGCCGACATGGCCGCAGCCGCCGACGATCACGACGTCGAGAGGGTTGTTCATGGCGGCCAAATTATGATGGCTGGAGCTTGGCGTTCCGGACCCGTAAGGGCGCAGATGGGCCGTCGGTGCTGCTGGACATGCGGCCGCTGCAGGGTCCGAGCGCCGTTCGAGGCGTCGGTTCGTACGCCAGAGGACTGCTCGGCGGCCTAATCGAGATCGGCTTCGACAGCCACCTGAGCCTGCTGCTCGACGTTGCGTACGACGAACCGGCCCTGCCGGCCGGCCGGTACCGTCTGGCCGGCTGCCGCCGCCGGTATCACGGCCAGCTCGCCGGTTACGAGGAGGCGGTCGCGCTCGCCGGCGACCTGCGCCGGATCGCACCGGACGTCTACCACGCCATCGACCTGCGCCTGCCGGGTCGCTCCCCCTGCCCGCTGGTGGTCACCGTTCACGACCTCATCCCGTGGTCGTGGGGCGGCGCCCGGATGCGAGGCGAGCGCTTGCGCTTCTGGATCGGCCGTCGCCTGCTGCGGAGAGCGGACCTGGTGCTGGCCGTCTCGCAGGCAACTGCGGACGATGCGGTCAGGTTCGCCGGCGCCGACCCTTCCCGGGTGAACGTGGTGCTGGAGGCGGCAGACCCCGCTTTCACTCCCCGGGCCGATGCCCACCGCGACGTGAAGGCGCGGTGGAGCCTGGAGCCCGGTTACCTGCTGTTCGTGGGAGCGCTTGACGCGCGCAAGGATCCGGCGGCGCTGCTCGCCGCGCTGGCGTCGGCGAGGGTCGACCTTCCTGGCCTGGAGCTGGTCATCGCCGGCGATCCCGGACACCAGGCGCCACGGGCGATGCCTGGAGCGCACATGCTTGGCAAGGTCACCCAGGACGAGCTGGCCGACCTCTACAGCGCGGCGGGTTGCTTTGTGTTTCCGAGCCGGTATGAGGGCTTCGGCCTGCCATGCCTCGAAGCCATGGCGTGCGGCTGCCCGGTGGCGGCCTACCGGAACTCGAGCCTGGTCGAGGTGGTTGACGGCGCTGGCCAGCTCGTCCAGGACGGCGATGCCCAGGCGCTTGGCCGCGCCGCCGCAAGCATGGCCGCCGAACCGCTGCGCTGGCGCCGGGCTGGGCTCGAGAGAGCGCGGTCGTTCAGCTGGCAGAAGGCGGCGAGGGAGACGGTGGCCGCGTACGAGTCGGTCGCGGCAGGCCTGAGATAATCGCCTCGCCGTGAGCAAGGTTGCCGTCATCGGCGCTGGTTACGTGGGACTGACGACCGCCGCGTGCCTCGCCGACCTTGGGAACACAGTGGTTGTCGTCGACGTCAACCGCGAGAAGATCGCGCTGCTGAAAAACCACCACGTCCCGTTCTATGAGCCGGGCCTGAGCGAGCTGGTCGAGCGCAACGCCAGTGCCGGACGCCTTCAGTTCACCACGGAGTACGACGATGCCGTGCCCGGGGCGGAGTACGCGATCATCGCGGTCAGCACTCCCGAAGGCGAGGGCGGCGAGGCCGATCTCTCCTACGTCGAGGCCGCAGCCAACTCAATCGCCGACTCAATGGACGGACCGCTCGTGGTCGTCAACAAATCGACGGTTCCACCGCTGACCGGTGACATGGTCGCCAACGTCCTCAAGAAAAGAAACCAGGCGCACGCCGCCGCAGTCGTGTCCAACCCGGAGTTTTTGCGCGAGGGTTCCGCGATCCAGGATTTCATGCACCCGGACAGGGTCGTCATCGGGAGTCACGACGGCGAGGCGGCTCGCCTCGTCGCCAAGCTTTATGAGCCGCTGGAGGCGCCCATCCTGATCACCCCCAACATCTACACGGCGGAGATGGTCAAGTACGCATCGAACGCATTCCTCGCGGCCAGGATCTCGTTCATCAACGAGATCGCGCGGATCTGCGAGCGGGTCGACGCCGACGCGAAGCTGGTCGCCGAGGGCATGGGCATGGACAGACGAATCGGTCCGAGCTTCCTCGACGCCGGCATCGGCTACGGGGGCTCGTGCTTCCCGAAGGACGTCGCCGCCCTCGCGGCCCTGGCCGAGCGGTTTGACTATCACCCCGAGCTCCTGCATGCCGTGATGGACATCAACCGCGACCAGCGCATGCTGGCGATCGACAAGCTGCGAGATTGCCTGGACGACCTGCCGGGCAAGGTGATCGGGCTGCTTGGGCTGGCTTTCAAGCCGAACACAGACGACCTGCGCGAGGCGCCGAGCATCGACATCGCGAAAGTGCTGGTCGCCGCGGGCGTCCAGGTGCGGGCTTACGACCCCGCTGCGATGGATCGGATGAGGGCACTGCTTCCGCAGCTCGAGTACATGGCGGACGCGTACCAGGTCGCTGCGGGTGCCGACGCTCTGGTTGTGGTCACGGAATGGAACGAGTTCCGCCAGCTGGACCTCTCGCGCATCAAGGCGTCGATGCGGAAACCTGTCATCGTCGACGGGCGCAACATCTACGACCCGGTGGTGATGCGCGGACTCGGTTTCACCTATCGGGGTATCGGCCGCGGCTAGCTCACGAACGTTGCCGGGCAACGTCGCGAAGCCCCTGGCAGTTGTCTCCGGCGGCGCCGGCTTTATCGGCTCGCACCTGTGCGAGGCCCTGCTCCAAAGCGGGAAACGCGTTCTGGCGCTCGACAACTTCATCACCGGGTCGCGCGAGAACCTGCGCTCGCTCGAGGGTCATCCAGATTTCGAATTCCGGCAGATGGACGTCAACCACGGGATCTTCATCGGCGGTGACGTGCGGTATGTCCTCCACTTCGCCTCGCCGGCGTCACCTCCCCAGTACGACGCCAACCCAATTCACACCCTGAAAGTCGGCACCATCGGAACCATGAACATGCTGGGTCTCGCCCGGGCCAAGGAGGCGACCTTCCTGCTCGCGTCGACGTCCGAGGTGTATGGCGATCCATTGGTCCATCCTCAGCGCGAGGACTACTGGGGCAACGTCAACCCAATCGGTCCGCGCGGCTGCTACGACGAGGCCAAGCGATGCGCCGAAGCTTTCGCGATGGCCTACCACCGAAGCCATCAGGTCGACACGCGCATCGTCCGCATCTTCAACACACACGGGCCGCGCATGCAGGTGTCGGATGGGCGGGCCGTGCCGAACTTCATGGCCCAGGCGATTCGCGGCGAGCCCCTCACTGTTTACGGCGACGGTTCTCAGACCCGCAGCCTGTGTTACGTGACCGACCTCGTGCGCGGGATCCTGGCCAATCTGGAAAGAGGCGATGAGATGCCGGTCAACCTGGGCAACCCCCACGAGGTCACCGTGCAGGAACTGGCCGAAACGATAATCAGGATCTCGGGCTCGAGCAGCCACATCGAGCACCGCGAGCTGCCGGTGGACGACCCCAAGCAGCGCCAGCCGGACATCACGCGGGCGCGCAGCAAGCTGGGCTGGGAACCCGAGGTCGGCCTCGAGGACGGCTTGCGCCGCACGCTCGAGTACTTCCGGTCAGTTCTGTGACGGTGTTGTGAGCACGCCAGAGGAGCTGAAGCGGTACGTACGCGACGTCCCCGGCTATCCGCAGCCGGGAATCATCTTTCGTGACATCACGCCGCTCCTGGCGGACAAGAGGATCTTCAGCGAGGTGGTCGACCTCATGTCACAAGCCTGGATGGGGCGCCCGCCCGACCTGGTCGCGGCCATCGAGGCGCGCGGCTTCATTCCGGGCGCGGCGGTCGCAGTGAGGCTCGGCGCGGGGTTCGTGCCCATCCGCAAGGTCGGCAAGCTGCCGTGGACGACCATCGCAGAGGCATATCAGCTCGAGTACGGCAGTGACCAGCTGCAGGTCCACTCGGATGCGGTCGCGCCCGGTCAGAAGGTGCTGATCGTGGATGATGTACTTGCGACAGGCGGCACCGCCGCCGCCGCCGTCCGGCTTGTCCGCAAGCTGGGTGGCGAGGTGGTCGGCGTCCAGGTGCTGATCGAGCTCCAGGATCTCGGCGGGCGTGGCCGCCTTAGCGGCATCGAGGTCGTGAGTGAAATTGTCTATTAGGAGAAGGATTTGAAAGTCAGTTCCAGTGGCAGTGACGTAAAGGATTCGAAGCTTGCGGCCCAGGGCCAGGACCTCATCGACTGGGCGGCCCGCGAGATGCCTGTCCTGACCTTGATCAGGGCGCGATTCCTGAAAGAGCAGCCGCTGCAAGGCCTTCGCCTGGCGGCGTGCCTCCACGTGACCAGCGAGACGGCCAACCTCATGCTCACGCTGAAGGCGGCCGGCGCCGACGTCGCGCTGTGCGCGTCGAACCCGCTTTCGACCAACGACGCCGTCGCGGCAGCCCTGTCGGCGCAGCACGCCATCAAGACCTATGCGATTCGTGGTGAGGACAACGACACCTACTACGAGCACATCGAAGCCGCCCTCGACCATCGGCCCGCGATGACCATGGACGATGGCGCCGACCTGGTGTCTGTGCTGCACAAGTCGCGGCAGTCGCAGCTGGCGGAGGTGATCGGCGGCACCGAGGAGACGACGACCGGCGTGATCCGCCTGCGCGCGATGGCGGAGCACGGGGTGCTGCGCTATCCGATCGTCGCCGTCAACGAGGCGGACACGAAGCACATGTTCGACAACCGCTATGGGACCGGCCAGTCGACCATCGACGGCATCATCCGCTCGACCAACGTCCTGCTCGCCGGCAAGACGTTCGTCATCGCCGGCTATGGCTGGGTCGGCCGTGGCCTCGCTTCGCGCGCCAAGGGCCACGGGGCCGACGTCGTGATCACCGAGATCGATGCGGTCAAGGCACTCGAAGCGGCGATGGACGGCTTCCGCGTGATGAAGATGGAGGAGGCCGCGCGGGACGGCGACATCTTCGTCACCGTCACCGGCGACGTCAACGTGCTCGATCGCAAGCATTTCGAGGTGATGAAGGATGGCGCCATCCTCGCCAACTCAGGCCACTTCAACTCCGAGATCAACCTCAAGGCGCTCGACGAGCTGGCCACCGGTGTGCGGCAGGTTCGCCCGCTGGTCCAGGAGTACCGCCTGGGCGACGGCCGGCGGCTGCACGTGCTCGGGGAGGGGCGGTTGATCAACCTCGCGGGCGCGGAGGGCCACCCGGCCGCCGTGATGGACATGAGCTTCGCGAACCAGGCACTATGCGCCGAATACATGGCCAAGAACGCCAAGAGCCTGGAGCGGAAGGTGTATGACGTGCCCGAGGAGATCGACTCCGAGGTCGCCAGGCTGAAGCTTCACGCCATGGGCATCGAGATCGACACCCTGACCGCGGAACAGCAGAAGTACCTGAGCTCGTGGGAAGAGGGCACCTAACCGCCCCCATCAGGCCCTCCGGGCCAACTTCCCCGCACCCGGGGAAGTAACTGAGAGTGTTTGGGCCCGCTCGGCGCACGTGGGTGCTGGGCGGCGGCGGCGCACGAGGCGCCGCTCAGGTCGGCGTCCTGCAAGCGCTGTTCGAGGCCGGCGTCGAGTCTCCGGTCGCGATCGTGGGGACGAGCGTTGGCGCTCTAAATGGCAGCGCGATCGCGGCGTTCCCGTCGCTCGCCGGGACGATGATGCTGCGTGAGGTGTGGCTGTCGCGCCAGGCGGCGGCCGTCTTTCGGGCCCATCCGCTGGGCGTGCTACTGTCCGGCCTCCGCCGCAACGTGCGAAGCGCCTTGCCCCAGCACAATGTGCTGCGCCTGATCGAGCGCGCTCAGGCCCTGTCGGGGATCACCACCTTCGAGCAGCTGCGGATCCCGCTGGCGGTGGTCGCCACGGATCTCAACGCCGGGGTGCCGGCGGTATTCCGCTCCGGAGCCCTCACCCCCGCGCTGCTCGCGTCGACCGCGATACCCGGGCTTTTTCCGGCGGTTCGAATCGGCGGTCGGGAGCACCTGGATGGTGGCGTGGTCGACAACACGCCGCTCAACACCGCGGTCGCCGACGGGGCCAAGGAGGTGCTGGCCATCAGCCTGATGGCCGGCGGCGAGCTCGAAGCGGCCCCGACCAGCCTGCCTGAGATGATCGCCCGCACCCTCCAGCTCTCCCTCCACCACCAGATGCTCAGCGACTACGAGCGTCTCAAGGACCGCGCGCGGATCGTGGTCCTGTGCCCCATCACCGCGCCCACCGCCACCTGGGAGATGAAGCGCGCTCACGTCGAGCAGGTCATCGAGTCGTCCCGCCTGGCAGCGACGGAGCTGCTGCGCCTCCGCGGCTCCAGGCTCTTCCGGCACTCCGGGATCCACGCCTTGTCCGTCCGGTAGGATTGCCGCGTCCCACAGGAAAGAACCTGGCGCTTGGGGGCACGCCCGATCGAGGGCGCGTCCTTGCCGGCGTGGGAGATTCGAAGGAGGACCAATGTCTTCGTCTACCTCGTCATCACTCTTCACGTCCGAGTCGGTCACCGAAGGACACCCGGACAAGCTGGCCGACCAGATCTCAGACGCCATTCTGGATTCGATCCTCGCCAAGGACCCGCTGGCCCGGGTGGCGTGCGAGGCGATCGTCACGACCGGACTGGTGATCGTGGTCGGGGAGATCACCACCGACTGCTATGTCGACATTCCGCGCATCATCCGCCAGACGGTGCGCGAGGTTGGCTACACCCGCGCCAAGTACGGGTTCGACTCCGAAACGTGCGGTGTCGTGACCAGCATCGATGAGCAGTCGCCTGACATCGCTCAGGGTGTCGACGTCGGCGGGGCCGGCGACTCCGGGATGATGTTCGGCTTCGCGTGCGATGAGACGCCTGAGCTGATGCCCCTGCCGATCACGCTGGCGCACAAACTGGCCCGGCGCCTGGCCGAGGTGCGGCGCAACAAGACGCTCAGCTACCTGCGACCGGACGGCAAGGTGCAGGTCACCGTGCGCTACAGCGCCGATGGCAGGCCGTCCGGGGTCGAGAACGTGGTCCTGTCGACCCAGCACCACGACGAGGTCGACATCGAGCAGCTTCGGTCCGACATTACCGAACACGTCATCGACGTCGCGATTCCCGCCGAGCTCCGCGACGGAGGCGTGAGAGCGTTCATCAACCCGACGGGTCGATTCGTCGTCGGCGGCCCGGTGGCGGACGCCGGCCTGACGGGACGCAAGATCATGGTCGACACCTACGGCGGGTATGCGCGGCACGGCGGCGGCTGCTTCTCCGGCAAGGACCCGACAAAGGTCGATCGTGCCGGGGCTTACGGAGCGCGGTACGTGGCCAAGAACATCGTCGCGGCGGGTCTCGCGACCAAGTGCGAGGTGCAGATCTCATATGCGATCGGCGTCGTCAAGCCGGTGGCGGTGCGCATCGACACCTTCGGGACTGGCAAGACGCCGGAGACTGCGATCGCGGCCGCCGTGGAGAAGCTGTTCGATCTCAGCCCGCTCGGCATCATCAAAGAGCTCAACCTGCGGCGTCCGCTGTTTCGCCAGACCGCCGCCTACGGCCACTTCGGCCGCACCGACATCGATGCGCCCTGGGAATCGACCGCGCGAGCCAAAGAGCTGGCCGAAGAGCTGAGGTGACGCGCACGGTTGCCGTGATCCCGGCCGGTGGCGTCGGCACGCGGCTGTGGCCGCGTTCGCGTCGCTCCACGCCGAAGCACGTCCTCCCGCTGGGCGACCACGGCCGTCCACTGCTTCGAGCAACCTACGACCGGGCCAAACGTCTTGCCGACGAGGTGTTCGTGCTCACCGAGACGCGTCAGCTCGAGATCATCGCCGGCGTCCTGCCCGAGGTCGATTCCAGCCATATGATCCTCGAGCCGTCCGCTCGAGGCACGACCAATGCCTACGGGCTGGCGGCGCTCGTACTCAGTGAGCTCGTGCCCGGCGCCGCGATGGTCGCGATGCCGGCCGACCACGTCGTGCGCGGCTCGGCCAAGGTGACGTCGACGGTGCGCACAGCGATCCGGGCCGCCATGACCTCGGACGCGCTCGTCACCGTGGGCCTGAAGCCAACGTTTCCATCCACCGGCCTCGGCTACATATACGCGCCCGGCCGGAGGCAGGCCGGCGCCCTGCGCGTCAAGCGGTTCATCGAAAAGCCGGACCTTGCAAGTGCGCGGCGGTTCATTCGCAAGGGTGGCTACTACTGGAACCTGGCATGGTTCTGCTGGCGAAACGAGGTCTTCCTGGAGCAGATGGGGCAGCATGCGCCCCGCCAGCTGGCGGGCCTCAGGAAGGTCATGGCCGCACGTCGGGCGGGGGACGAGCCGGCCGCTGCGGCTTTGTACAACCGCTTGCCGGTCGAGGTGATCGACCGCACCATCATGGAAAAGACCGATCGGCTGCTGCTGGTGCCCGCTGATTTCGATTGGGCCGACATCGGCAACTGGGCGGAGATGGGCGACCGGGTGCGCGAGGACGCCCAGGGCAACTCGGTCGAGGGCGAGTCGGTGCTGGTCGAAACGACGGGAAGCCTGATCCTCGGTGGCCGCCGGCTCATCGCCGCGATCGGTCTGGAGGACATGATCATCGTCGACACGGAAGACGCTCTTCTGGTGTGTCCGCGCTCACGCGCGCAGGACGTTCGCAAGGTGGTCGACGCGCTCAGGCGGGCGCACAAGACCCGTTACCTTTAATCGAATGTCGGCGCAGGAGATCAAGTTCGGAACCGACGGCTGGCGCGGGATCATCGCCGACGACTTCACGTTCGGCAACGTGCGACGCGTCGCCCAGGGTGCCGCACAGTACATGCGGACGCGATCCAGCGAGCCTCTCGCCGTCGTCGGCTACGACTGCCGCTTCGCCTCCGAGGACTTTGCGCGCGCGGTGGCAGAGGTGTTCGCCGCCAACGGGATCAGGACTCTAGTCTTCGACCGGCCGTCGCCGACACAGGTCGCATCGTGGACGGTGATCGATCGCAAAGCGACCGGCGCAGCCGTGATCACGGCGAGTCACAACCCGTATCAATTCAACGGCTTCAAGTACAAGACGGAGACGGGGAGCGCGGTGCCTTCGGACGTCATCGCGGAGCTCGAGCAGAACATTCGCGCGCTGCCTGAGGTTGCGGCCACCAGCTCGAGAGCGGCACGTGAGCTGATCTCCTCATATGACCCGCGCCAGTCCTACTACACGCAGGTGTCGCGGATGGTGGACCTCGACGCGATCAAAGCCGCCGGCTTGCGCATCGTCCACGAGTGCATGTACGGCTCCGGCTACAGCTATGTGGCGGAATTGATCGGGGGTGGGCGCACGACGGTGACCGAGCTGCATAACCAGCGCAACCCGCTGTTCGGCGGCATCAACCCAGAACCCATCCGGCCGAACATCGACTCCACGCTGACCTTTATGAAAGTCGGTGGCCAGGACCTGTGCATCTGCACCGACGGGGACGCGGATCGCGTCGGCATCATCGACGAGACGGGGGCCTTCATCAACCAGCTCCAGGTTTTCGCGCTCTTGATGCTGTACCTGTTCGAGGTGAGAGGCATGCGCGGGCCGGTCGTCAAGACGATCAACATGACCGCGATGGTCGACAAGATGGCCGCCGAGTTCGGCTCGCGCGTCTATGAGGTGCCTGTGGGTTTCAAGTACATCGCCCCGAAGATGATGGAGACCGAGGCCGTCCTGGGTGGTGAGGAATCCGGCGGCTTTGCGGTGCGCGGCCACATTCCGGAGCGAGACGGGATCCTGGTGGGGCTCCTGTTCGCCGACATGATGGTCAAGTCGGGCAAGCCGATCTCGCAGATCCTGGCCGACCTTCAGCAGCGTGTTGGCCCGCACGCATATGCGCGACACGACATCCATCTCGCGCGCGAGACGTACGACGCCGATCGGAAACGGATCCTCGAAACTCTGCAGAGCCACGAGCCGCAGGAGGTCGCCGGAGTCAGGGTGCAGCGTGTCCGGTCCGACGACGGGTTCAAGTTCTACCTCGAGGATGGCAGCTGGGTCCTGTTGCGCGCGAGCGGCACCGAACCTCTGATCCGCATCTACTCAGAGGCGGCAGACAGCGAGGCCGTCGAGGCCAGGCTCGCAGCGCTGGAGGACGTCGTCGGGATACGCCAGCATGCCGGCGCCTGAGCCGGGGCGGATTGAGGATTCGCGGGTCGACAAGCCCTGGGGCTACGAGCTCCGTTGGGCCGTGACCGAGCGGTACGTGGGCAAGGTGCTGCACGTCAACAAGGGCGAGGCGCTGTCTCTCCAGTACCACGAGCGCAAGGATGAATGCCAGTACGTGGTCAAGGGCGCGGTCGACATCGAGCTGGGCGGGCCGGATGGGGTCTTGACCAGGCGCCGGCTCGGGGCAGGGGACACCCTGCACATCTCTCCCGGCACGCGCCACCGGATGACCGCCATCGAGGACACCGACATTTTTGAGGTCTCGACGACGGAGATCGACGACGTCGTGCGCTTGGAGGACCGCTACGGGCGCGCTGGAACCTGATGGCGCCGATCTATAGACTTCCACGGGTCATATGAAGCTGCCCCCGGCTCTCGTTGAAAGGGCCGCTCCGCCTGCCGCGTCGCTCGAGTCGGACCGCGATCGAAGTTTCCTGGTGTTTGCCGCCATCGTGTTGGTGGCAATCGCGCTCGGCTTCAAGTCCGAGCTGCTTGGGCAGGGTCAGGTCTGGGCGCTGGCGCTGGGGATGGTCGTCATCGCCGCGCCGGCGCTCCTCGGCTACCTGCGAGGGACGGAGGAGTTTCCTCGCATCGAGCACTACATACCCGTCGCCCTGGGTGCGCTGACCCTTGCCGGTCTGTCGCTCCTGGTGCCTGAGCTGTGGAAATACGCGGTCCTGACGGCAGCGTTCGGCGTCGGGTTCGCGATCGCGGCTCGCCTCGACTACCTGCGCCTGCGCGACGCGGAGAAGCGCGGTCATGTCGTGCTGCAGGAGGCGATCCTGGTCCTGGTCCTTGCCGGCGCCTACCTGGTGGTGGTGACGCTCCCGTTCAACGCGATCCTGCGATTGCTGTGGATCTTCACCATCACGTTTCTGGCGTCGTTCAGGAGCTTCCGCATCAACGGTGCGGCCGTCGCGCCGCGCCGGGCATTCATTTTTGCCCTCTTTGTCGGGCAGGTCGTCACGTTCCTCGCGTGGGCGATCACGGCCTTGTCCCTGTACCTGGTGGTCAACGAGGGCACGTTCGCCGTGATGCTTCTGTTCGCGTGGTACATCAACCGCGGGCTGGTCAGGCACACCGTGGAGGACAGCTTCACGCGCAACGTGATCCTCGAGTACGGCGCGTTCGCGGTGGTGTTGATCTACCTGTTCGTGTCGAGCTATCAACCCGCCAGGTAGAGGTGTCGGCGCGGGGGAGTCGGGGCGGGGGTGGGTGGTGAGAAGCACGCTTTGAGTTGGTGGCGTGCGTGGGGGACGGGCTGGGAAGAAGGGTGGCTGAGGGAGGCTTGGCAGCAAGAAGCGGGTTGGAGAAATTTCGGGGGCGTTACTGACCTACCGGCAGTTTGGCACCCCTAGTTTTCGTGCTTCTTGTCGGGGTGGCTGAAGGTCACCTTGAGGGAGTGGCGCGTCGGGACGGGCTGTGAGGAGGGTGTCGGGGGAGGCTGGCAGGAAGGAGCGGGCTGGAGATATTCCGGGGGTGTTGCCTCTCGTTGACAGTTTGGCACCCCTAGTTTTCGTGCTTCTTGTCTCCTCAGCGGGAGGTTGAGGAAGTCCCGCCTCGCCGGCATTTTGGCACCCCTGGTTTTCGTACTTTTAGTCTGTTAAGGCTTGACAAGGCGAACCTTTGTTCGTATCATTGTTTCATGGTAGGGGTAGGGGTCACAGCGCTCGATAACCTGGTGTCCGCGGTGCTCGAGTTTCGGTCTCGAGACGAGCGCGTCGACCTCAAGGGCTTGCGTTCTGTGATCGACTCCCTGGAAGGCGAGTTCGCCCTCCAGGCGCGCAGGGCCCAAGAGTCCGGCGAGCACCTGGTCGCCGGCAACATCAGCGCCGCTGCCTTCATCTCGCGCACCTGCTTGATGTCGGTGAGCTCGGCGGCTGACCGTCTATGCGTGGGTGGGCAACTTGCTGAGCTGCCCCAGGTGTCTGCTGCTTTGGGCTCGGGTGAGATCGGCTACCAGTCGGTCTCGGTGCTCTGCCACCTGCGCGAGCAGCTGGGAGACAAGCGAGACCTATTCAACCAGGAGGAGATGCTGGAGTACGCCCGCAACTTCTCG
>DASXBJ010000074.1:0-114399 GCA_036491755.1 Candidatus Dormiibacterota bacterium
GACATCGGCACTGTGGTCTTTCCGGACGCCGACCACAAGTTCTTCCTGGTCGCGAGCCTCGACGCGAAGGTACGGCGCCGCGCGGCGCAGTTCGCGCGCCGCGGCGAAGTGGTTGATGAGCCGGCGATGCGCAAAGAGGTCGAGGCGCGCGACCGAATCGACATGGAGCGCCCGGTCGCGCCCCTGCGACCTGCTGCTGACGCCGAGGTGATCGATACCGACCATCTGGACGTCGATCAGGTCGTCGCTCTGATCCTCGAGCGAGTGCGGAAGCGGTCACAGGGATGACGTACGCCGCGCTTCGCGGGCTCATGCGAGCGATGGTTTTCATATATCTGGGCCGGCTGTTCCACGTCACCGGCCGCGAGAACGTGCCGGTGGCCGGGCCGGTGATCGTATGCCCGAATCATTCGGGCACGCTCGATCCTCCGCTGGTGCCTGCGCTGGTACCCCGCGGCGACACCTGGAGCATGGCCAAGTCGGAGTACTTCGACCGAGCCGTCACCCGAGCGCTGTTTGGCAGCTACCACGCCTTTCCGGTCATCCGTCACAGCGCCGACCGCTCCGCGCTGCGGCAGTCGTTCCAACTCCTGAAAGAGGGGCACGTCCTGGTCATGTACCCGGAAGGCACCCGGGTCGACAGCGGCGTTCTCGCCGCGCCCGAACCCGGCGCGGGATTCATCGCGCAGAGAGCCGCGTGCCCGGTCGTCCCCGTGGCCCTGACCGGCACCCGCGAGTGCCTGCCCAAGGGCGCGCACTGGCCCCGTCGGGTGCCGGTCACCGTCACCTTCGGGAAGCCTTTCATAGTCCTGCAGCGGCGCCCGAGCGGGGGCGCCCGGATCTCACACGAGGAAGCTTCCGACGCGATCATGCTTGCGATCGCGGAAATCCTGCCCCCGGATCGCCGGGGAGCTTTCAGCGACCTGGAGGCTCAGCGAGCCCGGCTCGCGGGCGTCACGCGGCCTGCCTAGAGGACCCAGCGCCGGCCCAGGGTGGGCGGGGTTCTAGTTCTTTACCCGATTGCCGGGCGCGCCCAGTCGTCTTCGGTGAGGCTGCCCAGCGCGGGGTTGAAGCAGGCGTCGAACGCCTCCTTCAACGTCTGGGGTGTCAGGCGCGGCGGCTCCTGGCGATAGTTGGCGAGGTCGACCAGCCGTGCGATGAGCGCGCGCGGGTGCGAGCCACGCAAGGGCTTTTTGCCGTAGAGGTTGTTCAGCAGGTAGCCGATCGCCTTCTCGTCGAACTGCACGCCCTGGCGGTCGCACTCGTACCTCAGGATGCGGCCGAACGCCTCGGGCGAAGGGTTCCCGACGCCAATCTTGTACGCCATGCGGCGCAGGAAGGCCTCGTCGACCAATTCGGTGGGCGAGAGGTTGGTCGAGAACACGACCTGGCACAGGAACGGCAGCTCGATCTTCCTGCCCGAGGCGGAGAGGTCAAGGTAGTCGACCTTCTTCTCCATGGGGACGATGAACCGGTTGAGCAGCCTCATCGGCGGCACCTCCTGCCGGCCGAAGTCGTCGATGACGAAGACGCCGGCGTTGGCCTTCCACTGCAGCGGCGCCTCGTAGTACCGGTTGGACGGGTCGTAAGTGAGGTCGAGCTGCTGCAGCTTGAGCTCGCCGCCCGCGACCACGACGGGCCGCTCAACCTTGACCAGCCGCCGGTCGATCGGCTGCTCGCCTTCCGCGATCTTGTGGTACACGGGGTCGATCACGCGGATGATCTCGTCACCTACCGCAACGGCGTGAGGGATCTCGATCGGCGCGCCCATCAGGAGCGCCATGCGCTCGGTGATCGTGCTCTTGCCGTTGCCGGGCGCCCCGAAGATGAAGAGCGACGCACGCGAGACCATGGCGCCGCCGATCTGGTCGATGACGTGCTGTTCGAGCTCCAGCGTGCCCAGCGCTTTCTTCAGCAGGGCGTCGTTGACGTTCGCCTTGCCGGTCACCTGGGAGCGGACCAGCGCGAGGTAGTCCTCGAAGTTGATGGGGCATGGACCCAGATAGCGGGTCTGGACTGAGGACATCTCCGCCGAGCGCTGCCTGCCTGCGCCGGAGATCGCGTAGTTCATCTTGACCGGGTACGGCCTGCCCTCGAGCCCAGGGTCGCTGGACACCCCTCGGGTGTCCATCAGCTGGTTCTTCTCGTATTCCTCGATCAGGGGCTCGAAGGTTTCGAAGGGAAGGCCCAGCCGCTGCTCGAGGCCGGCCCCGGTGAGCTGATCCGCGAAGGCAAGCGTGCGGAGCAGCAGGCTGGCAACCAGGTCGCGCCGGACGTGGAGATCCTCCAGCCGCTTGGGTGCCTCGATCGCCCCGGTTACCATCGGGCGCAAATATTACAGCCGAGGATCTGGTTGCCATCCTCAATATCCGCACGGTCCACCGCAGCGGCGCGGCTGGGCCGCCGTTCCGGCCGGCGCAATCCCCGCCTACGTAGAATCGCGTAAACGGTGCCGGAATACGCTGCTCTTGATCTCGAGACCACGGGTCTTGACCCGACCCGGGATCGAGTCATCGAGATCGGCGCGGTCGCCTTTACGGCCGATGGCGTGACCTCCACGCTCGAACAGCTCGTCGATCCTCGCCGCTCGGTCCCGGAGGTCGTCCTCCGCCTGACGGGGATCAAGCAGGAGGAGCTGCGCGGCGCAGCCGACGCGGACCAGGCGATGCGCGATCTGGCCGCCTTTCTCCAGGGCCGGCAGCCCGTCGGCCATGGCGCTCGGCTCGACGTCGACTTCCTCGTCGCCGCCGGGTTGTGGGACCAGTCGCAGGAGATCCTCGACACCCTGGACGTCGCCCGCATACTCCTCCCCGCCGCGACGAGCCACAGCCTCCCGCTGCTCGCGATCGAGCTCGGGTTCAATCAGCCCCGGCCGCATCGCGCTCTTGACGACGCGGACGCAACGCGCCAGCTTCTCCTCCGGCTTCGAGAGGAGGCTGTCGCCATGGACGACGGGCTCAAAGAATCGATGCTTGCCCTCGTCGCGCCGTACCCGTGGGCGATCGCGCGGTTTTTCGCCGATGCCCTCACCGCGCCGAACCCATCGGCACACTCCGCTGCCGTCGAACGGTTCGAGTCACCTTCGATCCGCAAGACCATCGGGGCGCCTCCCGAAGATCCAATGGCCGTCGCGTCGCTCCTGGGCCCCGGCGGGCCGCTGGCCGGAGCGCTGCCGGGCTACGAGCATCGCGAGGCTCAGATGCAGATGCTCCTGGCCGTGGCCCAGATCCAGGCTCGCGGCGGCTCGCTGGTCGTCGAAGCCGGCACCGGCACCGGCAAGAGCCTCGCCTACCTGGTGCCGTCGATCGCTCGCGCGGTGCGCCATCACGAGCGGGTGATCGTCTCCACCAACACGCACACGTTGCAGGAGCAGCTCATGAGCAAGGACCTGCCCGCGCTGCGCGAGTGGCTGCCCTGGAGCTTCAAGGCATGTCTGCTGAAAGGCCGCTCCAACTACGTCTCGCTGCGTAGGTGGCGGCGCTACCTGGCCGAGCCTTGCGTGGACGCCGACGACTTGAAGTTCAAGCTCAAAGTCCTCCTGTGGCTCCATTCCACGGAGAGCGGCGATCGCTCGGAGCTCCGATTGCACGGGCGTGAAGAGGTCCTGTGGACGCAGATCGCGAGCGACCCGCTGGATTGCGTGGGAATCCACTGCACGAAAGAGGATTGCTACGTCCACCGCGCACGCGCGGAGGCTGAGGCGGCCGACCTGGTCGTCATCAACCACGCTCTCCTCCTCGCCGACGCGGAGGTCGGTGGTGGCCTTCTGCCGGAGTTCGACCACCTGGTGGTCGACGAGGCGCATCACCTCGAGGAGGCGGCTACGCGCGGGCTCCGCCAGGAGATCGACGGCCCCGGCCTCGCAGCGCTGCTCGAACGCCTGGCCGGCCAGGAGCACGGTGGTCGCGAAGGGCTGCTTCAGGACCTGCGGCGCCAGCCAAGCCTGGGCGCCTCCGACAGTGCGTTCGAAGACGCCGTCCCGCAGGCCCTGGCCGCGGCAGACCGCGTGCGCGAGCTGTTTGCCATGGCTGAGCCTTGGGTTGCCCAGCGCATCGGCGAGTCCGACCGCCGCGACGACTCTGTGCGCATCACCGAAGCGATTCGCGACGAGGAGGGCTGGGAGGCGATCCGGATCGGCGGCGAAAACGCATCGACATCGCTCGCTGCGCTCGATTCGACGCTGCGCCGCGCCGTGGCCGGCGTGCGGGACTGGCTCGGCGGCGCCGAACCCGATCAGGGCGTGCGAGAGCTCGAGATCATCCGCGGCCGGCTGGAGGGCGCCGCCGACCTGCTGGCCGAGGCGTTGCTGACGCCCGATCTCAACCGCGTCTACTGGTTCACGTTGCTGACGCGGACGGAGAACCTGCTCCTACGTGCCGCGCCGATCAACGTGGGTCGACTCCTGCGCGATCGTGTCTACGCCGAGCGCCGGTCATCCGTGTTCACGTCGGCCACGCTCGCTGTCGCCGGCAGCTTCGACTACTTCCGCTCCCGCGTCGGACTCGGCGCCGAGACCGAGGAGCTCGTACTGCCCTCGCCGTTCGATTTCCTGCACCAGGCACTCGTCTGCCTGCCCACGGACTTTCCGCTCCCCGAAGACGATGCTTTCGATCGCGAGGTGGCCGAGGTCGTCGCCGCCGTTGCGCGCCGGGTGGGAGGGCGCACGCTGGTGCTCTTCACGTCGCATCGCCAGCTGCGCGACGTCCACGCCGCGCTGAAGCAGCGCGTCGACCTCGATGAGGTTCTGATCCTCGGCCAGGGCATCGACGGACAGCGCCGCCAGCTTCTGAAGACCTTCGAGGATGCGGAGCGGCCGCTCCTGCTCGGCACTTCGACATTCTGGGAGGGCATCGACGTGCCCGGCGAGAAGCTCAGCTGCGTGATCATGGTCAGGCTCCCGTTCCCGGTGCCGACGGACCCCGTCTATGCAGCGAGGGCGGAACAGGTGCGCGACCCGTTCGCCCAGCTCGCCCTGCCGCAGGCGGCCCTGCGCCTCAAACAGGGTTTTGGGCGGCTCATCCGGCGCTCCACCGACCGCGGCGCCGTCGTGATCCTCGACAACCGCATCCTGGGTCGGGACTACGGAAAGGCGTTCCTCGACGTCCTGCCTCCCGCTTCGCGATTTGTCGGGCCGGCAGCCGAGATCGCCGGCGAGGTCGGAACCTGGCTCGACTCCCCAGCTCCCGCCGAGGTCGAGCCGCCTCGTGGCTCGGCTGGGGACGAGGCGTGAGCAAGCTCTACGTCGTCGCCACGCCGATTGGCAACCTGGAGGACCTCAGCGCTCGGGCCTTGCGTGTGCTGGGCGAGGTGAGCGCGATCGCCGCGGAGGACACGCGGGTCACTTCGCGGCTGATGGCGAGGCACGGGCTGCGCAAGCCATTCATCAGCTATCGCGCGCCTGTCGAGCGGCGCGGCCTGCCCCGTGTGATCGCGGCGCTCGACGGGGGAGATGTCGCCCTGGTCAGCGACGCGGGAACGCCGACGCTCTCGGACCCTGGACAGGCGCTGGTGACCGCCGCCTGGGCGGCCGGCCATACCGTCATCCCGATTCCGGGGCCCAGCGCGGTCACGGCCGCGCTGTCCGTCGCAGGCTACGGCGGTCCTGGTTTCACGTTTCTCGGCTACCTCCCTCGCAAGCCCGGCGAGATGCGCCGGCTGCTCGCGACCCTGCGCGACGATGCACGACCCGCGGTCGCTTTTGAGTCGCCCTACCGCATCAACAAATCGCTTGCCCTCATCGCCGAGGCGCTGCCCGATCGGAGCATCACGGTGACCCGCGAGCTGACAAAGCTGCACGAGGAGGTGCTGCGCGGCACGGCAGCCGAAGCGCTGGCGGCGCTGGGTGATCGAGCGCGCGGCGAGTTTACGCTTGTGATCTCAGGTGCCTGAATCCAGAAGAACTGTGCTCGTCGCGCCCGCCTGGCCTTACGCCAACGGTCCCCGCCACATCGGCCACGTGGCGGGCTTCGCGATACCGGCGGACGTGCTGGCGCGATTCGAGCGACTGCGCGGATCTCGCGTGCTGATGGCGAGTGGTACGGACGAGCACGGCACGCCGATCACCTACGAGGCGGACAAGCAGGGCGTGCCGCCACGGGAGTTCGCGGACCGCAACAACGCGCTGATCGTCGAGGACCTGCGCCGGCTGGGCATGACGTACGACATCTTCACGCGCACCACCACCGAGAACCACGCGCGCGTCACGCAGGACCTGTTCCGCACGCTGTACGAGAAGAACTACCTGGTCAAGAAGACGCAGATGGGCGCGTTCGATCCGGCGAGCGGGCGCACGCTGCCCGATCGCTACATCGAGGGCAAGTGCCCGATCTGCGGCTTCCCCGAGGCGCGCGGCGACCAGTGCGACAACTGCGGCAACCAGCTCGACCCGATCGATCTCATCAACCCTCACCAGAGGGGGAGCGGCGCGCCCGTCGAGTTTCGGGACACCGAGCACTTCTTCTTCGACCTTCCGGCCCTGGGCGAGCAGCTGAGGGAGTGGATCGAGCAGCACGACGAGTGGCGCCCCAACGTCCGCAAATATTCGCTCGAGTTCGTGCGCAATCTAAAGCCACGCGCCATCACCCGAGACCTTGACTGGGGCATCCCGGTGCCACTGCCCGGTTGGGAGGACAACCCCCACAAGAAGATCTACGTGTGGTTCGACGCCGTCATCGGTTACCTGTCGGCGTCAATCGAGTGGGCGATCCAGCGCGGCGAGCCTGACGCCTGGCAGGAGTGGTGGCAGAACCCCGATGCCTGGCATTACTACGTGATGGGAAAGGACAACATCACGTTCCACACCGTGATGTGGCCGGCCATCCTGCTGGGTGTCGGCGGCCTCGACCTGCCGGACGAGATCGTCGCCAGCGAGCACCTGCACATGGAGGGCAGGAAACTCTCGACCAGTCGCGGCCATGTCATCTACGTGCGCGACGTGCTCGACCGCTACGAGGCCGACGCGCTGCGCTACTACCTCATGATCGCGGGCCCAGAGAACCAGGACACCGACTTCACATGGACCGAGTTCGTGCGGCGAAACAACGACGAGCTGGTCGCCACCTGGGGCAATCTCGTCCATCGCACTCTCGTCAACGCCCACCGCAACTTCGGCGAGGTGCCCCAGCCCCAGGAGCTCAACGAAATCGACCAGAAGCTGATCAAAGATGTCGAGGAGGCGCTGGCGACGGTCGCCCAGCACCTGGAGTCGGCGAGGTTCCAATCGGCGCTCAAGCATGCGCTGACGATGGCCGCCAGGGTGAACGTCTACCTCGGTACGGAGCAGCCGTGGCACACGATCAAGACGGACCGCGAGCGAGCAGGCACCGTGCTCTACGTCGCGCTTCGCTGCGTCGACAACCTGAAGACGATGCTGACGCCATTTCTGCCGTTCTCGTCGCAGCGCCTTCACAACATGCTCGGCTACGACGACGTCATTGCGCCGCAACCTGAGGTACGCGAGTTCTCGGAGGGCGCCGACTCGCATCGGGTGCTCACCGGGGACTACCCGGCGCAGGACATGTGGAGGCCGTCACGCCTCGCTCCGGGAACGACTCTGATGCCGCCACAGGCGCTCTTCAAGCGCCTCGACGATGTGGTCGAGGCGGAGGCCCCGGGATCTTCGTAGACACCCACCTCCATCTCGAGGAGCTGGGTGACCCCGCCCTGACCGTCGACGAGGCCGTGAGGGCGGGCGTGACGCGGATGATTGCCGTCGGGGTCGATCTCGGGCGAAGCCGGCGCTCCGTCCAGCTGGCTCGGGACCACGATCCGGTGTGGGCCGCCATCGGCCACTATCCCCTGGAGGAGTCCGAGCTCGACCTGGTTGCGCTTCGCGAGCTCGCTGCGGACCCGCGTGTCGTGGCCGTGGGCGAGATAGGCCTCGACTACGAGCATCCGGGCGGGGTTGCTCGCGAAGTTCAGGTCGATCGCCTGGACGGCCTGCTCGCGCTGGCGACGGAGCTTGACCTGCCCGTCTCGGTTCACAACCGAGGAGCGGACGCCGATGTCCTGGCGGCCATCCACAGGCATCCCGGCCTGCGTGGCGTCATGCATTACTTCGCCCTCGAGTGGGAGCAGGCGCAGCGGTTCCTCGAGCTCGGGTTCTACCTGTCGTTCGCCGGCCTGGTCACCCGCCCGAGTCGAGCGGCCCTGCGCGAGGTGGTCAGGCAATGCCCGTCCGACCGGCTTTTGCTCGAGACGGATTCGCCTTATGGCAACGCACACAAGCGGATGGGCGTCCCCAATCGCCCGGCTTACATGCTCGACACGGCAGAGCTGGTGGCCGAGCTGCGGTCGATCTCGCTGGAACAGCTTGGGCGGCAGGAGACCGCGAACGCGCTGGCGTTGTTTCGCCGCATGAATTGATCGATCCCGCCGACCCCCGGCAGCTCGATGGCCTCATGAGGCGCCGTCACATCGAGCTCAAGCACCGCTTCGGCCAGAACTTCCTGGTCGACTCGACCGTGCGCGACAGGATCGCCGGGTCGGCGGGGATCACGAAACAGGATGACGTGCTGGAGGTCGGGGCGGGCGTCGGGACGCTGACGGTGGCGCTCGCACCGCTGTGCCGTCGGTTGGTCGCAGTCGAGATCGACCAGGGCCTCATCGGCGCCCTGGGTGAGGTGATGGCCGGCCACGACAATGTCGAGATCGTGAAGTCGGACATCCTGCGGTTCAACATCCACTCGCCGTTTCCGCAGGGGGGAGAGGTGGTCGCCGGCAACATCCCATACAACCTCACAGGGGCTCTGATCCGCAAGCTCCTGGACCACGAGCCCCGGCCGCGCCAGGTTTCGTTGGTGGTGCAGAAGGAGGTCGCCGAACGCTGGACCGCCACCACGGGCGCCAGCCTGGCCACGGTCGCCGTGCAGGTGTTCGCCGAGGCGCGGACGCTGTTCACCATCCCGGCGAGCGCCTTCATCCCCGAGCCGCGCGTGGACTCCGCGATGGTCGTGCTCCAGGTCCGCGCCGCTCCGGCGATCGAGGTCGATGACATGGACCGGTTCTTTCGTTTCGTGGAGTCGATTTTCCAGTTCCGTCGCAAGCAGCTCGGGGGCGCGCTGGGGCGCCTGGCCGGGAGGGGTAGCACAGCCGCGGCCCTGCGTCTGGGCGAGATGGGCATCGATCCTACGCGCAGGGCGCAGACGCTCACCCTGCCGGAATGGGAGGCCCTTTACAGAGGCTTCGCGCCGGGCTCCGGAGGCTAATCTCTAGCCCTCGTGGAAGCCCCCATCCGTTTTCCGGTCGAAGGGACCGGTGGTTTTCGGACCGTGCTGCGGCACACAGCGTTCAGGAATATCTGGTTCGCACAGCTCGCCGCCCAGCTGGCGGACAAGTTCCTGCTTTTCTCGCTGATCATCCTCGCGTACCACATCTCGGGCGGCAGCACGCCGGTCGCGGTAACGCTTCTCGCGTACACGGTTCCCGCGGTCCTGTTCGCGCCGCCGGCCGGTGTGATCGCCGACCGCGTCGACCGCAAGCAGATCATGATGTGGTGCAACTTCGCCCGCGCCGGAGCGGTTGCGCTCATCCCGATCGTGGCCATCATCCCCGGCATGGCCGGCGACTTCGCCCACCTGCTTTTGATCACGCTCGTCTTTTCCGCGGTGGGGCAGCTCTTCGGCCCGGCGGAGGCGGCCGTGATCCCGACGATCCTGCCCCGCTCGGCACTGATCACCGCCAACTCAATGGCGCTTCTGACGATGGTGCTCACGCTCGTCGTCGGCGGGGCGCTGGCGCCGATCCTCTCGAGGATCGACCTGTATGCGCCCTACTGGTTTGCGGTCGTCCTGCTGGCCATCGCGGGCACTCTGATCTTCGCTTCCGACATCCCGCGGCTGGAGCCGAAGACCGAGTCGCCGGTCGAAGAGAGTCGCAACCGGTTCCACTCCATGCTGGTCGACCTGAAGGAGGGCGTCGATGCGCTTCGCGCGTCGCGCGGCCTGATGCTCGCCTTCGGGCAGGTCAGCATTGCGGTCCTCGTCCTTTTCATGCTGTTCACCCTGGCACCGGCATATGTCAGCAAGGTCATCGGCATCGCAGCCCAGGACACGTACGTCATCCTCGGCCCGGCGACCGCCGGCGCCATCCTGAGCGCAGTTCTCCTGGGCCAGTTCGTCCGGCACATCGACCGGACCGCCCTGCTCGCGGGCTCATTGATCGCCAACGGCGTGACGATGCTCGCCCTGGCCGCGGTTCCGCAGGCGATGGCCCACTTCCCCGATCTCCAGGTGCACAACCGCATCACCGCGGCAACGTTCAGCTTTCTTCTGGGCGTGGAGTTCGGCGCGATCATGATCCCGGCGATCACCTACCTGATGGAGTCGACCAGCGACGCGATCCGCGGACGGATCTTCGCGCTCCTCTACATGGTCATCAACGGGGTGACGGCGCTGCCGGTCCTGATCGCGGCCGGCCTCGCCGACACAATCGGCATCGCGCACGTCATCGGTGGCCTGGGCGGGCTGCTGCTGGCCGGCGGAATCGCGATCATCGTCACCGCGCGGCGCGCCGGCGCGCGACGACCAGAAATACCCCGATGACCGCGATCACGACCAGGCCGCCGATGCCGATGTCTCGCACGATGGCTTCGAGCAGCGGCAGGTTGCTGCCCAGGACATAGCCCGCGATGCCGATGACGGTGGCCCAGCCGAGGCCGCCGATCGCGCTGAAGATCTGAAATCGCCAGAACGGCATCCGCGCCATGCCGGCGAGCATGGAGCCCCATGTGCGCAGGCCCAGCACGAATCGGGCGGCGAGGATCGCGCGATCGCCGTAGCGCGCGAAAAAGAGCTCGGATCGCGCGATGTGCTCGGGGCGGATGCGAAACAGCGCCCCGAACCTTTCCACGAACGGCCGGCCGCCTCGATAGCCGAGCCAGTAGCCGAAATCTCCGCCCGCCGTTGCGCCGAGGAATCCGAAGAAGATCACCAGGACAATCGAATGGTGGCGCGCAGCCGCCCATGCCCCGGCAGCCAGCAAAAGAGTCTCACCTGGAAAGGGGACTCCGGAGCTCTCGACGAGGATGCCGAGCCCGGCCGAGGGATAGCCGAGCGCGTCCACGATGGCTGACCAGTTCACAGGCCTTCATATACTGGACAACTCCATGGCCGACTATGGCGATCACGAAGCGAGCGACGATCCGCTGCACGTCATGCGGCACTCGGCCGCGCACCTGCTCGCCGCCGCCGTCATGGAGCTCTATCCCGACGCAAGGTACGGGATCGGTCCCGCTGTGCAGGACGGGTTCTACTACGACTTCGACTTCGGCAAGTCGGTCTCAGAGGACGAGCTGCCCGAGATCGAAAAACGCATGCGGCGCATAGTCCAGGAGGACCGACCCTTCGTCCACGAAACGCTGTCCCGCGCCGAAGCGGTAGCCGAGTTCAAAAAGCGCGGCCAGGACTACAAGCTCGAGCTGATCGAAGACAAGGTCGAAGGCGACGGCGTCAGCGTCTACCGGACCGGCGATTTCCTGGACCTGTGCCGCGGACCGCACGTGCGCTCGACCCGCGACCTCAAGGCTTTCAAGCTGCTCCGGATCGCGGGCGCCTACTGGCGCGGAGACGAGAAGAAGCCGCAGCTCACCCGGATCTACGGCACCGCCTGGATGACTCCGCGAGAGCTCGAGGACTACCTCAAGTTCTTGAAGGAAGCGGAGAAGCGGGACCACAAGAAGCTCGGCAAGGAGCTGAAGCTCTTCGCGCTCGATGAGAGGGTGGGGGTTGGCCAGGTGATCTGGCTGCCCGACGGCGCGACCATCCGGCGCGAGCTCGAGCGCTGGATCGTCGACGAGGAGCTGAAGCGCGGGTACCGGCATGTCATCACCCCTCACGTCGCCAAGCTCGACCTGTACCGGACCAGCGGCCACTGGGAGCTCTTCCACGAGACGATGTTTCCGCCGATGCGGTTCGAGGACGGCGAGGAGCTGGAGCTCCGGCCGATGAACTGCCCGCACCACATCCTGGTCTACGCGCACGACCTGCACAGCTACCGCGACCTGCCGCTGCGCATCGCCGAGCTCGGGCAGAACTACCGGCTGGAGAAATCGGGCGAGCTGATGGGAATGATCCGCGTGCGTTCGTTCAATCTCAACGACGCGCACATCTTCTGCACGCCGGACCAGGTGGTGGCGGAGGCACGGGGAGCGATCGAGCTCGCCAACTACTTCATGTCGACGCTTGGCGTCGAGGACTACTCGTACCGCCTGTCGGTGCGCGACAACGTGAAGACCAAATGGGCGGGCACCGATGAGGAGTGGGAGAGCGCTGAGGCCTCACTCAAGGAGGCGCTCGAGAGCCTGAACCTCCCGTACAAGGTGGGAGTGGGGGAGGCGGCGTTCTACGGGCCGAAGATCGACTTCCAGGTCCGCGACGCGCTGCGCCGCGAGTTCACCAACAACACCGTCCAGGTCGACCACCAGCTGCCCAAGAAGTTCGACCTCGAGTACGTGGCGGAGGATGGGTCGCGCCAGAGGCCGGTCATGATCCACCGCGGGGCGTTCGGTGCGTTCGAACGGATGACCGCATATCTGATCGAGCAGTACGCGGGCGCCTTCCCGACGTGGCTCCACCCGGTGCAGGTGATCGTGATCCCGATCACCGATGACCAGCACGCGTACGCGCAAACCGTGGCGGATCGATTGAAGGCACTTCGGCTTCGTGTCGAGGTCGATGACCGCTCGGAGAAGATGCAGCGCAAGATCCGCGACGCCCACGGCCGCAAGGTGCCCTACATGGCGATCGTCGGCGGGCGCGAAGCGGAGAGCGAACACGTCAACATCCGCGATCGGTCGAACAGCGAGGTGGACATGCCGCTGGAGACTTTCGCCGGCATGGTCGCGGCCGAGGTCGCCGAGCGCCGCCGCTGAGCGCCGAGGCGCTAAACGCCGCCGGGAAGCCGGCCCCCGCAAACCCCCTGCGCGGCGACAGGCACCACCGCTCCCGTGGATACGTTGCCGACCCGCGGCTGCTGCTGTGCGTCGCCTCCGGCCAGGACGTGCGTCGAGTCGATCCAGCCGCACGCTTGCATCGCCAGCGTCCGGTCCTTTCCGTTGATGAAGGTCGACCCGGTGCTGAACTGGGTCAACGCGACCAGCGCGCCGTCGGGGGAGAGGTTGGCCGGCGTGGGGCCCGCGACCCCCACAGTGCGCACCGTGGCGGCCGTCCAGGTGAGGACCGTCGCCTTGCTGTAGGAAGCGGTGTCTTCGCACACCGCACCCGCGGGAGACGCGGCCCCGGCGATGACGCAGCCGGAACCCCCGATCGTGAATCTCCTCACCGCGGTGGCGGGGTCGATCACGTGAAGCTCCTGCGGACCACAGCACAACGGGCCGCCACCCTGCGTGCAAGCGGGCACCTTGGCCACGACGATGCTGGTCGTCCCATGCCATCCGATCGGCCACAGCGTGAAACCGCCGCCCTGGGTGAACAGCTCGATGTGGTTGCCGCCGCCGTTCAGGTCTTCGACATACAGTCGTGTCGCCGCGCCGCCTGAGTTGAAGTCGGCCACCACGACCGCGATGCGCCGGTCGTCGGGGCTCACCGCGAACATGCTTCGGCGCGCGCCGGCGACAGGAACCGTGGTGACGCGACCCGTATCGCCGCTCGGCGCGAGAAACCGGATCACCCCCTGGGCGTCCATGAAGTACAGGCGCGAGTTGCTGCTGCTCACGGGAAGAGGGACCACGCCCGCCGCTGCGTTGGCGCATGTCACGGCGGCCGGGGTGCTGGCCTGAGCGGTGGCCACGACCTTGGCGTCCGTCCCGACCAGGGTCACTGTGTAGTTGGCGCCGCTCTGGGCGCCGACCAGCACGCCGTACGCGCCGGTCACGGCGGCGGGGGATGGCGAGGCGGGACCGGCCGAGGCCTGTGGCGTGGTGGAAGCGGCCGCCGGCGGGGAAGGCGAGCTGGTCGCGGTGGATGACGGCGAAGCCTGCTGGGCCGGCGAGTGAGCAGCGGCGCCGCTCGAGCCGCCACAGGCAAACGAGGTGATCAGGGCGACCACCACCCACACCTTCCCGGGTGGCCATGCCCGGCCTGGCGTTTTCATTGACAGAGGCAACGTCACTTTGCGCATCGGGTTACGTTTCCGGTACCATCCACGCTCTGAAGCAGGGCCTCCGACCCTCACCCCCAGGGCACGCTCGAAAGGGTACTCAAGGCGGACGGCTGCTGCTGTCCGTTTTGTTTTATCTGGTTGGAGGAATAAAGCAACCCTGAATTTGTCCGAGGTAGCGTCTCATCTCGTTTAAAGAGCTAAGGATCAACGATCAGATCCGCAGCTCGGAAGTGCGGCTGATCGACGACCAGAACAACCAGCTTGGTGTGCTGTCTCTGGACGCGGCTTTGCGCATTGCAAGCGAGAAAGGGCTCGACCTCGTGGAGGTGGCGCCGCAAGCGCAGCCGCCGGTCTGCCGGTTGATGGACTACGGACGCTACAAGTTCGAGACCATCAAGCGCGAGAAGGACCAGCGCCGCAAGCAGAACGTCATCAAGCTCAAGGAGATGAAGCTCCGACCCAAGGTGGCCGAGCACGATTTCCAGACCAAGTTCAAGGGTTTGCGGCAGTTCCTCGAAGCAGGGGAGAAGGTAAAGGTGACGATCATGTTCAGGGGCCGCGAGATGGTCCACCAGGAGATCGGGCGCAGGATCCTCGACAGGGTCGCGGAAGACGCGCGCCCGTTCGCGGTGGTCGAGCGCCTGCCTCTGCTGGAAGGCAAGAACCTGTTCATGATCCTGGCGCCGAGCCGCCAGGCGCCGGCAGCCAAGGAGGCGACGACCAGTGCCTAAGATCAAGACTCGCAAAGGGATCGCCAAGCGGATCCGGGTTACCGGCGGCGGCAAGCTGATGCGCGCGGCGGCGTTCCAGAGCCACCTGCTCGAGCATAAATCGCAGAAGAACAAGCGCACCTACGAAAATGAGCAGCCCGTGCACAAGTCCGATCGCAAGGCCGTACGCCGGGCGCTGGGCATCTAGGCAGGATCCATGGCACGAGTCAAACGAGGCGTCCCGGCGCATCGACGCCACAAGGCGATCCTCGATCGCGCCAAGGGCTTCCGCCTCTCCAAGAAGCTTCTTTTCCGTCCCGCCAACGAGGCGGTGCTGCACGCCCTTGCCTACTCGTTCCGCGACCGCAGGCGTCGCAAGCGCGAGATGCGGGCGCTGTGGATCGCGCGCATCAACGCCGCGTCCCGGCAATCCGGGCTGCCCTACAACAAGCTCATGCACGGCCTTCGCCAGGCAGGAGTGGAGATCGACCGCAAGGTGCTGGCTGACCTGGCCGTGCGCGACAGCGGTTCCTTCGCTCAGCTGGTGGAGGTTGCGAAAAAAGCCCTTTAGCCGCTGATCTCCAGCCCGGACAACGAGATCATTCGCCGCTTGAGGCGTCTCGCCCGCCGGCGCGAGCCAGGCCTGGCCCTGCTGGAGGGTCCGCGCGTCCTTGCCGAGGCCGAGGCCGCCCACCTGGAGCTCGAGCTGGTGGTGATCCGCGAAGGCGATCACTACAACGGCACGGTGCAGCGCCGCATCACCGTATCCAGGGGCCTCTATCGGGAGCTGACGCAGACGGTGACTCCCCAGGGTGTGATGGCGATCGCCAGGGTCCGCGAAGCCCGAGCGGAGGAGGCGATCGCGGCGGCACGCGAGCGCCGGTGGCCGCTCGTGGTGCTGGACGGCGTGCAGGATCCGGGCAACGTCGGCGCTATCTGCCGCACCGCCGCCGCGGCCGGCGCCCCTTCGCTAGCGTTGCTCGAAGGCTCGGCCGACCCCTTCGGAGCCAAAGCGGTCCGCGCCTCCGCGGGCAACGTGTTCCGGCTGCAGGTCGCCCAGGCCACGTGGAAGGATCTGGAAGGCCTCGACGGCTATGGCGCCGCCGCCTCCGGCGGGACGCCCCTTGCCGAGGCAGCAGTGGAGAATGCGGGCATGATCGTCCTCGGCAGCGAAGCGCACGGCCTCTCGCGCAGCGACTTGAGGCTCGTCACCGTGCCTCTGAGCGAAGGCGTCGAGTCTCTGAACGTCGCCGCGGCCGCCGCCTTGATCCTGTTCGAGATTCGCCGGAGACGCACGGCATGAGCGACCCGCTGGCGCTGACCAGCCAGGCGCTGGCCGCGATCGCGAAAGCCCAGACCGCCGAGGAGCTGGAGGCGATCTCGGCCGAATACCTCGGCCGCAAGAGTGGACAGATCAGCCGTCTCCTGTCGGGGATCGGAAACCTCGCGCCCGGCGAGCGGGCGACGCTGGGACAGGCGGCCAACGACGCCAAGCGTGCGATCGAGTCGGCGCTCGCCGCCCGTCACGAGCAGCTCGACGCGGCGCGCCTGGCCGACATCGCGGAGACAGAGGCCATCGACATCACCTTCCCCGGGCCTCCGCTCGACCGAGGCCACATCCACGTCCTCACGCAGACGCGCCGGCAGATCGAGACGGTCCTCGAAAGCCTCGGGTACCAGGTCGAGCAGGGCCCTGAGGTCGAGACCGAGTGGTACAACTTCGAGGCCCTGAACATCACGGCCGGCCATCCCGCTCGCGAGAACTGGGACTCGTTCTACTTCAGCCCTGAGCTTCTGCTGCGTGCCCATACATCGCCGGTTCAGATCCGGGCCATGCAGCGGATCAAGGAGCCGCCGATCTACATCATCACGCCGGGCCGGTGCTACCGGCGCGACGCGCCCGAGGCGACGCGCCTGCCGTATTTCAGCCAGGTCGAAGGCCTCGCGGTGGACAAGGGGCTCACGGTCGGCGACATGAAGGGAACGCTGCTGTTCATGATCCAATCGCTCTACGGTCGCGACCGTAAGGTCCGCGTCCGGCCGAGCTACTTCCCATTCACGGAGCCGAGCTTCGAGTTCGATGTCTCATGCGGAATCTGCGGCGGGATGGGTTGCAAGAGCTGCCGCCACAAGGGCTGGCTCGAGGTCGGGGGTTGCGGCATGGTTCACCCACAGGTCCTGCGCAACGGCGGCATCGACCCGGCGCTGTGGAACGGATACGCGTGGGGCTTCGGGATCGAGCGCATGGCCATGCTCAAGCACGATGTGGACGACATCCGCCTGTTCTACGAATCCGACCTTCGGTTCCTGGAGCAGTTCTAGCCGCTATGCGGATCTCCTACGAGTGGCTCGGCGATTTCGTGGACCTCGAGGGCGTGTCCCCGAAAGAGGCGGCCGACGTGCTGACAAGGCTGGGCGTGGAGGTCGAGTCGCTGACGGTGACGGACCTCTCGACGATCGTGATCGGCCGGGTGCTGGAGCAGATCCCGCACCCCAAGTCGCGCAACCCGCTGTGGGTTCATCAGGTCGACCTCGGCGGCCGCGTCCAGCAGATCATCGCGGGCGCTCCCAACGCGGTGCCCGGGTCGTTGGTGCCGGTGGCGATGCCGGGCGTCACCGTGCCGAACGGGAAGCTCGTCAAGGACATGAACATCGCCGGTTTCAAGGCCAGCGGCATGTTGTGCTCGGCTGACGAGCTCCTCCTGGGCGACGACCACTCGGGAATCCTCATCCTCGACAGCGGCGTCCCCGGTCAGCCTCTCAGCTCGGTGATCCCCAGCCAGGCCGTGATGGAGGCGGAGATAACCTCCAATCGTCCCGACTGCATGGGCCACCTCGGCGTCGCGCGCGAGCTGGCGGCCGGGCTCGACCGGCCCCTGAAGCGCGACTTCATGCCGTCGTTCACCGGCACGGCCAATCCGCCGGGCAAGGAGCTCCTCCAGGTCACCATAGAAGAGCCGGACCTTTGCAGCCGGTACATCGGAGGGGTGATCAAGAACGTCAAGGTCGGACCCAGCCCGACCTGGCTGCAGCGCCGCCTTACCGCGTGCGGCGTGCGACCGATCAACAACATCGTGGACATCTCGAACTACGTCCTCCTCGAGTACGCGCAGCCCCTTCACGTGTTCGACCTGGCCAAGATTTCGGGCGCGGAGATCCACGTGCGTCGGGCGCGAGGGGGCGAGAAGCTCCTGTGCCTCGATGGCGTCGATCGCACGCTGACAACAGACACCCTGGTCATCGCAGACGCCACGGGACCGGTGGCCATCGCGGGCGTGATGGGAGGCGAGGATTCCGCGGTCACGGCGGAAACCACCGAGGTCGTTCTCGAGGCCGCCACGTTCAGCGGCCCCAGCGTCCGCCAGACCTCCCGAGCTCTTGGCCTGCGCACTGAAGCATCGGCCCGGTTTGAGCGAGGCCTGCCTCCGGAGCTCGCTCAGGCGGGCGCGCGGCGCGCCGCATCGCTGATCGCCGAGCTCGCCGGCGGGTTGGTGCACCGCGAGTGGGCCGACGTCTATCCGCGGCCGCAGGAGCCTGTGCGGGTCAACCTTCGCCCGGCCCTCGTCGACGAGGTCCTGGGCACGCACGTGCCCCTGGAGGAGGCGGAATCGATACTCAAGCGGCTCAACTTCCACGTCAAGGTCTTGAGCGACGGCGAATGGGATGTTCTCCCGCCTGTCTTCCGGATGGACGTCACGATCCCGCAAGACCTGGTCGAGGAGGTCGGCCGCGTGTACGGCTATGACCGCGTCGCGCCAACGCTGCCGGGCCGCCGGCACGACAGGTGGACACCCGCCACCCCGAGCACCGACCGCCGGCTCGATGCCGCGCGCGAGGTCCTGGCGGGATCGGGATTCACCGAGACCTGGAACCCGGCGCTGGTCTCAGGACGCACCCTGGAGGCGCTGCGCATCTCGGCTCACGCGATGCGGGTGTCCAATGCGCTCAGCGATGACATGGACACATTGCGCACGTCACTCCTTCCGTCGCTGCTCGAGGCAGTGGCGCTGAATCGCGATCGGGGACGGTCCGACGTCCGCGTCTATGAGATCGCGGCGTCGTACCTGGCGCGGGTCGGAGACAAGACGACCCAGCCTGAGGAGCCGCTTCGAATTGCCGCGATCGCGACCGCGGGCGCCAGCTCCGAGTCGGGGCGCAACGCGTTCTACAGGCTGAAGTCGGTGCTGGCGGGCTGCGTGCAGGCGCTGTCCGCCCCGCAGTGCACCTACCAGCGCGCGGGAAGCCACCTCTTCCACCCCGGCCGTTGCGCGGCCGTGACGATGGAGGGCCGCCAGCTTGGTTATATCGGGGAGCTTCATCCGACCGTGGGAGCGCTCGGCAAGATCGAGGGGCGGCTGGTCGCCTTCGAGATCGACGTCGAACCGGTTCTGGCCGCGGCGTCGATCCCGCGTGCCCATGCCCTGCCCAGATTCCCCAGCGTGGATCGCGATCTCGCGGTTGTGGTCGAGGAGCATGTCGCGGCGGGTGTCATCCTGGCAGCGACCAGGGAAGCCGGCGGCGACCTCCTGGAGCACGCCCGCCCGTTCGACGAGTACCACGGCGCGCAAGTTCCCGCCGGCCACAAGAGCGTTGCGTTCACCTTGACTTTCCGCAGCCCCGAGCGCACCCTGACGGACGCCGAAGTGGACAAAGTGATGTCGGAGATCAAGGCGGGACTGGAGAAGAAGCACCACGCCAGGTTTCGCGAGTGAACAACACGCAAGTTTCCAGCCTGCGGATCGTGACTAATGTGCGGAGACCACCTGAATGACCTGGATCGATCTCGTGCCGATCATCGCCATCGCCGGCTACGGCGCCGGCGGCTTCTTCACCGGGGTCATCCGGCGACTGATCGGTCTCATCGCGCTGTATGCGGCCTGCTGGGCGGCGACCAACATGGGTCAGCAGGCGAGCGGGATCTTGCAGCAGTCTTCCAACTTCGAGACGGCCGACGCGCGGATCTACGGCTTCTTCGGCATTTTCCTGGCCGTGCTCGTGATCGTCGAGGTCGCCACGCAGCTCGCGCACAGCCAGATCCAGATCCCGGCCCTCGTCCTGAACCGCACGCTGGGCGTCATCGCCGGTGTGGTGACGGCCATCCTGCTCGCCGTGGTCGTGATCACCGAGCTGATTGCGGCCGCGAGCCCGATCGGCAGCCCCCAGCTGGACCAGACCCAGGCCCACCTGCGCGACTCCGTCAACGGGTCGGCGTTTGCGGTGACCATCGTGCGGAAGTTGGGGAAGCCGATCGTCGGCCTGTTCGGGCCGGTTCTGCCGACCGACCCCCAAATCTATTTCGGACCCGGTCCGGTCAACCCGTAGAGGCTCTCACCCTGTGAGCGTCCAGCTCTTCGAGCGGCTGCGCGAAAGGGCGGTGGAGATCCACGTCGCGGACCACCTGCGCTCGCGGCTCGAACGCGGTGACAAGCTCCGCGTGAAGCTCGGGCTGGATCCGACGGCGCCCGACCTGCACATCGGCCATCTCGTCGTGCTGGACGCACTGCGAACCTTTCAGGAAGAGGGCCATACGGTCGTGCTGATCATCGGCGATTACACCGCGTTGATCGGCGACCCCAGCGGACGGTCCGAGACGAGACCCGTGCTGAGTCCGGAGCAGGTGGCCGCCAACGCCGAAACGTATTTCGACCAGGTGGACCTCGTGCTCGATCGTGGGCAGATCGAGGTCCGGCACAACTCCGAGTGGCTTGCCGCCATGACGGCGGCCGACATCCTGCGGCTCACAGCCAAGGCAACCCTGCAGCAGGTGCTGCAGCGCGAGGACTTCGCTGCGCGCATGAGATCCGGCACCTCGATCGGAGCTCACGAGATCCTGTATCCATTCAGCCAGGCTTACGACTCGGTCGCGGTCCAGGCCGATGTGGAAATCGGCGGCACCGACCAGCTTTTCAACCTGCTCTTCGGCCGGGTGATCCAGAAGGCCTACGGGCAGGAGCCGCAGGACGTGGCGGTGTTTCCGTTGCTCGAAGGCCTCGATGGCGAGCAGAAGATGTCGAAGTCGTTGGGCAACTACATCGGTGTGAGCGAGTCGCCGGAGCAGATATACGGCAAGGCCATGTCGATCCCGGACCGGATGACCGAGAAATACGTCCGGCTCGTATCGGGCCTCGACCCCAAGCAGCAGGCTGAGGTTCTGGCCATGAAGCCGCGCGACGCGAAGGCGGCGCTGGCCAGACAGCTGGTGGCTCGTCTTCGTGGTGCGGAAGCGGCGCTAGGGGCGGAGGAGGATTTCGAGCTCAAGTTCCGCAGGCGGGAGATCCCCGATGCGGTGCCGGAGCACGTCACGACCACCCCCGCCGACCTGGTCGGCGTCCTCGTCGAAGGTGGGCTGGCCAAAAGCCGCGGCGACGCACGGCGCCTGGTCGACCAGGGCGGAGTCCGCATCAACAATGAGAAGGTCGGTATGGATGCGACGCTGAAAGACGGTGACGTCCTCCAGGCGGGAAAGAGAAACTTCGTTCGAATACGGGTGAGCTAGAATCACCGAAATAATGTTCGGAGGTCTCGCGTAGATGTCAGGCCATTCGAAGTGGGCCGGCATCAAGCACAAAAAGGCGATCGTCGACGCCAAGCGCGGCCAGGCGTTCACCCGCGCCAGCCGCGAGATCACGATCGCGGCCAAGGAGGGCGGCGGCAACTCGGACGGCAACTTTCGGCTCCGCCTCGCGGTCCAGAAGGCTCGCGAGATCAACATGCCGACCGACCGGATCCAGAATGCGATCAAACGCGGCACGGGCGAGCTTGCCGGCGAGAAGCTGGAGGAGATTCGCTACGAGGGATACGGCCCCGCCGGCGTGGCGGTGATGGTCGATGCCTTCACCGACAACCGGAACCGCACGAGCGCGTCCATCCGCCACCGCTTTGCCAAGCTCGGCGGCAACCTCGGCGAGTCCAACTCCGTCGGGTGGATGTTCGAGCGCAAGGGTGTGATCAGCGCCAACGCGGGCAAGCTGGATCCGGAGGAGGTCGGGCTCGCGGCGATTGAGGCCGGCGCCGACGACATCCAGGTCGATGGCAAGTCGATTGAAATCTCGACACCACCCTCTGCCTTCGAAAAAGTCAAGACGGCCGTGGAGGCGCTCGGCGTCACGGTGGAGAACGCCGAGATCACGATGCAGCCCAAGCAGACGGTGGCGGTGGGCGAGGACAAGGCCGCCGCGGTGCTCCGTCTCATGGAGTCGATGGAAGAGGATGACGACGTCCAGCAGGTGTACGCCAACTTCGACATCCCAACCGACGTTCTGGAACGCGTCTCAGCACAGGTATGAATGAGAAAAGGTGAAAGGTGGCCAGCAGGCCGGATTCCCTCCGGCCGTCCCGTACGCGTCAACCTCCAATCGCCCCTCAGCCGTGGCTCTGAGCGTGCCCGCCTCGAGGACGTAGTCCTCGGCGCGTCCTAAATGCCAGGTCGCGACAACGGACTGATCCTGGGCATCGACCCGGGCCTGGCCGGAACCGGTTTCGCGCTGCTGTCCGAGCCAAATCTCGTTCTCGCCTGCAGCACCGTGGTGACGATTCCCGGGCGAGACGGAGCCCGCCTGCTGACCATCACCAGCTACCTGCGCGCGCTGCTCGCAGAGAATCCCCCCGCGGAGGCGTCGATCGAAGAGCTGTTCATGGGCCGCAACGCGACGAGCGCGGTGGGCGTGGCTCAGGCCAGAGGCGCGATCCTCACCGTGCTCGAGGAGTGCGGAGTGCCCGTATTCGAGTACAAGCCAAGCCAGGTCAAAGTCATCCTGACCGGCTATGGGAATGCCGACAAGGCTCAGATCGCGCGCATGCTGGCGGCGCAGGTCAAGGTCCCGGAGGGCCGCATTGACGATCACGCTCGAGATGCGATCGCCATCGCGCTGTGCCATGCGCGCAGCAGGCGGTTCACGCGAGCGGCAACCTCGCCGCCGGCCGCGCGCAGTGCGGACTTTGAATGATCGCCCATCTCAGCGGCAGAGTGCTAAGGGCGGGCGCCGACTTCGTGGTGCTTGACGTGGGCGGCGTGGGATATCTCGTCAACGTCGCGGCGGGCACACGCCAGCAGCTGCCGCCGCCGGGCGGCGACGCGGACCTTCACATCCACACCCAGGTGCGCGAGGATCAGCTCGCCTTGTTCGGTTTCGCATCGGTCGATGAGCTGGAGCTCTTCGAGATGCTCATCCAGGTTGACGGCGTCGGACCAAAGGTCGGCCTCAACATCCTCAGCGCGGCCAGCCTCGAGGTGCTGAAGCGCGCCATCGTCGGCGAGGACCCCGCGCCCATCCGCAGGGCCAGCGGCGTCGGCCCGAGAACGGCCGCCAAGGTGATCATCGAGCTCAAGCCGCGACTGGACGCGGTGGCGGCCCTGGAGGCGGTGCCCCGCGCGGCGGCCATGGCCGGCGATGGCGCCGTTCCGAAAGCCGTCGAGTCGGCGCTGCGCAACCTGGGCTTCTCGTCCCAGGAAGCGCGGACGGGCATCGAGGCGGTCGACTGGAAATCAAACCCGCCGACCCAGGAGGCTCTCGCGATCGCCTTGAAGGCTTTAGGTCGTAAATGAGCGAGCCGGTGCTCGATGCCCGCGTCGACGACGAGCAATATGACCTCACGCTCCGCCCGCGCATGCTCGCCGAGTACATCGGACAGGAGCAGGTCAGGGAGAACCTGAGCATCCTGCTGGAGGCCGCCCGGCGGCGCGGCGAGCCGGTCGAGCACGTGCTGCTCTGCGGCCCTCCAGGCCTGGGCAAAACGACGCTCGCCCACATCATCGCCAACGAGCTGGGGGTGGCGATCAAGGTGAGCTCGGGACCGGCGATCGACCACCAGGGCGCGTTGGGATCCATCCTGCTCAACCTCACGACCCGCGACGTGTTCTTCATCGACGAGATCCACCGCCTGAACAGCATCGTCGAGGAGTCCCTTTACCCCGCACTCGAGGACTTCCGTTTCGACGCGGTGCTCGGCAAGGGCGTGGGGGCCAGCGCGGCGACCCTGCCTCTGCCGCACTTCACTTGTGTGGGCGCAACGACACGCCAGGGACTTCTCAGCGGCCCTCTGCGCGATCGCTTCGGCGCGGTCTACCGGCTGGACTTTTATACCAAGGCCGAGCTCGAGCTGATCGTGAGCCGTTCGGCTCGGATTCTCGACATCGAGATCCACGACGACTCCGTTTCGGAGATCGCCCGCCGGGCGCGGGGCACGCCCCGCATCGCCAATCGCCTGCTCCGCCGCGTGCGTGATTTCGCACAGGTTCGCGGTGACGGCCGTGCCACCGTCGAAACCACCAGGCACGCCCTGGCGATGCTGGAGATCGACGAGCTCGGGCTCGAGCCCCTGGACCGCCAGCTTCTGCAGACGGTGATCTTGAAGTTCAAGGGTGGACCGGTCGGCCTCGACACCATCGCCACCTCGCTCTCGGAGGAACCCGAGACAATCGAGGACGTCCACGAGCCGTACCTCATCCAGGTCGGCTTCCTGGCCCGAACCGCGCGGGGACGGGTCGCGACCGAGCTCGCGTACCGCCACCTCGGCATCACACCACCGGACCCAGGACCCCAACAAACCCGCCTGCTGTAGCGATGCAAGACGCTGGAAAGCTGCTTTTGGGAGTCGCCGTGGTGCTGGCTGTGGCCGGGGTTGCCATGATGCTGTTCGGCCGGTCCAACCTACCGGGCAACATCATTTTCCGGACGGGCGGCGTGACCGTTTATATCCCGATTGCCGCCGGCGTGATTCTCTCGATCGTGCTCACGGTCGTGGCCAACATCCTGTTCCGGCAGCGCTAGATGGCAGCGCCGTAGACTGATCGGCCGTGCAGTTAGTCCTGAGCTGGCCAGTTCGCCTCCTGATCATCGGGATCTTGGCGTTCTCGCTGTTCGTGGATGGGGCAGGCTACATCTACCGGATCGCCAACCATGACCCGCTGACAGGCAATGTGGCCGGCCTGCCGCCGAACTTCGGAGGCTGGCAGCTGTACATCCACCGAGGCCTCGATCTCGCGGGTGGCACCCACATCGACTACCTGATGACCAATTTTCCTCCCGGCCAAAACCGCTGTGACGTTCAGCAGCGAACGATCCAGGTGATCAACAAGCGCGTCAACGGGCTCAACGTCAGCGAGCCCGAGATCCGCGGCGCCGGTAGCAACTGCGACCGCATCACCGTCGATCTGGCGGGCGTCACGGCCGACCAGGCGCAGAAGACCATCGGCGCGGTCTCCAAGCTGGTTTACACGACCTGGGTTCCGGACGCCAAGGTGACCAACGGTCCCGAAGCGGGTTACAAGCCTGCCTTCTCGGGGCTCACCGGAGACGACATCTCGAGCGCGAACGCGGCGATCGACCAGACCGGCGTGAGCTGGGTGGTCAACGTCAGCTTCACCTCAACCGGCGGGACCAAGTTCGCCAACCTCACGCGGGCCAACGTCGCCGCGTGTCCCGGCGATCCAAACACCGTGGCCACCGCGAACTGCCCGCAGCGGCACCTGGCGATCTGGCTGGACCTCACTCAGGCGGACATAGACCACTGGGAAGACCCGGCGTATGTCTCGCAGGTCAGCTCCACATACAACCCGAGCTGCCTCTCGGCCCAAGCCCCGGGCGTCGTCTGCGGCAAGTTCCTGACCGACCCGATCACCCTGCAGGAGATCGACGGGGGCCAGGCAACCATCAGCGGCAGCTTCACCCAGGCGAGCGCGACAGACCTGGCCACCGGGATCAACTCCGGCTCTCTGCCCGTTGACCTCCAGGTGCTCGACGTCACGCAGGTGAGCTCGACGTTGGGCGCTGAATCGGTGAAGCTCAGCCTCGCCGCGGGCCTGCTCGGGCTGTCGATCGTGGTCATCTTCATGATCGTCTACTACCGCATTCCCGGCCTGCTGGCGAGCATCGCATTGCTGTTCTACGCTGCCGCCGTTCTCGCGGTCTTCAAGGTCGTGCCTGTGACGCTGACCCTGGCGGGCATCACCGGGTTCATCCTCTCGGTCGGCATGGCGGTCGACGCCAACGTGCTTATTTTCGAGCGCTTCAAAGAAGAGGTCAGATCCGGTCGCACCATCCCAGCCGCGGTCGACGCGGCCGTGAGACGCGCCTGGCCCGCGATCCGCGACTCCAACACCTCGACGTTCATCACCTGCGTCATCCTCGGTTTCGTCGGGCCTTCGCAGGTCAAGGGCTTCGCGATCACCCTCGGCATCGGCGTCATAGCCAGCCTGATCTCATCGATCATCGTCACGCACAACCTGCTGGCGATAGTCATGACCGCCAGCGGGTTGCGACGTCCCTCGCTTCTCGGAGTTGATCGTGCCCGAACCGTCTGACGTCGCGCCCCAAGACCAGAAGGCGGACGTCGTCGTCGAGGACACTTCGAAAGATGGCGCGCCCGCCGAGGTCGTCCGGGAGCCGCGGGTCCGCAGGCTCAACATCATCGGTCGCCGCAACATTTTCTTCGCGATCTCGCTGCTGATCATCATCCCGGGCATCATCTCCATGGCGACGAGGGGTTTCCTGCTCGGCATCGACTTCGCCGGCGGCACCGAGTTCACCGTCAACTTCGTCGACAACCCGTCCATTTCGCAGGTGGAGGCCGCTGTCAACGCCGAAAACGACAACGGGTCTGTGATACAGACCACCGGCGGGGGGTTCATCATTCGTTATCCGCCGCTGACTCCCCAGCAGCAAAAGTTGGTGGTGGACGACCTGCAGAGGCGGCTCGGCCCCATGAGCGGAGGAGCTCCTCAGCAGATCCTCGAGGTTGGCGGCACCATCGCGGGTGAGACCATCACGTTCGCGCTCCTGGCCCTCGTACTTGCTTCGGGAGCCATCCTGCTCCTCCTTGCCATCCGCTTCCGAAACGTGCCTGGAGGATGGCGCGCCGGCTTTCAGTTCGGCGGATCGGCTCTGTTCGCCTTGCTTCATGACGTCTTTCTTCTGACAGGCCTGTTCTCGATCTTCGGCAAGGTCCTGAACCTGAGGATCGGCGAGATAGACAGCCTCTTCGTGACGGCGGTGCTCACGGTGGTCGGCTTTTCGGTCCACGACACGATCGTCGTGTTTGACCGGATCCGCGAGAACCTGCGCGTGAGCCAGCGGCTGTCTTTCGAGCAGGTGGTGAACCTCAGCATCATGCAAACGGCCGCACGGTCGATCATCACGAGCTTCACCGTCGTCCTGGTTCTCGCCTCCATCCTGATCGCCGGTGGGACGACGCTCAAGGGCTTCGCGCTGGCCCTCCTCATAGGAATCGTTTCCGGAACCTACAGCTCGATCTTCAACGCCTCACCTCTGCTGGTTGTGTGGCGCAGGCTGCAACCGCTCCGCTGATCCAGGCTGGCGTAAGGTGTCCTGCGACACCGGACATGCCAACCTGGCCAATACCGTCACTGAAGGAGCTGCTCGAGCCGACGCTCAACCACATGGGTTATGAGCTTTACTCGCTCGACCAGTCGGGCACAGGCGGGCGCACCCTGCGCGTTTCGATCGATCACGCCGAGCCGATCACCATCGAGGATTGCGAGCGCGTCAGCCGCGTTGTCGGCCCCCTCATCGATCACACCGAGCTGATCCACGGTCCATACGACCTCGAAGTCTCGTCCCCGGGCGCCGAGCGTCCGTTGCGCACGCAGCCGGATTACGCGCGTTTCCTTGGCCGGCGGGTGAACATCAGGTATCGCACCGGCGAATCGGAGAGCGTGGTGGAAGGCCAGCTGGTCGCCGTCGACACAGCCGGCATCGCCGTTCAGGCCCTCGGCGCGCGCGGCCGCGCGCCGGTCATCGTGCATATAGCGTGGAGTGACGTTGTCGCGGGCAGGCTCGCGGTCGCCATCTGAACAGTCCACCGATAGCTTCGGCGAAGCGCTGACTGCGCTTTGCGCGGAGGTGGGCATACCTTTCGACGAGATGCTCCACACGGTGGAGGGCGCGCTGGCGGCCGCATACAGGCGCGCGTTCAACCCTCCAGGCGACATCACGATCAAGCTCGACATCAAGACCGGAGCGCTGGACGTGCGCAGTCATGTGCTCCGGCCGGATGGAACCGCAGTGGTCGAGCAGCTGCCGTCTGAGGACTTCAAGCGCATGGCGGCGCAGACCGCCAAGCACGCGGTCCTGCGCCACATCCACGATCTCGAGCGCGACAAGGTGCTCCGCGACGTCGCCGAGCACAAGGGGGAGCTCTCGTCTGGAGTCGTCGACCGGATCGAGGCCGGGACGGTCTACGTCGACCTGGGGCGTGCCGAAGGCGTGATGCCGCCCGAGGAGCAGATCCCAGGCGAGCAGCTCCACGTGGGGCGCCCGGTCCTGGTGGTCATCCTCGACACGCAGCGCAACCCGCGCCAGGCGCAGGTGCGAGTGTCGCGGGCGGCGCGATCGTTCGTCAACCGCCTGCTCGAAGCCGAGGTCCCGGAGATCAAAGCCGGCACAGTCGAGATCCGGGCGATTGCGCGCGAGCCGGGCCTCCGCACGAAGATCGCGGTCTCCGCGACGCAGCCCGGGCTCGATCCGGTGGGCGCATGCGTCGGCCCCAAGGGCGTGCGTCACCGCGCGATCCTGAGCGAGCTCGCCAACGAGCACGTCGACATCGTCCCCTGGTCGGACGATCCGGAGGCGTTCGTGGCCGCTTCGCTGGGCCCCGCGCGAGCGGAGTCCGTGTCCATCGACCGAGCCACGAGGACGGCGACCGTCCTGGTGCCGCGAGCCCAGCTGTCGCTTGCGATCGGCCGCGACGGGCAGAACGCACGCCTGGCGGCCAAGCTGACCGGCCTGCGCATCGACATCAAACCGAGCGACCCCATCGCCGCGGCGCCTGTCGATGCCGGGTCGTGAACGCCCGGCGCGGCGCGGCGGAGTCGGGATCCGGACGTGCGTGGGCTGCCGGACCGAAGGCGACAAGAAGGCGCTGATCCGGGTCGTTCGCCGTCCGGGAGGCGGGGCCACCATTGACTCCTCCGGGCGCGCGACGGGTCGCGGCGCTTACCTTCACGCGGACGGCGCATGCGTGGAGTCGGCCCGCAAGAAGCGCTCCCTGGACCGAGCTTTGCGAACGACGATCCAACCCGAGGTGTGGGTCGAGCTGGACGGTCATGCCCGCTCGAGCTCCGCGCCCTAACCCTCTCCACGCGAGGGCGAGGCAGGTGCGGCTGAGGTTTCGAATTCGCTCAGACCGGCATAATCAATAGTCCGGCATGAAGACACACGAACTCGCGCGCGAACTTGGAATCAGCCAGAAAGAGCTGGTGAACTTTCTCCAGCAGCGAAGGCTGACTCGCAACGCGGCCGCGCCCCTCGCGCCCGCGGCGATCGAGGCCGCGCGGTCGGCGTTCAAGCCACTGTCAGCCGCGCCAAAGATCGAAACCAACGGTGACCGCAGGGTCTCCCTGCCGCCGACCCTGTCTGTGAAGGACCTCGCGGACAAGCTTGGGGTGGGCCCCGTCGAGGTGATTAAGAAGCTCATGGCGTCGAAGATCCTGGCCACCATGAACCAGGTCATCGACTTCGCCACCGCCGAGATCGTGGCGGACGAGTTCGGGTTCACTGTCGAAACGGTATCGAGCGAGGACGTCGTCGCCGTCGAATCGGCCGAAGGCGAGGGCAACGTTGTAACGACCTCGCGCGAGGAGCTCTTCTCGCTCGCCAACGAAGATCCCGCCAAGCTCAGGGAGCGGCCTCCGATCGTCACGGTGCTGGGCCACGTCGACCATGGCAAAACGTCGATTCTCGACGCCATCCGCAAGACGCGTGTTGCTTCTGGCGAGGCCGGAGGCATCACCCAGCGCATCGGGGCTTACAAGATCGAGACCGCGGACGGCCACCCGGTCGTCTTCATCGACACGCCGGGCCACGAGGCGTTCACTGCAATGCGCGCCCGCGGAGCGCAGGTCACCGATCTGGTGGTGCTCGTGGTCGCCGCCGACGATGGCGTGAAGCCGCAGACCATCGAGGCGATCCACCATGCGCGCGCCGCCAGGGTTCCCATCATCGTCGCCATCAACAAGATGGACAGAGAGGATGCCAACCCGGACCGGGTGCACCAGGAGCTCGCCGAGCAGGGGATCGTCACACGCCACTACGGCGGCGAGCACGAGTGCGTGCATCTCAGCGCCCGCACGGGTCAGGGTATCGACGACCTCCTCACGACGATCGTTCTCTCGTCGGACATCCTCGAGCTGAAGGCCAACCCGGATCGCAACGCGATCGGCACGATAGTGGACGCCCACCTCGAGCGCGGCCGGGGACCCGTGGCGACCGTCCTCGTGCAGGCGGGGACGCTGAAAGTCGGCAATGACTTTGTCTGCGGACACATCTATGGCCGCGTCCGCGCGCTCGCGGACGATCGCGGTCAGAGCGTGAACGAAGCACCACCCGCCACCCCGGTCGTGGTGTCAGGCATGAGCGAGGTTCCCCAGGCCGGCGACATCTTCCAGGTGGTCGGCTCGGAAAAGGCGGCCCGCCAGATCGCCCTTACCAAGCTGACCGAGAAGCGCACGACCGAAGCCGCCCGGGACTTCGCGCCGCGCATCACCCTCGAGGAGCTTGCCCGCCGCGCCAAGGAGGGAGAGGTCAAAGAGCTCAGCCTCGTGGTCAAGGCCGACGCCCAGGGCACGCTCGAAGCTCTGCTCAACGCGCTCCAGAAGATCGAAGACCCGGTGGTCGCGATCAAGATCGTCGGCCAGGGCGTCGGGGCTGTCAGCGACTCGGACCTGCTGCTCGCCAGTGTTTCAAACGCGATCATCGTCTGCTTCAACCTGAAGCCGACCCCTTCGTCCACCGCGGCCGCCGAACGCGCCAAGGTCGAGGTCCGCTACTACGACGTCATCTACAAGCTGACGGAAGACGTCGAGCGGGCGGCCAAGGGAATGCGCGAACCCACCTTCAGGCAGATTCACGAAGGCAAGGTCGAGGTCGTCACGCCGATCAAGATCCCGCGGCTGGGCATCGTAGCCGGCAGCCGCGTGCTGGAGGGCAAGGTCAGCCGTGGAGGCTGGGTCAAGCTTTTCCGAGGCCGCGAGCAGGTTTTCGAAGGTCGAATCACGTCGCTCAAGCATTTCAAGGAAGACGTGCGCGAGATGCCGGCCGGGCAGGAGTGCGGCATCGGTCTCGAGGGTTACGAAACGTTCACCGCCGGGGACACGATGGAGACGTATCGACTCGAGCGGGAAGAAATTTAAGCAAGGCGTGACTTGCTGCCACGAAATCAGGCGCTTCGCGTTGTTTCGCGAGGCGCGCGTAAATTGACAGCGGAGGTCGTCATGACCAGCTACCGCGCCGACCAGGTTGGCGAGCAGGTGCGTGAGGAGATCATGTCCATCATTCGACGTGACTTGAAGGATCCGCGCATCGGTTTCGTGAGCATCACCGCGGTTCGCATGTCGCCCGACCTGCGCCAGGCTCGGGTGCGAGTGAGCGTGCTGGGCAATCCCGAGCAGAAGAAGGAGTCTTTGGCGGGGCTCGTCTCGGCGCGAGGCCTGGTCAGGCGCGAGCTGGGCCGGCGCCTGCAGAATCTCCGGTACGCGCCCGAGCTGCGCTTCGAGCTCGACCCGTCGATCGAGTACAGCGTGCACATCTCCGAACTCCTCAAAGAAGTTCTGCCGCAGAGTGACGCGGGCGGGGAGGAGGAGTCATAGAGGCGGCAAACCAGGCACGTCACCTGTACGACGAGATAAAGGAGCTCATCGACGCCAACCAGGAGATCCTGATCTTCGGGCACAAGGACGCCGACGGCGACACCCTTGGCTGCAGCCTCGCCTTTGCGGAGGCCCTTCGCGCGGCGGGCAAGGACGTGTGGGTCCTCATTCCGCCGCCGCTGCCTCAGATGTACACGTTCCTGCCCGGCTTCACTGAGGTCGCATCGGAGCCGCCCCACGGCATCGACCCGCAGCTCGTCTTCTTTTTCGATTCGGGAAACCTGGAGCGCTCCGGCGGCAGCGTCAAGCGGATCGCCGAGCACGCGGTGATCGTCAACATCGACCACCACCCGTCAAACTCGCGGTTCGGAGACGTCAACGTCATCGATCCGGCGGCGTCGGCGGTGGGCCAGATGGTGATGGAGATGCTCGACCACTTCGGCTACCCGATCACCCCGACGATGGCCACCAACCTGTATGTGGCCCTGCTCACCGACACTGGTGGATTCCGGCACGAGAACACCACTCCTCGGGCCCTGGACGACGCGGCCAGGCTCGCCCGGCTCGGCGCGGATCCCGGGCTCATCGCGACCCTCGTCTACAAGATGCGGCCCGAGACGACGTTGAAGCTCAGTGGCCTGGCGCTCGCGACCATGCGGGTCGAGCTCGACGGGAAGCTCGCCTGGGCGAAGGTCACACGGCGAATGCTGCGGGAGGCGGGAGCCGTCATGGCCGAATCGGAAGGCATCATCGACACGCTGAACAGCATCGCGGGGCTGGAGATCGCCATCCTGTTCAAGGAAGTACAGAGCGAGCTGACGAAGATCAGCGTACGGAGCCGCGGCGGAGTCGACGCTGCCGCGCTGTGCGCGTCGTTCGGCGGCGGCGGGCACGTTCGCGCGGCGGGGGCCGAGATTGAAAAGCCGCTGGACGAAGCCGTGAAAATCGTCCTGGCCGCCGCCAAGGAGGCCATCCATGTCTCCTCGTCAGAAGGCTGATTCGCCGCCCTTTCCGAGCGGTGTCCTGAATGTCGACAAGGCGGCCGGGGAAACGTCGTTCGCGGTCGTCAGCCGCCTTCGCCGGCTGACAGGCGCCCACCGGGTCGGGCACGCGGGCACCCTCGATCCGCTCGCCACCGGCGTTCTGCCCATCCTGTTCGAGTCCGCGACCAGGCTCGCCGAATTCGCGCTGCGGCTGTCGAAGACCTACGTCGCCGACATCCACCTGGGCTACGCCACGGCGACCGACGACGCGGAGGCGGATCGAGAACCCGTCGGCGACCCCAGCGGCCTGACCCGGGAGACGCTGGAGCTGGCGCTGTCGGCCTTCACGGGCCGCATCCTGCAGGAGCCGCCGGCATTCTCGGCGGTCAAGGTCGAGGGCAAGCGCGCCTACAAGCTGGCCCGCGCTGGAACCGTGACCCGGCCCGAGGCGCGTGAGGTCACCGTTTACGAAGCGACGCTGCTCGACTTCCAGGCGGGCCATGAGGCGGTTGCGCGGGTGGAGATCCGCTGCGGCAGCGGAACATACCTGCGCTCGATCGCGCGCGATCTCGGCGCACGGCTCGAAGTCGGCGGATACCTGGGCCGGCTGGTGCGCACCGCCTACGGGCCTCTCGCGATCGAGTCCGCGCTTCGGTCGGACGACATCACGACCGCGGAAGCCGTCCGCGACTCGCTGCTTCCGGCCGAAGTCATACTGCCGGACATGGAGCACGTGAAGCTCAACATCGAGCAGGCGGCGATGGTGCGGCAGGGCCGCGCGGTGCGGGTGCTTCCGGAGCCAGGGCCGGGCCCGCTTCGCGCGCATGACGGCGCCGGACGGCTGATCGCCCTGGGCCATGCCGACCCATTGCGGCGCACCTTCGTGCCCGAGAAGGTCTTCAACTGAGGGTTCATCTCGGGCTGCCCGCGAGCCCTGTCGGGGCGGTGGCGCTCACGGTCGGCAGCTTCGACGGCGTCCATCTCGGTCACCTCGACGTCATCCGGCACACTGTGCGCGCTGCCGAGGCCATCTCTGCGCAGACGGCACTCATCACGTTCGAGCCGCATCCTCGCTGCGTCCTCGATCCTGCCAACTGCCCGCAGTCGATCACGACCCTGCAGGAGAAGCTGGCCCTGCTCGAGGCGGCCGGCATCGACCACGCGATCGTGCTTCGATTCGATCGCGAGCTCGCCTCCCTCACACCCCACGAGTTCATCGCTCGGCTGTCCGCGACGATGGACATCCGCCGCTGGGTGATCGGGTTCGATTTCGCATTTGGCAGGGGACGGACCGGCAGCGCGGACTGGCTTCGCGCCAATGGCCACGAGGTCGAGGTCGTGCCGCCGTTCCTCATCGATGAGCACGAGCTGCACAGCTCCGAGGTGAGGCGCCTGATCACCACCGGGGAGGTGGACGCGGCGAACCGACTTTTGGGCCGTGACTATTCGATGGGCGGCCCGGTGGAGGCGGGCGAACGTGTCGGCCGGCGGCTCGGCTTCCCGACCGCGAACATTGGCATTGAGCCGAACAAGCTGGTGCCGGCGCTGGGCGCCTACGCGGGTCGTGCGACTGCGCCCGAGGGCGAGTTCATGGCCGCGCTGTCGGTGGGCTACCGCCCCACGTTCGGCGGCACCCAGCTGCGCGTGGAGGCATTCCTTCTCGACTTCGAAGGAGACCTCTATCAGAAAAGGCTCGAGCTCCGATTCATCCGGTACCTGCATCCGGACATCAAGTTCCCCAGCCCCGCAGAGCTTGTCGTGCAGCTCAACAAAGACGTCGCGGACACGCGCCGGATCGCCGCCCCGTGAGCCGGGTCGTCGTGGTTGGCGGCGGGATGGGCGGGTACGTGGCCGCCCTCGCGGCGCGCCGGGACGGGGCGGAGGTGACGATCCTGGCGAGGGCCCCTGGAGCGACGGCGCTCTACGCGGGCGGCATGGAGATCGTCGACGACCTTGATTCCATTCTGCAACGGCAGCCGCACCATCCGATCACCCGTCTTGGCCTTGACTCGGTACGGCTGGCCACGGAGCTCGACGGAGCGATCCAGGCTTTGCGTCTCGCGCTCGAGAAGGGAGGGCTGAAGTTCGAAGGGGACTGGCGCACGCGAGGCGTGTACTCCGACATCCATGGGCTGGCCCGCCCCGCCAACCTCGTGCCGGAGAGTGTGGCCGCCGGCGAGCTGGGTGCGCTGAGCGGGCGCCGGGTGGCGGTCGTCGGCGTCACGCAGGTGGGGGACTACGATGCCGCGTCGACGGCGCAGGCGCTGCGCGAGCTCCACGGGATCGATGCTGTCCCCGATGAGGTGAGCATCCCTGATCTGCCAGTCGGGGCCGCACTGACCGACCTGTATGGCCGCCGCGCGCCCTCCGCAACGCGGCCCCAAGCGACATCAATCGCCTACCCGCCGGGGTTCACAAACCTGCCGGCCAACGGCTTCGAGCTTCTTGCGTCGCCACCATCGCCACACGGCTGGCGCCTGCAGCAGGCGATCGGCCTCGGCATGGTGAGGGCGGAGGTGACCGCACTCGACACGGCCGGCGATCGCGTCGTGTCGGCGCGCGCCGGGGACCGCACATTTCGCGGCGACGCGTTCGTGCTGGCGACCGGCCATCACATCGGCGGCGGCTTGCGGGGCGGCCGGCATGCGGCAGAACCGCTGCTCGACCTCGGTGTCTTCCACGATGGGCAGCCGGTGCGAACCCTCGGCACGCGGTTCCAGCACATGCAGTACCTGGATCCTGCTGCGGAGATGCGGAGCGGCCTGGCCACCGACAGGCGACTGCATCCCCTCGACGCGGAGGGCTCGGTTCGATTCGGCAACCTGTTCGCCGCCGGATCCGTCCTGGGCGGCTACGACTGCAGCGGCCCGTGCGGATTCGGCGTGCCGATCCTGACGGGATGGCTGGCCGGTCATTTCGCCGCGAGAAACGAGTGAGAGCGGAGCTCGAGGCAATCGTCGGGCGGGCTGCCGTCGACGAGCGCGCCGTACGCGACATGTGGCCTCGGGCGATCATGGAACAACGCGCAGGGGAGGCCCCGGACCGGGTGCTGGTCGTGCGGCCGGCCGGCCGGGAGCAGGTGGCGGCGATTCTCCGATGGGCTGCAGCCGGCGAGGTCAGCGTGATCCCGCTCGGAGGAGGCAGCGGCGTGTGCGGCGCGCTGTCTCCGGCTCACGGCGAGGTCGTCATCGACATGGCGGCGTTCGATCGGATCCTCGACGTCGACGAGACCAATCTGACCTGCCGCTGCGAAGCCGGGGTCAACGGCCTCGCCCTCGAAAAGCACCTCAACGCGCTTGGGCTTACGCTCGGCCACTACCCAAGCTCGCTCCCGGGTACGACGGTCGGCGGGTTGGTCTCGACCCGATCATCGGGGCAGGAGTCCAGCCGCTACGGCGGCATCGAGGACATGGTGCTGAGCCTGGCGGTTGTGCTGCCCGACGGCACCTTCGCAGCGCCCCGTCCTGGACCTCGCTCCGCCGTCGGGCCTGCCCTTCACGAGCTGTGGATCGGCGCTGAAGGCGCTCTTGGCGTCGTGCTCGGCGCTGTTCTGCGCGTCCACCGGCTCCCCCCGTCAACCCTCGGCCGAGGGTATGGATTTGCGGACCTCGCTTCGGGACTCACGTGCATGCGCGAGGTCATGCAGGCCGGCATCAGGCCGCTGGTGATGCGCCTCTACGATGTCGAAGACAGCGCGTTCAACGGCTTTGATCTGCCCGACGGCGGATGCCTTTTGGTCGTCGCAACCGCCGGTCTCGCCGAGGTTGCCGCCGCGGAAGCGGCAGCGGTCAAACGGCTGGCCGCCACGGCCTCCGACCTTGGCGCAGGGCCATGGGAGCGATGGCAGCGCCACCGTTTCGACCTGTCAGCGGAACGTTTGATGACGTTTCTCGAGCCCCCCAACTCGTACCTGGACACGATCGAGCTGGCCGCGCCCTGGACCGTGCTGCAGGAGCTGCACGGCAGGGTCAAATCCGCAATAGGCGTCGGCGGACTGGCGTTATGCCATTTCAGTCATGCCTACGAGCAGGGGTGCTGCGCGTATTTCTCGTTTGGGGGCTCTGGGGAGTCGGAGCAGGATGCCCGCGCCGCTTACTCGCGCGCATGGGAGGGGGCGATGACCTCGGCGCTGGAGCTGGGCGCGACAATCAGCCACCATCACGGCGTCGGCCAGGTGCGCTCAAGATGGGTGGCCGACGAGATGGGGGGCTGGATGAAGGTGTGGCGAGCCGTCAAGGAGGGGCTTGACCCTCACGGGATCATGAATCCAATGGCCCTCGGAGGCTCGAGATAGGCGGCCAGGCCGGCGCTCCGATCCTCTTCGTCGTCAACCCAGCCTCGGGCGCGGGCAAGGCGGGGCGGGAATGGGCCCAGGTGGAGCAGTGGCTCCCCTCGACCGGCCTGCCGTTCGAGACTGCGTTCACCACTCGGCCGCTGGAGGCGACAGAGATCGCGGAGCGGGCCGTCCGGCAGTCGAGGCCGGTCGTCGTGGCAGTCGGAGGCGACGGGACTCTCAACGAAGTCGTGAACGGCTTCTTTCACAACGGAGCTCCGATTCCCACGACCAGCAAGCTGGCGATGGTTCCGCTGGGCACCGGCGGAGACTTTCGCCGCACGCTGCGAATCCCCAGCGACCCGAGGCAAGCGGTTGAGGTCCTGCGCAGCGGCCTGACGAGACGGCTCGATGCCGGATGCGTGACGTACGAGAGCGGTGACGGAACCACGTCGGTTCGCCATTTCATCAACATCGCCGATGCCGGCCTGGGTGGGGATGTCGTGTTCCAGATGGGCAACGGCACGAAGCGCTTCGGCAGCGCCGCCTACACGCTCGGGGGCTTTCGGGCGCTGATTGGTTTCAAGAACAAACCGATGACGGTCAACATCGATGGCGCCACGCACGAGCTGTCCAAGGCTCAGCAGGTGGTGGTCGCCAACTGCCAGTTCTTTGGCGGCGGCATGAAGATGGCCCCGTCCGCCTCGCCGACGGATGGCGTGTTCGACGTGATCCTGATCAAGGACGCGGGCAAGATCGAGACCATGCGCGGCATGAACGACATCCGCAGCGGGAAACATCTCGATCAGACCAATCCCAAGATGGAGCTCATCTACGGCAAGCGCATCACCATCACATCCCCACAGAAGGTTCGCGTCGACGTGGACGGAGAGGCTGTCGGCTTTCTGCCGGCCTTGTTCGAGATCCAACCCGGCGCGATCGAGTTCATCACGCCCCGATGACCCACGGGGTGATCGCCACCCCGCATCGCCTCGCGAGCGAGGCGGGCGCGCAAGTCCTGCGGGACGGCGGCAATGCCATCGACGCTGCGATCGCGGCCGACGCGGTGCTGTGTGTCGTGTACCCGAGCATGACCTCCGTCGCCGGCGACCTGATGGCCATCGTCTGGCCGGCGGGAGAGGGTGCGCCTGTGGGTCTTGTCGGCGCGGGCCGCTCGGGAGAGCTGGCAACCATCGAAGCCGTCCGTTCGCGGGGCTATTCCGAGATGCCGGTGCGGGGAGTCCTCACTGTGACGGTGCCCGGCACGGTCGAGGCATGGGGCCGCCTGCTCGAGCGCTTCGGGACGTTCGGCCTCGGGGCGGTGCTCGAGCCCGCAGCCGCCATCGCATCCGGCGGGTATGTCATCACTCCTGCGCTGTCGCAGTTCCTCAAGAATGCCGCCTCCAGCTTCCTGAGCCGGGAGCCTGCCGCCCACGCGCTCTACCCTCCGATGGACGCGGGGATGCTGCTGCGCAACCCCGATCTCGCCTCTGTGCTCCGCGACATCGGACGAGCAGGGATCAGTGGGTTTTACCGAGGCGAGATAGCGGCGGCGATCGTCTCTGCGATCAAGCGGCGCGACGGCCTTGTCACGGCCCAGGACATGGCGGCGCACCGTTCCTACTGGGTCGACCCGATCGCGGTGCGATACCGAGACCTGGTCGTGTACGAGCTGCCGCCCCCGACGCAGGGCCTTGCGGCGGCCGGCATCCTCGCCCGGCTGAACGCGGTGGCGCCCGAGCGGCTCCGAGCAGGACCTGGATTCGTCGCGCCGTTCAAGGCGGCGCGCGATCCCAGCTACTTCCTGCGCGACCTCTACATCACCGACCCTGATTTCGCGCAGACGCCGATCCAGCCGTTTCTGGATCCGAGCCATTCCGCTGCCGGGGTCTCGAATGGCCGCGAGGGCGGGGACACCGTTTACCTGTGCGCTGCCGACGAGCTCGGCAATGTCGTCTCTCTCATCCAGAGCGTCGCGTTCGACTTCGGGTCCGGGATCGTCGCCGAGGGCACCGGCATGCTCCTGCAAAACCGAGGCTGCTACTTCAGTCTCGACCCTCAACACGTGAACCGGCTGGAGCCCAGGAAGCGAACGATGCACACGCTGATCCCCGCCATGGCCGGGCGTGACGGGCGGCCTTGGGCCGCGTTCGGTTCGATGGGCGGTGACGGCCAACCCCAGCTCCAGACCCAGGTGCTGGTCAACCTGGTCGACCATGATCTCGCGCCGGCCGAGGCGGTGGCCAGGCCCAGGATCCGCATCCTGGCCGACGGCGTCACCGTGTCGGTCGAGGCCGATTATCCAGGCGCCGCCGAGCTGGCGAGCTCGGGCTGGCAGGTGGAGATGATGCCGCCCCGGCATCATCTTTTCGGCCACGCGCACGCGATCGTCCTCGACGGTCCGGGGGCCTGGCGGGCGGGCTTTGACCCTCGCTCCGATGGCAGCGTGGAGCTCGTATAGCGAGCTCCTGAACGGGCGGGAGCGTCCCGCACGTATACTTCGAGATCGAGTTTTGGCAGTAGAGACAGAAGTCAAAGGCAAGCTGATCGGTGAGCACAAGCGCGCCGATAAGGACACGGGATCGCCCGAGGTTCAGATCGCGCTGTTCACCACGCGGATCCGGGAGCTCACCGAGCACCTGAAGATCCACGCCAAGGACCATCACTCTCGCCGCGGCCTGCTGCTCCTGGTGGGCAAACAACGGCGCCTGCTGAACTACCTGAGGGACACCGACATCGAGCGCTATCGCGCGCTGGTCGCCAAGCTCGGGATCAGGAGATAGTCAGTCGTACGTAGGGCGCCCAGGGCGCCTTCAATTTAATCCGGGAGGACCCCACGCTGGTAGCGCGGGTCAGCTCTTAGAAGCCCTCACTCAGATCGCCGAGGATCCGCAGGTAGCGCATCGGCGAGCGCTGGGCGGCGGCTGCTAGGAATCTGGCCCAGATCGCACCTCCGGGGGTCGTCCTCCCACATACGTGGAGGTATGTGAAGTGGCAATAGTCACAAAGAACGTAGACATAGCCGGCAAACGGCTTTCGATCGAAACCGGCCGGGTGGCCGAGCAAGCCAACGGCGCAGTGATCCTGCGCCAGGGCGACACGGTGGTGCTCAGCACCGCCGTGATGGCCAAAGAGCCGAGGGCGGGGATCGACTGGTTCCCGCTGACGTGCGACTACGAGGAGAAGCTCTACGCGGCGGGCAAGATCCCAGGGGCATTCATGCGCCGGGAAGGCAGGCCCAGCGAAACGGCGATCCTCGCGTCGCGCCTGACCGACCGGCCGCTGCGCCCACTGTTCCCGGACGGCTTCCGGCTGGACGTGCAGGTGGTGTCGACCGTGCTCTCGGTCGACCAGGAGAACGATCCGACCATCCTGAGCATCAACGGCGCATCGACCGCGCTGGTCATCTCGGACATCCCGTTTGGGGGGCCGGTGGGCGCTGTGCGCATGGGCTACATCGATGGGCAGGTCGTCGTGAATCCGCCGATGTCGAAGATGCCCGAGTCTGCGCTCGACCTCGTCGTGGCCGGCACGGCCGATGCGATCCTGATGGTCGAGGCCGGAGCCAAGGGCGTCAGCGAGCAGGTCGTGCTGGACGCCCTCGCCAGAGCCCATGAAGAGATCAAGGGGATCTGCGCCGCGCAGCTGGAGCTGCAGCAGCAGGTCGGGTCGGAGAAGCGCGAGTTCGTGCCCATGTCGTATCCCGAGCAGATGATCGAGATCATGAGCGAGTACCTCGCGCTCCGCCTCGACAAGGTCCTCTACAGCGCCGACAAGTCGACGCGGGAATCGGGTGTCGACGACCTACGCAGGACGACTATCGCCGAGCTCGGCGAGCGTTTCCCCGAGCACTTCGAGATCCTCGGCAAGCTCTTCGACAAGGCGGTCAAGGACCGAGTTCGCCAGCGCATCGTCGAAGAGGGCGTGCGCGTCGACGGGCGCGGTCTCACGGACGTTCGCCAGATCACAGTCGAAGTTGGCGTCCTGCCCAGGACCCACGGCTCGGGTCTTTTCACCCGCGGACAGACGCAGGCGCTGACAATCGCGACCCTCGGCTCGATGTCCGACCAGCAGAAGCTGGACGGCCTGACCGACGAGACGTTCAAGCGCTACATGCACCACTACAACTTCCCGCCGTTCTCCGTCGGCGAGGCGCGGCCGCTGCGCGGTCCTGGTCGCCGCGAGATCGGCCACGGCGCGCTCGCCGAGCGCGCATTGCTGCCGGTGATCCCTCCCGTGGAGGAATGGCCTTACACGATGCGCCTGGTCTCCGAGATCCTGAGCTCGAACGGCTCGACGTCGATGGCATCGGTGTGCGGTTCCACCCTGGCGTTGATGGACGCCGGCGTCCCGATCAAGTCGCCCGTCGCGGGAATCGCGATGGGGCTGATCACGCGCGAGGGAAAGTTCGCCGTCCTCACCGACATCCAGGGGGTCGAGGACGCATTGGGCGACATGGACTTCAAGGTGGCGGGCACACGGGATGGCATCACCGCGCTGCAGATGGATATCAAGATCAAGGGCCTGACGCACGACATCTTCAGCCAGGCGCTCGAGCAGGCTCGCGTGGCGCGCCTGTTCGTGCTCGAGAAGATGCTGGCGGTCCTGCCGCGGCCGCGCACTGAGATGAGCGACTACGCGCCGCGAATCACGACGATCATGATCAACCCGGACAAGATCCGCGACATCATCGGCCCGGGAGGCAAGATGATTCGCAAGATCACCGAGGAGACGGGCGCCCAGATCGACGTCGAGGACGACGGTCGGGTCTTCATCGCCGCGGTCGACCAGGAAGGCGGCAAGAGGGCCATCGACTGGATCAAGGGCCTCACCGACGAGGTCGAGGTGGGCAGGATCTACAGGGGGAAGGTCGTCCGGATCATGCCGTTCGGCGCTTTCGTCGAGGTGCTGCCGAACCAGGACGGACTGGTGCACATCTCCAAGCTCACCGACCACCGGGTCGAGCGGGTCGAAGAGGTCTGCAACGTCGGGGACGAGATCGTGGTCAAGGCGGTCGAGATCGACAGCCAGGGCCGTCTCAACCTCAGCCGCCAGGCAGCGATCGAGGAGTTGACCGCGAAGGGCGAGCCGATCGACGAGAAGATCGACAAGGAGGCCATGGCCGTCGCGCTGGCCTCGCCGGCTCCGGCCCCACGCGAGGGTGGTTTCTCGGGCGGCGGGCGCGATCGGGGCGGCCGCAACGGCGGCGGCGGGCGCGGCCCCCGCCGGAACTAGTCACATGACCTCCCGACAGGGGGGAGGCGACCGAGATCACGCCATCAGGGTCTGCATAGCGGGATACCGTGGCAAGGTCGGCTCGGTGCTCGTTCCGGCCCTCGGAGCCGAGGCCGATATCGAGTATGTGGGCGGGATCGGTCGCGGTGATGACCTGGCGGCTTTTCTGCGCGACCACAAGCCACGCGCATTCGTGGACTTCACGCGACCCTCGGATGCGCTGCACAACGCCATGGCCGCTGTGGCAGCAGGCGCATCGCCTGTCGTAGGCACCACGGGTCTTTCGCCCGCAGACGTGGACAGGATCGAAACCGCATGCAAGGAGCAAGGATTGGGCGGAATCGTGGCGCCGAATTTTGCGATCGGTGCGGTCCTGATGATGCATCTGGCCGAGGTCGCCGCGCCACACTTCGACGCCGCCGAGATCATCGAGATGCACCACGGGACCAAGCTCGACGCTCCGTCGGGAACCGCGCTTGCCACTGCCAGGCGTCTTGCCGCGCGGCGCGGCAGCCGGGCGTTCACCCACCAAAAAGCCGAGAAGGAGACGCTTCCGGGAACTCGAGGCGGGGCAGAGGGACAGATCGCGATCCACAGCATTCGCCTGCCCGGTCTCGTCGCGGACCAGGAGGTCCTGTTCGGGCTGCCCGGCCAGACGCTGACCATCACTCATCGCACAACGAGCCGCGAGGCTTACGCTCCGGGAGTGCTGCTGGCGATCCGCAGAGTGGTGGCGGAGAACCGGTTCTATCGGGCTCTCGACGAACTGTTGGGCCTTCGCTAAACTGAGTTCGTGCCCACCTCCAAGCGACTAAACGTTGCCGTTGTTGGCGCGACTGGAGTTGTGGGCCAACAGATGCTGAAGATCCTGGCCCAGCGCAAATTCCCCGCGGCCAGCGTCACCGCCTTCGCATCGGAGAGATCGGTTGGTGCGAAGGTGCCATTCAACGGTGAGCAGCTCACGCTTCGCCGCCTGAACGAAACCAGCTTTCAGGGCATCGATATCGCCATGTTCGCGGCCGGCGCCGACATCTCTCTTCTCTACGGTCCGGCCGCCGCCGAAGCCGGTGCGCTGGTGATCGACAAGAGCTCGGCATGGCGCATGAAGGCAAACGTGCCGCTCGTCGTCCCTGAAGTCAATGGGAAGGACATTCGCGACAACGAGGGCATCATCGCGAGTCCAAACTGCACGACGATTCCTCTCACCATGGTGCTCGAGCCACTGCGGAAACAATTTGGCTTGCGCCGGGTGGTCGTTTCTAGCTACCAGGCCGCGTCGGGAGCAGGTCGAGCTCTGCTGGATGAGCTCGAGGAACAGACCGCCGCCATCGCCGCGGGCAAACGCCCGACAGTAGCCGCCACCTCCCATCAGCTGGCCTACAACGTGATTCCCGGTGGCTGGAAGCCAGACGCTGATGGCTACAACGAGGAGGAGATGAAGCTCGTCAACGAGACTCGCAAGATTCTTCACGACCCTTCGCTGGCGATCGCCGCCACGTGCGTGCGCGTGCCTGTGCCGGTTGGACACAGCGAGTCGGTTTTGATCGAGACGACGAAGAAGGTGTCCGCGGCTGACGCACGATTGGTCTTAGGCGAGGCCCCCGGACTGATAGTCGAGGATGATCCGCACGCCAAGATCTACCCAACTCCGCACGACGTCGCCGGCAAAGACGAGGTGTATGTTGGCCGCATCAGAGACGACCTTTCCTCCAGCCATGGCCTGATGCTCTGGCTGGTCTCCGACAACTTGCGCAAAGGCGCCGCGCTGAACGCGGTGCAGATCGCCGAGCACGCGATTGAAATGGGGGTGATCGCCTGACTACCGAAATCGGAAGGCTGCTGACCGCGATGATCACCCCGTTCAAGGCGGACGGATCAGTCGATTACGCCGCGGCCGAAAAGCTTGCGGTCATGCTCGTCGCCGACGGATCGGACGGGGTCGTCGTCTCTGGCACGACCGGCGAATCGCCCTCGCTCGACGATGACGAGAAGATCGAGCTTGTTCGAGCGATCAAGAAGGCGATACCAGGCAAGAGCGTCGTCGCCGGCACGGGCAGCAACAACACCCACCACTCGGTCAAGCTCTCCGAGCGCGCGATGAAGGCGGGCGCGGATGCGCTGCTCGCCGTGGTTCCCTATTACAACAAGCCTCCGCAGGAGGGGATGTACCAGCACTTCAAGGCCATCTCCGAGGTCGGCCCGACGATCATGTACAACATCCAGGGCCGGACTGCTGTGAACATGACCGCGGCGACGACCCTTCGATGCGCCGAGCTGCCCGGCATCGTGGGCGTCAAGGAAGCGAGCGGCGACCTCGACCAGATCGGTTTCGTCTGCGCCGGCAAGCCGGCCCGCTTCAACGTGTGGAGCGGGGACGACAGCTGGACACTTCCGGTGCTGGCAGCCGGCGGCCACGGGGTGATCTGCGTGGTGTCGCACATCGCGGGCCGGTCGATGAAGAGGCTCATCGATGCCTACGGCAAAGCCGACAACGACACGGCGCGTGACATACACCTCGGCTTGCTGCCGGTGATCAAGACGCTCATGACGATCGCCGCGAACCCCGTGCCCGTCAAATCAGTGCTGAACGCGCTTGGATTTCCCGCCGGGCCGTTCCGGCTGCCGCTGGTCCCGCTGACCGAGGAGCAGCTGCGGTCTGTGATGCAGACGGTCAGGGACGCGGGCGAGCTGATCACCTTCAGATCGGGGGTCAAAGTCGCTTAGTCTTTCGCTTGATCAGCTCCACGACACGATCCGTTCGTGCAAGAACTGCGGGCTTCATGCGACGCGCACCCAGGCGGTGCCCGGGATCGGACCCTGCCCCGCGGACGTGATGATCGTCGGTGAGGCGCCGGGTTTCAATGAGGATCGACAGGGCGAACCGTTCGTCGGAGCCGCCGGCAAGCTCCTCGACACGCTGCTCGCTCGAATCTCGCTCAGCCGGGCCGACGTGTTCATCACCAACGTCCTCAAATGCCGCCCGCCCATGAACCGCGACCCGATGCCCAATGAGGCCGAGGCATGCTCGCCATACCTCGCCCGCCAGCTAGAGCTGGTCAGGCCCAAGGTTGTCCTGATCCTCGGGCGCCACGCGCTGGAGCGGCTCATGCCGGGCCAGGGCTCGATCTCGCGGATCCACGGCAGCCTGATCAAGCGCGGTGACGTCGCCTACATGCCGCTTTATCATCCGGCGGCGGCGCTGCACAACGGATCGCTGGTGGCAGACCTCGAGCACGATTTCGACCTGGTCAAGCAGCACCTCGACAGGCTGCTTGCACCTCCGCCGCCGCCGGCGCCCGTAGCAGCCCCGAAGCAGGAAGCCGAGCAGCTGCGTCTTTTGTGAGCGCTCGGCTCAGGTACCTTCCGCTGGGCGGTCTCGGCGAGGTCGGGATCAACATGTGGGCGCTCGAGTGGGAGAACAAGGTGCTGGTGGTGGACGCCGGCCTGATGTTCCCCCGGGAAGACATGCTCGGCATCGACCTGGTTCTGCCCGACATCTCGTATTTGCTGCGCCAGGACCGCGAGGTGCTCGGCATCTTCCTGACGCATGGGCACGAGGATCACATCGGCGGCTTGCCGTACGTGCTGAAGAAATTGAACGTCCCCGTTTACGGCACGCGTCTCACGCTTGGCCTGGTCAAGCCGAAGCTCAAGGAGCATCGAATCCTGCGCGAATCGGATCTGCGCGAGGTCAGGGTCGGCGATTCGGTTCGCCTCGGCCCGTTCAGCGTTGAAACCATCGCGGTCTGCCACTCCATCCCGGACGATGTGGCGCTGTCGATAATGACCCCGGTCGGGCGCGTCATCTACACGAGCGACTTCAAGCTCGACTCCGCGCCTCCGGACGGCCTGCCAACTGACATGGCGCGCTTTCGTGAGCTGGGCGATGAGGGAGCTCTCCTTCTGCTGAGCGACTCCACCAATGCCGAACGCACCGGGCGCTCCGGCAGCGAGCGCGACCTGCACGCACCGTTCGAAAAGATCTTCGGCGAGGCGCCGGGGAGGATCGTGGTCGCGAACTTCGCTTCCAACATCCACCGCATCCAGCACCTGGTGCGCATGGCGGCCCAGTTCGAGCGCCGGGTCGCGGTCGTCGGCCGGAGCCTCGAGACCAACTTCAAGACCTCACGCGAGCTCGGCTTTCTCAAAGTTCCTGACGGTCTGACCGTCGCCCTGCCCGAGATCGACCGGGTGCCACCGTCCAGGCTCCTGCTGCTGACGGCGGGCAGCCAGGGCGAACCGCTCTCCGCCCTGGCGCGATTTGCCGCCCAACGACACCCGATCGTCAATGTCCTGAAGAACGACTGGGTGGTGATCTCAGCCCGTCCGATTCCCGGCAACGAGAGGATGGTCCACCAGACAGTGAACAATCTCTACCGCCACGGGGCGCGCGTCTTCTACTCCGAGCTGGGCCACGTGCACGTGACCGGACATGCCCAGCGCGACGAGCTGCAAGAGATGCTGCAGGCGGTGCGCCCAAAGTTCTTCATTCCGGTCCACGGCGAATACCGCCAGCTGCTGCTGCACTCGGAGATCGCGCGAGAATCCGGGCTTGACGAAGACCACGTGGCCGTGGTCGAGGACGGTCAGACGGTGGAGCTCGACCAGGACTCGATGGTGCCTGGCGAGAAGATCGCCACCGGGCTTGTGTACGTGGATGGCCTCGGGGTGGGGGACGTCGAGGAGAGCGTCCTGCGAGAGCGAAGGCACCTGGCCGAAGACGGCATCCTGGTCGTGACATTGACCCTTGACCGTGACAGCGGAGCCGTTCGGGCTGGTCCCGAGCTCATCTCTCGAGGGGTGATCGAGCCGGAGCTGTCGAGCAAGCTGATGGCTGACGCCCGCGCGGCGACGATGGAGAGCATCGCGCGGTACGCCAACACCGGGGCGGACCTGAACCTCTTGAAGGAGATGATCCACGACGCCGTTTCGAGGACCGTGTACAAGCAGACCCGCCGGCGTCCTATGGTGATCCCCGTCGTGACAGAGATATAGAGGATGAAGCTCCCGCCGCTAGCCCTTGTCGCGCCGAGCCTTTGCCCGCGATGCGACCAGCCGGCGATGGTCTTCGACCACTCGGTCGATGACGCGCGATGCGCCCACTGCGGCCTCCAGCTGCATCAATGCGGAAACTGTCGAGGCGTCGCTGGACCGTTTGACCGTTACTGCGGCTTCTGCGGCCACGAGATGGTGCGGGGCGAGACGCGAGCGGTGTGGTGGCGGCTGTGGTTCCTGGCGGCTTTGGTGCCGCTGGCCGCGGGTCTCATCTACGGCGTAGCGCAAGCGCGGCTCCACCACTAAGGCGGACTTTCGCGCGTCATTGGCGCGCTACACGGGCCGGTTCAAGCGGTGGCCGCACTCCACGCAAAAGCTGTGGCGACCGAGGTTGTGGTGGCCGCAAGAGGGGCAGACCAGCCGCCTGGGGGGGTCGGCCTGCAGCCATCGCTCGTTTTCTCGCCGATACCAGATCCCATCCTCGGGACCGAGCATCCAGCGGCGCCCCTCGCTGTCGAGCACGGCAAGATCGCGCACGGCGAGCCGGAAGGCCCTGGGTGGCAGCGTACCGGTGCGACGCTCCGCGACAAGGGACTTGTAGCGGCCCTCAGCGTCCGAAAACGGGTCGATCGCCATCGGGAGAGAGTATCGCTCGGCCCGCTCGCCGCGGGCCGGGGGTGGAGGGGGCCGTAGTAGAATCCGATTCGGCTCCAGGGCCCGCAGCATGCGTCGCACCACATCCCGAGGCACCCGTCACTCCGCGAACGGCGCACGTCGCGCGTCCGGGTCGCGTTCCCGCTCCGCACGCGGCAAGCGAGCCACGCCTCCGCGTCTGACGCAGCGCCAGGCGCGCGAGATCACCGGCGTGTTTCTCATCCTCATGGCGCTGCTCGGCGCGCTGGCGATCGCAAGCCATGCCGGTTCGATCCTCGGGAGCATTCGGGACGGTCTCGTCGCGACGTTCGACCGAGCGTGGTTCGTGCCGGTTGGCGCGGCGCTCGGGCTGGGGGCGTACCTGCTTTGGCCGAAAGCGCCGCGTCCGCGTCCGGTCGATGTCGTCTCCGGCACGGTGGCTGTCCTGGCCCTGGTCGGCATCTTCGGTCTGGCCGGTCATGCGGGCGGATCGATCGGCCGAACCATCGATGACGCGATCAGCCCCCTCATCGGCCCGATCGGAGCCTGGGCTCTCCTGATCGCGCTGCTCGTGATCGGCCTCATCGTGACCATCCACTTCAGCCCGGGCGCGTTGATCGCCTCGGCCGTCGGCGCCGGGCGTGCGGCTTACGCCGAGCGTTCGCGCATCCAGAACCTCATCGCGCTGCCAGTGACGGAACAGCGCAAACCGCCCAAGCCCGCCAAGGCCGTCCCGGCCGCGAGCGACGACCTCGTGCGGTCGGCGGCCAGCTTCGCCACCGCGGTGCCGATGCTCGAGCCGGCTCGACCGTGGGAGGTCGGAGATTCCGGGGTCGGGGAGGCGGAACAGGTCCGCCACCACTCGCCGGAGAGCGAGCCGGAGGCCAGACCCGCCGCTGCGGTGCGCGTGGTGGCCGAGCCGGAGGATGACCTCCCAGAGATCGAGTGGAAGCTGCCCTCGATCGCGCTCCTCGACAACGTGACCGCCCGGCGCGAGCGCATGGCGGATGAGATAAAACGCAACGTCAAGATCATCGAGTCCACGCTCGAGACCTTCGGCGTGCCCTGCAAGGTGGTCGGGGTAAACCCCGGTCCCGCGGTGACGCAATACGAGCTTCAGCCGGGCGCGGGGATCCAGGTCAAACGCATCACCGCCCTGCAGAACGACCTGTCTTTAGCGCTGGCCGCGGCGCCTCTTCGCATCGAGGCTCCGATCCCCGGCAAGGCTGCGGTCGGCATCGAGGTGCCCAACAAGTCGGCGAGTCTCGTGACCATCCGTGAGGTGCTCGAGACGGCGGCGTTCCGCGAGGGCACCAACAAGCTCGCCCTTGGGCTCGGCAACGACGTCTCAGGCCAGTCCATCGTGGCGGACCTCACGCGCATGCCGCACCTGCTGATCGCCGGCGCCACAGGTCAAGGCAAGAGCGTGTGCATCAATGCGCTGATCACGAGCCTGCTGTTCCAGGTCACACCCGATCACCTGCGATTGCTGCTGATCGACCCGAAACGCGTGGAGCTCACGGGCTACAACGGCCTGCCGCACCTCGCGCTCCCCGTGCTCGTCGAATCTCACCAGGCGGCAGCCGCCCTGCGGTGGGCGGTGGCGGAGATGGACCGCCGCTACAAGCTTTTCTCGGCCGAGAGCGTGCGCAACATCGCGGCGTACAACGACAAGGCGACTCAGAAGCTGGCTCGGCCGCTGCCCTACATCGTCATCGTCATCGACGAGCTGGCCGACCTGATGATGGTCGCCGCAGGAGAGATCGAAGAGCTCATCTGCCGCATCGCGCAGCTTGCCCGGGCGGTGGGCATCCACCTGATCATCGCCACGCAGCGCCCGTCGACGGACATCATCACCGGCTTGATCAAGGCGAACATTCCGTCCCGGATCGCCTTCGCCGTCGGCTCCCAGGTCGACAGCCGGGTCATCCTCGACACGGGCGGCGCGGAAAAGCTGCTGGGTCGCGGCGACATGCTGTATCAGCCGGTCGACGCCGGGAAGCCGACGCGAATCCAGGGTGCGTTCGTCAGCGACCCCGAAGTCGAATCCGTGGTCACGTTCTGGAAATCGCAAGGCGGCCCTCGCTACATGGAAGAGATCCTGGAAGAGGGTGCAGGCACGGAATGGCAGAGCGAGAAGCGCGAGGAACGCAAGCTCGATCCGCTGTTCGCGCGCTCGGCGCGAGCCGTGGCGGCTGAAGGCGCGGCGTCGGTCTCGCTCGTGCAGCGCAAGTTCAACGTCGGCTACTCGCGCGCCGGGCGGATCGTTGACCAGCTGGCCGAGAACCACGTGGTCGGCGGCTACCAGGGCTCGAAGTCCCGCGAGGTCCTGATGAACCTTCCCGACGTCGACGACCTGCTGGAGCGGCTGGGCCTCGAATGACCTCGGTGTCCCTGCCGGCTGCGCAGCGCGGCGAGCAGTCTCACCATCGAGGAGCGCGGCGTACGGGCCTTCTGCGGCGCACGACCGGTGGTTGTTCGTCGCAGACTTCTAGTCAGCCATGAACCTGTCCAACGGCCTGACTCTGAGCCGGCTGGTGGCCATCCCGCTGCTCATGGCTCTGCTCCTGGTTGCCTTCCCTGGGCACGACCAGGTGGCGGCGGCCGTGTTCATCCTGTTCTCGCTGACCGACACGCTGGACGGCCAGCTGGCGCGCCGCCGCGGCATGGTGACCGACCTCGGCAAGTTTCTCGATCCGCTCGCCGACAAGCTCTTCGTCCTGTCGGTGCTCATAGTCCTCGTCCAGGAGGGACTCGTGGCGGCATGGGTGGTCGTGGTGATCTTCTCGCGGGAATTGATCATCACGATCCTGCGCTCGGTGGGCGCGAGCCAGGGCCGAGTGATCGCCGCCGCACCGCTGGGCAAGACCAAAACGGTGATGCAGATGAGCGCGGTCACGCTGCTCATCCTCCAGCGGCCGTACAGCGCACTCGTGCCGGTCGCGGACTTCGCTGTTGCGGTTGCCATGGTGTTCACGATCTGGAGCGGACTCGATTACATCTGGCGCTTCCGCTACCTGCTCGGCCCATTCGACAGCTCGCGCATGCCCGGTCGGACCGGCCCGAGCGGCGGCGCGCCCCAGCCGGGCGAGGACGCGGCCGAGGCGAGTCGGGAGCTCGGCGAGACCCTGCGCGTGGCGGGTTTGACGCTCGCGGTCGCGGAATCATGCACGGGCGGCCTGGTCGGCGCGCTGATCACGGACCGGCCGGGAAGCTCCGCGTACTTCCTGGGCGGCGTGATCGCGTACTCCGACGTGGTGAAGACCGAGCAGCTTGGAGTCTCCGCGGCTCTGCTCGAGCGCGCCGGCGCCGTCAGCCGCGAGGTCGCCGAGGCGATGGCGGACGGCGCGCGCTTGCGCTTCAGCGCCTCGATCGCCGTCAGCGTGACCGGCGTGGCCGGTCCTGAGGGAGGCAGCGCGGCCAAGCCGGTCGGCCTCACCTACGTCGGGGTCGCCTCGAATCGCGGCACCGTCGCGCACGAATACAGGTTTGGGGGCGACCGCTGGTCCAACCGGCGTGAGGCTGCGACTGCGGCCTTGCGACTCTCGATCGAGGAGGCGCGGGCCGTCGAGCGGTCTCGAGCCAAGACCGCTTGACGAACGAACAGGTGTTCGCTACACTCTCCGAATCGGCTGTAAAGAGCATTGACCTGCCGCAGACGACGTAGAACACTCGCCGCAACCACCTAGGAGGCATCAAGCATTGGAAAAAGAAAAGGAAAAGTCCCTCGACTCTGCGATTTCCCAGATTGTCAAGAGCTACGGCAAGGGGTCGATCATGAAGCTGGGTGAGCAGGCCGCGCTGCGAGGCGAGATCACCGTGATTCCGACCGGAGCTCTCCTGCTCGACCTGGCGCTCGGCGTGGGGGGGATCCCTCGCGGACGCGTCACCGAGCTGTACGGTCCCGAGTCGGCAGGAAAGACCACGCTTGCGCTGCACGTGATCGCCGAGGCCCAAAAGCAGGGTGGAGTGGCGGCGTTCGTGGACGCCGAGCATGCGCTCGACCCGCTCTACGCCTCACGCATCGGCGTGAAGATCGACGACCTTCTGATCAGCCAGCCCGACACCGGCGAGCAGGCGCTCGAGATCGTCGAGGTCCTGGTGCGCTCGGGCGCGGTCGACGTCATCGTGATCGACTCGGTCGCCGCGCTCGTGCCGAAGGCGGAGATCGAGGGCGAGATGGGCGACGCGCATGTCGGCCTTCAGGCGCGATTGATGTCGCAGGCCCTTCGGAAGCTGACCGCGGCCATCTCCAAGTCGAACTGCTCGGTGATCTTCCTCAACCAGCTCCGCGAGAAGGTGGGGATCATGTTCGGCAATCCGGAGACCCAGCCCGGCGGGCGTGCCTTGAAGTTCTACTCGTCGGTGCGACTGGACATCCGCAAGGTGGAGGTCATCAAGTCGGGGTTGGACTCCGTCGGCGCGCGTGTAAAGGTGAAGGTCGTCAAGAACAAGGTGGCGCCCCCGTTCCGGTCGGCCGAGTTCGACATCCTGTTCAACGAGGGCATCTCGCGCGAGGGCTCGCTCATCGACGCCGCCATCGAGTACAACGTTTTCGAGAAGAGCGGAACCTGGATCTCCTACGGCGAGCAGCGCCTTGGGCAGGGCCGCGAGAACGTGCGCAACTACCTCCGCGAGAACCCGACGCTATCCGGCGAGATCGAGGCCAGGGTCCGGGACAAGGCGACCAACGGCGGAACGACCGGCGCGATCACGCCGTCGAAGGCCGGCGGACCGATAAAGGCGCCGGCAGGTGCGGGCGAGGAGCTCTAGAGCTCGGGACAGGTCGCCGGCGTCAAGAAAGCCCCTGGTGGGTGCTCTTGACGCCGGGCTGACGCTCCTGGGACGGCGCGCCCACTCGCAGACCGAGCTGCGCCGGAAGCTGGGTCGCCGCGGCCACCCGGAGCCGGAGGTCGATGCGGCCCTCGCTCGTCTTTGCGAGCTGGGATACCTGGACGACCGGTCCTTTGCCGAGGGGCACGTCAGGCGGCGCCAGGTCGGCCTGGGCCCTCGGGCGCTGGCCGCCGAGTTGGCGGCGCGCGGGGTCGATCGCCAGGTGGCTGACGGCGCGCTGGCCGGGTTTGACGGTGACGCCCAGCTCGCGTCGGCCACTCGCTTGGCCGAACGCCTGTGTGGCCGCAAGGGCTACTCCGGGTACCGGGAGATGCTGGATTCGATCGGTCCGAAGCTGCTGCGACGCGGGTTCTCGCCCGGGATCGCCAGGGCGGCGTGCCGGGCGGCCTGGTCCGGAGCGGCGGAATTGGCAGAAGCCTAGAATTTGACGTCACACGGGGGTCTTTTAGACACCCCGCAGTCATAGAGCCCACCCGAGGCGGGACCGAGCGGCCCTGCCATGGTCACGCACTTTGACAATCGAATAAACGAGGTGCATGTCACATGCCTGTCTACGTCTTCGTACCGCTTTTGGTGGTGGCACTCCTCGCCGGATTTGGAGCGGCATACGTGCTGCTTCAGCGCCGGCAGAGCGACGGGACGCATGTCCTTGAGCTCAAAGCCCAGCAGACCTTGGCCGAAGCCGAAACCCAGGCCAAGGAGAAGCTGCTAGAGGCGAAAGAGGAGGCGGTCAAGATCCGCACCGCCGCCGAACAAGAGGCCCGCGAGTATCGGGCACAGTCGCAGCAAATCGAAAAGCGCCTTCTCCAGAAGGAAGAGAACCTCGACCGCAAGGGCGAGGACCTCAACCGGCGAGAGCGCGAGTTCGGAACCCGCGAGAAGGCCCTGGACGAGATCAGGGCCCAGCTCGAAGACACCTACCGTCAGCAGGAGAGTGAGCTTCAGCGGATCGCCAACATGACCCGCCAGGAAGCCCAAGGAGTGCTGATCGGCCAGGTCGAGCAGGAGTTGCGCAACGAGGTCGCCCGCAAGGTCCGGGAGGCCGAGCTGGTCGCCCGCGACGAAAGCGAACGCCGGGCCAGGGAGATCGTCACCGAGTCCATCCAGCGCATCGCCGCAGACCAGACCGCCGAGGTCTCGGTTTCAGTGCTGCCGCTGCCGACCGACGAGCTCAAGGGCCGCATCATCGGCAAGGAAGGGCGCAACATCCGCGCCCTCCAGCAGGCGACCGGGATCGACCTGATCGTCGACGACACCCCGGAAGCCGTGATCATCAGCGGTTTCGACCCCGTCCGCCGCGAGGTGGCTCGGGTGGCGCTGAACAAGCTGATCGTGGATGGCCGGATTCACCCGGCACGCATCGAAGAGATCGTCGCCAAGTCCCGCCAGGAGGTCCTGCAAAGGGTCAAAGAGGAGGGCGAAGCGGCTGTCCTGGAGGTCGGCCTGCAGGGCCTCCATCCCGAGGTCGTCCGTCACCTCGGCATCCTGCGCTTCCGTACCAGCTACGGCCAGCAGGTGCTGAACCATTCCAAAGAGGTCGCATATCTTGCCGCCATGATGGCGGCCGAGATCGGCGCCGACGTCCGCATCGCGAAGCTGTCAGGCCTGCTGCACGACATCGGCAAGTCGATCGACCATGAGGTCGAAGGCTCGCATGCCGTGATCGGGGCAGACCTTTTGCAGCGGCATGGAGTCCCGGCGCAGGTGGTCCACGCCGTTCGGGCGCACCATTACGACGAGGAGCCCCATTCGACAGAGGCACTTCTATTGATTGCAGCCGACGCGATCTCCGCTGCTCGCCCAGGGGCGCGCAGAGAGTCGTTGGAGGCTTATGTCAAGCGGCTGGAGAAGCTGGAGGAGATCGCAAACTCGTTCCAGGGCGTCCAGCAGTCTTACGCCATCCAGGCCGGCCGCGAGGTCAGGATCCTGGTCAAACCAGAGCAGATCGACGACACCGCCGCCCAGCTCATGGCGCGAGACATCGCCAAGCGAATCGAATCGGAGCTCAGCTTCCCGGGTCAGATTCGCGTCACCGTGGTGCGCGAGACCAGGGCAGTGGAGTACGCGAAGTAGTAAGCAAGAGGGAGCCCCAGCGAGGGGCTCCCTCTTTTTTGTTGCTCATAGACTTGTCCGGTGCCTGCCATCGCCGCCGCTTCGCATGTGCAGCGCAGCTTCGGCAGCGTTCTCGCCCTGAGCGATGTCACCTTCGAGCTCGAGAAGGGGGTGACCGGCTTGCTGGGCGCCAATGGCGCGGGCAAGACAACGCTGATCAGCCTGCTGCTCGGAGTGCTCAAGCCTGACGGCGGCAGCCTGCAGGTCCTGGGCATGGATCCCCTCCAGGCTGGCTGGAGGCTTCGGCAGCGGATCGGATATGCGCCCGAGGATGAACGATTCCCGCCCGATGTGAAGGCCAACGAGCTGGTTCGGCATTTCGCCGAGATGCGCGGGATCCCGCGCCGATCCGCAGTGGTGCGAGCGAGCGAGGTGCTCTTCGAAGTCGGGCTCGGCGAGGAGAGGTTCAGGCCGATCGGCACCATGTCAACGGGCCAGCGACAGCGGGTCAAGCTCGCGCAGGCACTGGTCCACGACCCCGAGCTGGTCCTGCTCGACGAGCCGACCAACGGCCTCGATCCGATTCAGCGCGATGACATGCTCGCCCTCGTTCGTCGCATCGGCACCGATCTCGGTTTCACAGTGCTCATCTCGTCTCACCTGCTCGGCGAGGTCGAGAGGGTCAGCGACAACGTTGTGATGCTGGAAGGTGGCCGGGTGGCACGCAGCGGCAAGGTCTCGACGCTCCTGGGCGGCCAGACCCCGATCGTGGTCGAAGTCGTGTCCGGGGCTGCCCGCCTCGCGGGACTGCTCGCCGGTAGGGGATACGCCGCCGTTGCGAAGGACGATCTCGTCCTGACGGTGCCGTCGTCGGACCGCAGGGTCCGCGACGCCGTGGTGGCGGGGGTCATCGAGCTGGACCTCGAGCTCCGTCGCCTCGAGCACGGTCAGGCCACGCTGAGCGACCTGTTCGATCTCGACGCGGTCGATATGAAGTGAGCGCGCGCACCCCGGCCGCCCGCCCGGCAGGCCAGGCGGTCATCGCCGACCGCCGGTTTCAGCACTACGAAGGCCATCGCCGCGGTGACATGTATTCGTTTGCTGCTCTGCTGTGGCATTCGATCCTGTGGGTGCTCGGCTTCAAGCGCTCAGCGCGCTACAAGGTCGTGCCAGGCATCGTCATAGCAATCGCTTACCTTCCCAGCCTCGTCCTGATCGTCGTGGCCGAGGTGGCTCCGCCAGGGACGCCGCTCCCGGACTATGCCGGCTTCTATCAATTCGTGATCAGCGCGATCTATCTGTTCGTGGCCATCACCGCCCCGGAGCTCATCTGCCCGGATCGGCGTCACGGGACGCTGCGGATGTACATGACCTCGAATCTCAACCCCACGCTTTATGTGGCCGCCAAGGTCGTCGCGGTCTGGTCGGTGCTGGCGATCGTGACCGTGGGGCCTGTGGTGATCGAGCTCGCCGGCTACTCGTTGTTCGGCCACGGCCCGGCGGGGTTCGGCGACTGGCTCAAGACGCTGGGCGAGGTGCTCGCTTCGGGCCTGGTCCTGGCGATGTTCTTCGGCACCGTGGCGCTGGCGATCGCCAGCCTCACCGATCGGAACTCGTTCGCCGCCGCGGGGATCATCCTCAGCTTTGTTCTCACCGGTGCGGCACTTCGCATCCTGCAGGGCCCGCTCAAAGCACCGGACTGGGTGGAGCTTGTCAACGTCACCGGTCTGCCGATACTGATGATCGATCGGATCTACCAGGCGCCCACCAGCCTCAATCTCCCCACCTGGGAGCTGGCGGCCGCCGTGGCCGGCTGGGTGGTCCTGGGACTTGGGGTGCTCGCCCTCCGCTACCGGGGTGAGGGACGCAGGTGACCGCGGCCGGCCCTCTGATCGAGATCAAAGACGTCGCGAAGTGGTTCGGCGAGGTCGTGGCGTTGAGCGGAGTCACCGCATCGTTCGGCCCCGGGCTGGCGGCCCTGCTCGGCCCGAACGGCGCCGGCAAATCGTCGCTGATCCGCATCATGTGCGGGCTCACGTCCCCTTCGCAGGGGACCGTACGGGTGATCGGCAGGAACCCGCGCACGGACGGTGGTGTACGCAAAGAGCTCGGGCTCGTGCCGCAGCAAGAGCGCCTTCTGCCCGGCGTAAGCGCCTTGGAATTCGTGGCCATGGCGGCCGCCCTGCAAGGCTTGCCCGATCCACGGGGCGCGGCGCGTACAGCGATCCAGACCGTCGAGCTCGATCCGGACGATCGTCGCCACCTGGGCGCCTACTCCAAGGGCATGAGACAGCGGGTCAAGATCGCGCAGGCGATCGTTCACGAACCGCGCATCCTCATCCTCGACGAGCCGCTCAACGGACTGGACCCTCGCCAGCGATCGCGCATGGCCCAGCTTTTCATTCGACTGGGGGCGGAGGGTCGGTGCGTCGTTGTGTCGAGCCACGTGCTCGAAGAGGTCCAGGAGCTGAGCTCGACGGTCCTGGTGCTCGCCGAGGGCAAGCTCGCCGCGGAGGGTGACTTCCACGCCATCCGCCAGCTCCTCGACGACCGCCCGCACCGGATCAGGCTTCGGTCCATGGACCCTCTGCGGCTCGCATCTGCGCTGATGGGATCCGGCACGATCTCGGCGGTTCAGACCGCCGGCGAGGACGCGATCGTCATCGACACCTGGTCGGTGACACCGTTTCGCCGCCGGCTCCCCCGGCTGACGCAGGAGCTTGGCCTCAGCCTCCTCGAGATGTCGCCGCTTGACGATGACCTGGAGAGCGTGTTCCGCTACCTCGTCGCGAGGCGGTCGCCGTGATCTCGCTGTACCGGATCATGCTGCGAACGTCGGTAACGCGTGGCCGGGTGCTGGCCTTTCTAGGCGCCGGCGCCCTGCTCGACCTGATCGCGTACACAATCCGGGTGAGCGACTACTCCTCACGCGAAATCGATGTGTTCCAGCTGCTCGACGTCGCGGCGCTCGCTCTTTACGTGCCGGTGGTGGCGTTGGTTTTCTCGACCTCATCGCTGGGCGATCTCGCCCAGGACGGCACGCTCGTCTACGTTTGGCTTCGGCCCGTTGCCCGCCTGAAGGTGGTCGTCGTCGCCCTGGCGGGGACACTCACGGTCACGCTTCCGCTGACCCTCGGGCCGACATGGCTCGCTGTGCTGCTGGCAGGCGCGAGCGCGACGGCGTTATGGGCGGTGACCGCATCGGTCGCGCTCGCCAACCTGGCGTATTGCGCAGTTTTCACGGGCTTCGGTCTGCGCGTCCGGCACGCCCTGATCTTCGGGCTGGGCTACGTGATCATCTGGGAAGCCGGCATCGCCAGCCTGGGCAGAGGGCCGGCCGCCATCTCGATTCGACACTATGCCGAATCACTGTTCGCGCAGATCGGAAACCAGACCGTGCCGGGTGCTGTCGAGGCCAGCCAATCGTTGTCGGTGATAGTCCTCGTGGCGGTTACGCTGGTCGGCGTCGTGCTCACCACCATCCTGCTCGCGCGCCAGGACGTCGCCTAGCTTGGCCGACGAATTTCGCATCTTGTTCGTGGCCGACGTCGTGGGGCACCCAGGGCGGGACGCCGTCAAAGCGATTCTCCCGGGCCTGAAGAAAGAGCTGCGGCCGAACCTGACGATCGTCAACGGAGAGAACGCCGCCGGCGGATTCGGTCTGACGGCAAAGATCGCCGCCGAGCTGCGAGCCGCGGGAGCAGAGGTGATCACGACCGGCAACCACGTCTTCGCCCAGAAGGAGTTCCTGTCCGAGCTCCCGAACCTGGAACGAGTCCTGAGGCCGGCGAACTACCCGCCGGGCGCTCCGGGACAGGGCTTCTGCGTCGTGGAGGCGGCGGGCAGACAGGTCCTGGTGATGAACCTGATGGGGCGGATCTTCACCGCGGAAGGGCTGGACGACCCGTTCCGGACTGCGGACGCCATCCTGGCCGCCCACCCCGACATCCGCCTAGCCTTCTGCGACATGCACGCCGAGGCGACCTCGGAGAAGAGCGCGATGGGGTGGTACCTGGACGGGCGAGTCAGCGCCGTGGTGGGCACCCACACGCACGTTCCGACCGCCGACCTACGGGTGTTGCCAGGCGGCACGGCGTTCGTGACGGACGTCGGGATGGTCGGCCCGAGGGACAGCTGCATCGGCATGGACAAGGACATCGTCGTCCAGCGCTTCCTGACCGCCGTGCCGGCCCGATTTCAGGTTGCGTCAGGACCCGTGACTTTTAATTCAGTCTTGATTACCATTAACGGTCCCACTGGCCGAGCAACTTCCATCCAGAGAGTCGATCGCGAACATGTTTGAAGGGGTTCCAGCAATGACAGCCGAGCGCGCTCCAGTAGAGGTGCTTAAAGTTTCGGCCACGTCCAAGCCGGTCGCCGTGGCGGGGGCCATCGCCGGGGTCATCCGCAGCAAGGGCCGCGTCGAGGTACAGGCCATTGGCGCGGGTGCGATCAACCAGGCAGTCAAGGCGATCGCCATCTCGCGCGGCTACGTTGCCCCGGGCGGCCTTGACCTGGTCTGCATTCCGGCATTCATCGACATCTCGATCGACGGCGAAGAGCGCACGGGAATCAGGTTGCTGGTGGAGAGCCGCTGACGAAAGGTTCCCCTCGGGCGCGGTCGTTCAGCATCTGGACGATTGGGTGTCAGATGAGCACCGCCGACTCCGAGAGCCTGGCGCGACGCCTGCTCGCGGCGGGCTATGTCGAAGATTCGCTGGAGCGAGCCGACGTCGCGATCCTCAACACGTGCGTGGTGCGCCAGGCCTCAGAGGACCGCGTGTACTCCAAGCTCCATGAGCTGAAGGGGTGGAAGACGCCAGAGCGAACGATTGCGGTCACGGGGTGCATCGTCGCCAAGGAAGGCGATAACCTGCGCCAGAGGTTCCCGCACGTGGACGCGATCGTGCCGATCGGCGAATACGAGGACTTTGTCGCCGGCCTGGAAGCTCGGTACGACTACTCGCAGGGCGAGGCGCTGCCGGCGGCTGGTCGCACTGGAATCAGCCATTTCGTGAGGGTCATCCAGGGCTGCGACCACAACTGCACGTTCTGCATCGTGCCGCGTGTCCGAGGCCGCGAGCGGCATCTGCCCCTGGATGCCGTCGTGAGCGAGTGCCGCGAGGCGGTCGCGGCGGGCGCCAGGGAGATCGTCCTGCTCGGGCAGAACGTCGACGACTATCGGGATCCGGACGGCGCCGGTGGCCTGGCCGCGCTCGTCCGCGCGGTGGAGGGGATTCCGGGTTTGCGGCGCTTGCGATTCATGACGTCGCATCCGCAAGACCTGGAGCCTGGGCTCCTCGAGGTGATGGCCGCGAGTGACGTCGTCTGCCGCGAGCTGCAGCTGCCGATCCAATCGGGCGACGACGCCATCCTCAAGCGGATGGCGCGCGGATACCAGACGCGGCACTACCGCGCCATCGTCGAGCAGGCGCGGCGCCTCATGCCGGACATCGGGCTGGTCACCGACGTGATCGTGGGATTCCCAGGCGAGTCGGACGCCGCATTCCTGAACACGAGGACCCTGCTCGAGGAGCTCCAGTTCGAGGTGGTGCACCTGGCGATGTACTCGCCCCGGCCGGGCACCTACTCGGCCGACCGGATGGTCGACGACGTGCCTCACGCCGAGAAGCTGCGCCGGCTGAACGACCTGCTCGCGCTGCAGCGCCAGATCGCGGCTCGCAAGACGGCCCGGTGGATCGGACGTGACGTCGAAGTTCTCATCGAAGGGCGCGACGAGCTGAACCGGCCGTATGGACGGATCAGACAGGGCAAGCGTGCGATCGTGCTTCGCGGCGGGGAGATCGCCGCGGGCGAGGTGCTCAACGTCAGGGTCCTGCAGGCGACCGCAGGCCAGCTCATCGGTCTGCCGGCGGCATGACCGAGCGGATGCCTCCTCCCGCGACCCCGGCCATGCGGCAGTACCGGGAGGCGAGGGAGCAGCATCCCGAAGGGATCCTGCTCTTCCGGATGGGCGACTTCTACGAGATCTTCTTCGAGGACGCGGTGGTCGCCGCGCCCGTAATGGGCGTGACGCTGACCTCGCGCCCGATGGGCAAGACGGGCCGAGCGCCGATGTGCGGAGTGCCCCATCACGCCTGGCAGCTGTACGTTGGGCGGCTGCTGCGCGGCGGGCACAAGGTCGTGATCTGTGACCAGGTCGAGGCCGCCTCAAAAAACAAGATCGTCAAGCGGGACGTGACTCGCGTCTTGACGCCTGGAACGGTGGTCGAGGACGCCTACCTGGATCCGGCGCGCCCCAACTACCTGGTGGCGGCCTGGACCAAGGGCGCCGAGTCCGGGCTCGCCGCATGTGAAGTCTCGACTGGTGAATTGTTGTTGTGCCAGCTGCCACGCGAGCGGCTGGAGTCCGAGCTGGAGCGTCTGGCCCCGGCGGAGCTGCTGACCCCGCCCGAGACCGAGGAATATCGATTTGACCCTGCCCGGGGCCAGCAGCGTCTTCGCGATGTCCTGGGGATCGCATTCCCGGCTTCGGTGGGCGCCGCCGGCGCACCGCTCGCCGTTGGCGCCGCGGGCGTCGTCCTCGACTACCTGAAGCAGAACCAGAACCCGCTTTCGGCCGGCTCGTTCACCGTGCGCACCTACTCGCCGGACGCCACCATGCCGCTGGACGCGGCGACCGTCAGAAACCTCGAGCTGCCCTCGCTGGTTGGCCTGCTGGACCGGACGCGCACCGCGATTGGGGCCCGGCAGCTTCGTGCGTGGCTGGGCGCCCCGATGCGCGACGCTGAGTCGATCGAGCTCCGGCTTGGCGCGGTGTCCGAGCTCGTCTCGACGCCCGTTCTGCGGGATCAGCTGGAAGCTGTTCTCAAGCCTGTCGGCGACCTCGAGCGGCTGGTGGCCCGAGCGGCTCAAGGCCATGCGTCACCGCGTGAGCTGGTGGCCCTGCGTCACTCGCTGGAAGCGATTCCGGCCGTCCTGCAAACCCTTGCGTCATGCCAGGCGCTCGTTGTGAAGCAGCTGACCGCGTCGGTCAGCCCCGAGCCCGAGCTCGCGGGCCGCCTGGCGCGGGCGCTCGTCGAAGATCCGCCTGCCACCACGCGCGCCGGAGGCGCAATCAGATCCGGCTACGATGCGGACCTCGACGGCATCACCGAGGCGTCGCGCGGCGCGCGCGAATGGATCTCCAGGCTCGAGGCTGTCGAACGGCGCCGGACCGGCATTCGCTCGCTGAAGGTGGGTTTCAACAAAGTCTTCGGCTACTACATCGAGGTCAGCCATGCGAACACGGCTTCGCTGCCCGAGGACTACATCCGCAAGCAGACCCTGACCGGCGCCGAGCGATACCTCACACCCGAGCTCAAGGAGAAGGAGGCGATCGTCCTCACCGCCCAGGAAAGGATGGCCGCTCGCGAGCTCGAGATACTGCAATCGCTCGCGGTGGCCGTGGCAGCGTCGGCGTCCACCCTTCGCGCCACCGCCCAGGCGGTGGGTACGGCGGACGCGCTGCTCAGCCTCGCGGTCGCCGCGGCCCACCACGGCTGGCGAAGGCCAGAGGTGAACGCGGGTCTGCGGCTGAGCATCACCGGGGGCCGCCACCCGCTGGTGGAGCTGGGGCTGCCGGCAGGGGTGTTCGTCGCCAACGACCTCGACCTGGACCCAGAGGGCGAGCAGGTGATCATCCTCACCGGCCCGAACATGGCCGGCAAGTCGACCTATCTGCGCCAGGCCGCCGTCATCGTGCTCCTGGCCCAATGCGGGAGCTTCGTGCCCGCGGAGCGCGCCGTGGTTGGGCTGGTCGACCGCATTTTCACCCGCGTCGGGGCGCACGACGACATCGGGGCGGGCATGTCGACGTTCATGGTGGAGATGACGGAGACCGCCTACATCCTCAACCACGCGACGCGAGCCTCGCTGGTGATACTCGACGAGGTGGGGAGGGGCACCTCGACCTACGACGGCGTCTCGATCGCCCAGGCGGTGGTCGAGCATATCCACGACTCGCCGAAGCTTGGGTGCCGCACCCTGTTCGCAACGCACTACCACGAGCTGACCGCCCTGGCCGAAACGCTCGCCAGGGTGCGCAACCAGCGAGTGGAGGTCCTCGAGGAAGGTGACACGGTGCGATTCCTGCACCGCGTGGTCCCCGGAGGCGCGGACCGCTCGTACGGGATCCATGTCGCCGCGCTCGCTGGCCTCCCGTCGAGCCTCATCGCCCGCGCCAAGCAGGTGCTGGGTGAGCTCGAGCGTCAACGTCCTCTCGAGCCCCCCGAGCTGCAGCTCGGCCTGCCGCTGGAAGTCGTGCCCGATGCTCTGCGCAGAGAGCTGGAGGAGATCGATCCGGAATCGCTCAGCCCTCTCGAGGCGTTGCAGAAGCTCTACTGGCTGCGGGCGAAGCTGGGCACGTGACGGGTTCCATCCTGCTGCTTGCGCCAGAGGTGGCGGACGCGATCGCCGCCGGCGAGGTGATCGAGCGCCCGGCGTCAGTCGTTAAGGAGCTCGTCGAGAACGCGCTCGATGCGGGGGCCCGGCGGGTGACGATCGACGTGCGAGGCGCGGGCAAGACATCCATCCGCGTCAGCGACGACGGCTCAGGCATACCGGCGGGCGAGCTGCTCGTCGCGTTTGTCCGTCACTCGACCAGCAAGCTCTCCAGGCTTGCCGACCTGGCGGCGATTCAGAGCTTCGGGTTCCGCGGGGAGGCTCTGGCCAGCATCGCGGCCGTCGCGGATGTCGAGTGCGTGAGCGGAGGTGCGCTGATTCGCATCAGGTCCGGTGAGCTGGTCGAGCAGGCTGCGGCTCCACTTCTGCCCGGAGTTGCGATCGAGGTCCGAGATCTCTTTGGCAACGTGCCCGCGCGGCTCAAGTTCCTGAAGAGTGACGCCACCGAGATGGCGGCCATCAAGGAGGTGGTCGGCGCTTTCGCGGTGCTCCATCCGCACGTTCGCTTCCACCTCACGATTGAGAGCCGTGCCGCTGTGAGCAGCAGTGGCGACGGCGATCGCAGGCGCGCGATCAGCGCCGTATTCGGCGCGCCGGTGGCCGCCGAGGTGCTGGAGATCGTCGGCATGCCTCTGGTGGCGGGTATGGTGAGCCAGCCCCGGCTGAGCCGCGGGAGCCGGGACGGGATGGTGCTCGCGGTCAACGGGCGCCCGATCAGCGCCCGGTCGCTCGTCTATGCGCTCGAAGAGTGCTACCAGGGCCGCCTCGAGCGCGGTCGCCACCCGGTGGCGGTCCTCGACATCGGCATCGATCCCGAGCTCGTGGACGTGAACGTGCACCCCGCCAAGAAAGAGGTTCGATTTCGCGACGAGGGCGCGGTCTTCGGCGCGCTGCAGCGAGCCGTTCGCGCAGCCCTGGATGGCAGCGAGCCGTTTCGTTACCACGCGGTGGCGGCCGAGGATACGGTCGCGGGACCCACGATTGGCCCCCAGCTGACCCTTCATCACGCGGCGGCGACACTGGCGGCGGCCGAGCCAAACGGCCACGCCACCGGCGCCGCTGTGCTGCGGCCGATCGGCCAGGTCGGTCCCGGATACCTGGTGGCGGAGGGGCCGCATGGGCTCGTGCTCGTGGATCAGCATGCCGCGCACGAGCGCGTGCTCTACAACCGGTTCCTGGAACGCATGCGCACGGGCAGAGGGGCCAGCCAGCCGCTGCTCATCCCGCAAGCGGTGGACATGGAGCCCGCGCTCATCGCCGCCGCGTCCAACCACCGAGCCGACCTGGCGAACCTTGGGCTCGAATACGAGGAGTTCGGCCCGCGCAGCGTGCGCATCACTGCGGTGCCCACGGAGATGCCGGCCGGCCGTGCGACGGCCGCAATCCAGGAAACGCTCGCGGCCCTGGCGGAAAGCCGAGGGGACGGGGCGCTCGAGAAGGCAGCCGCGGCCCTGGCGTGCCATTCGGCGGTTCGCTTCGGCGACGTGCTCGACATCGCAGAGCAGAGGCGCCTGCTGGCGGACCTGGAGTCCACAGCCGAGTCGGTCACGTGTCCGCACGGGAGGCCGACGCGGCTGCTGGTCGAGTGGCAAGAGCTCACGCGCCACTTCCGCCGAAACTACTGAGCGTCTCCCATCACGTCCCGGTGATCGTTGGCCCGACAGGCATCGGCAAATCCCAGCTGTCTTTCGACCTCGCGCTCGAGTTGAACGGCGAGATTGTGGTCGCGGATTCGAGGCAGGTCTACGAGCGCCTCGATATCGCGACCAACAAGCCAAGCCGCGAGCACCGTGCCCTGGTCCGCTACCACATGATCGACTTCGTCGATCCGTCGGCCGATTTCAACGCCGCCCAGTTCGTCCACGGCGCACGCGCCGCTATCGACGACATTCACGCCCGCGGCCGGACGGCGATCGTCGAGGGCGGCACGATGCTGTACGTCGACGCGCTGTGCGACGGCTTCAGCCTCACCGGCATACCTCGCGATCCGGCTCTGCGCGCCGAGCTCGAGCGGCTCGACGTCGATTCGCTCCGGGCGAGGATGCTGGCGCTCGACCCGGATCCCGGAGTCGATGCGCGCAACCCGGTGCGCATGGTCCGGGCGATCGAGATCCTGGAGTCCGCGGGCCCACCTCTGCGACGTCTGCGCACGAGGACCGAGCCACCCTGGCACCCGGTGCGCATCGGTCTGACCGCCGGGCTGGAAACGATCGATCGCAGGCTGGAGGAGCGCAGCCGGCGGCAGGTGGAGCGTGGCCTCGTCTCGGAAACGCAGGCGGCCCTGGATGCCGGCGTTCCCGAGTCGGCGTACGTTCTGACCGGGATCGGCTACGCGGAGGCGCTCGCCCACATCCGCGGTGAGCTTTCGCTCGATGAGCTGCCGAGCGTGATGGCGCGATCAAACCGTCGGTACGCGCGACGCCAGCTGCGCTGGTGGCGGCGCGACGAGCGGGTCAGATGGTTCGAGATCGAGCCGGATCCGCTGGCCGCTATCCTCAATCATGTGCGGGAGGCCGCTTGAGCAGGACCGTCGCGGGTGCGAAAAGACTCGGCAAGATTCCGCCTTATCTCTTCGCCGAGATCGATCGGAAGGTGCAGGAGAAAAAGCAGGCTGGGATTGACGTGATCTCGCTGGGGATCGGCGATCCCGACCTGCCGACGCCGAAGCGAGTCGTGAGCGTTCTGCAGGAAGCCGCGGCGGATCCGGCCAACCACCGGTACCCGTCGTATTTCGGCCTGGCCGAGCTGCGCGAATCGATCGCGGGCTGGTATCGAGATCGATCGGGGGTCACTCTCGACCCGGCCACTGAAATCCTGCCGACCCTGGGCAGCAAGGACGGCATCAGCCATGTGCCGCTTGCGCTGGTCGATCCCGGTGATGTCGTGCTCGCGCCTGATCCCGGGTACACGGTTTACGTGACCGGCGCTGTGATGGCCGGAGCAGAGCCCCACATCATGCCGCTCACGGCCGAGAACCGATGGCTGCCCGATCTCGATGCCATTCCAGATGACGTGGCGCGCCAGGCGCGGCTGATGTGGCTCAACTATCCCAACAACCCAACGGCCGCGACGGCGGACCGCGAGTTCCTGGAGCGAGCAGTCGAGTTCTGCGGGCGCCACGACATCGTCCTCTGCCACGACGCCCCGTACTCGGAGATCGCCTTCGACGGATACCGGCCGCTGACGCTGTTCGAGATCCCTGGCGCCAAGGACGTGGGGCTGGAGTTCCACTCGCTTTCCAAGACCTACAACATGACGGGCTGGCGAATTGGCTGGGTGTGCGGCAGGGCCGACCTCGTGCACCTCATCGGCCAGCTCAAGACCAACATCGACTCGGGGATCTTCCAGGCGGTGCAATGGGCGGCGATAGAGGCGATGAACGGGGGGGAGGCCGAGACTCAGGCTGCGTGCGAGATCTATGCCCGCCGGCACAGGCTCGTCGCCGACACCCTGAACGAGCTCGGCTGGGACATCAAACCGCCACGTGCCACCTTTTATGTATGGGCGCCCGTACCGGACGGCTTTGACTCGATCGGGTTCGCCGCCCACGTCCTCGACGAGGTGGGCGTCAACCTCACGCCAGGAGTTGGTTTCGGCCGGTACGGCGAAGGATATTTCCGCCTCTCAGTGACGGCGCCCGACGCCCGGCTCGAGGAGGCGATGGCACGCATGAGGAAGCTCAAGCTCTGATCACGACCAGGGCTCCGCGCGAGCGGGCTTATCTCGTCGGCGTCCTCCTGCCCGGCAGCACACCCGAGACCGTGCGCGACCAGATGGATGAGCTGGCGGACCTCACGCGCACCGCTGGGGCCGAGGTTGTCGGCTCCGACGTGCAGAGGCGCACAGAGGTGGACACGCGGCACTTCATCGGCATGGGCAAGGTCGAAGCCCTGAAGGAGATGCGAGCGGAGGGCGGCTTCGACGTGATCGTGTGCAACGAGGACCTCAGCCCCCGCCAGCAGCGCAACCTCGAGCTGGAGCTGAAGACCCGCGTCCTCGATCGGACCGAGATCATCCTCGAGATCTTCGCCCAGCATGCTCGTACGCACGAGGGCCGGCTCCAGGTCGAGGCGGCCCGTCTGCACCACCTGCTGCCGCGGCTGATCGGTGCCTACGCGTACGACCGCCAGGTCGGGGGCCGCCGCGGCGGCGTCGGGGCTCGCGGCGGCTTTGGCGAACAGCAGATCGAGGTCGAACGCCGCCGGATTCGCAAGCGGATGCGTGACCTGGAGAGGGAGATCGAACAGGTGCGGACGCAGCGGCACCAGCAGCGGAGCGGGCGGCGGCGGGCGCAGCTCGAGACGGTCGCCATCGTCGGCTACACCAACGCGGGCAAGTCGACGCTGCTGAACACGCTGACGGGCGCCGGCGTCCGCGCCGAACAGAAGCTGTTCGCCACCCTCGATCCCACGACACGCAAGGTGGAGCTCCCCGCGGGTCGCGGCCTCCTGTTGACCGACACGGTCGGCTTCATCCAGAAGCTTCCGACCGACCTGGTGGCTGCTTTCCGGGCCACGCTCGAGGAGGTCACCGAAGCCGACGTGATCCTCCAGGTCCTCGACCTCAGCTCGCACGCGGTGGAAGAACAGGCCGAGACGGTGGACGAGGTCCTCAGCGATCTAGGGGCGGCGGACAAGCCACGCGTGGTGGCGCTGAACAAGGTGGATCTGCTGGGGCCGGCTTCGCGGCGCCGGGCCGTGAGCTCGATGACCTCGCGCTACCCCGGCGCGGTAACGATCTCCGCGACCCAGCGCCTGGGCTTCGAGGGGCTGCTGGACGCCATGGACCAGGTCAGCCGCGGCGACACGGTTCCGCTCGAGATCCTGGTTCCGTATGGCAGCGAGAGCGTGCTGGCGGCCCTGCGGAGAATTGGTGGCGTCGAGCGGACCGAATACGTCGCGTCCGGAACCAAGGCCTGGGGCTGGGTCCCACGGCACGCGGCGGGACGGTTCGCGGCTTTCGCCGACTCTAACGGTAGAGCCTGATCACCCCTCTCACGACCCCGACCAGGCTCACGTTGCTGGTCACGATCGGTTCATAGGCGGGGTTCTCGGCGACCAGCCGCACGTGGCCGTTGCCGCGCTCGAAGCGCTTCACCGTGGCTTCGCCATCGACCAGGGCAACCACGATCGACCCGGTAGGGGCTTCGTGTTGCGGCCTCACCAGCACCATGTCGCCATCGAAGATTCCGGCATTGATCATGCTGTCGCCACGGACCCGGAGCAGGAAAAAGCCCTCCTGGGCCAAATCAGACGAGAGCAGCATGTGCTCCTCGATGTTCTGCTCGGCCAGGATCGGGGCGCCGGCCGCGACGTTGCCCACGACCGGCACGGAGATGGCGTTGCGGCGCTGCTGGTCGACGTCGACGTCCTGGACGAGCTGCACAGTGCGCGACTTGCTGGGATCGCGCTTGATCAGGCCACGTCGCTCGAGCTGGTTCAGGTGGTTGTGGACGGTCGAGCTCGAGCTCAATCCGACGTTCTCACCGATCTCGCGGACGCTGGGAGGGTAGTTGCGGGTCCGGGTCACCTGGCGGATGTAGTCGAGGATCTTGGACTGCCGCTCGGTTAGCTGTTCTGTCAACTTGATCTTCTCCAACTGTTCGTTAGGGGAGCGTGGGGGGGACGTTGGGCGCATCGTAACAGTTCGGGACTCCAAGCGCAAACCTTTGTTCGTAAGCATTGACATCCAAACGTCCGTTCGTTATTGTACCAACTCGAACAGATGTACGCAACTGGTTTTGCAATCCGCCCGACGAGAGCCCGCCGCCAGGCGATCGGCTCGCGCGCCGTGGCTCGATGGGCGATGATCGTCGGGTTCGCCGTGGCCACGTCGATCGGCCTGGCGGCGGCGGTCCATGGGGGCACGGCGCAGGTCGACTCGACCACGGTTGTCCAGCCGGGCGACACGCTGTGGTCGATCGCCAGCCGGCGTTATCCATCCGACGACATTCGCTCACGCATCGACCAGATCGAGCAGATGAACGGGCTCAGCAGCCCGATGATCGCTGTGGGGGAGACTTTGCACCTGCCGGCGTAGCGGTTCCACGCCGCAGGACGGCGAGAATAGGCCGCATGAGCGCCCCGCGGTGGCTGATCCCGTTCAACCGCCCCAGCTTCGAGGGGCGCGAGCACGAATACCTTGCAGCGGCCCTCGCGAACGGCCACATCTCCGGCGACGGGACGTTCACACGGCGGTGCCACGAGTACTTAGAGGCCGAGCTGACCGTTCCCCGGGCGCTGCTTACGACCTCTTGCACCCATGCGCTGGAGATGACGGCCCTGCTGCTGGACATCAAACCCGGCGACGAGGTGATCCTGCCGTCGTTCACGTTCGTCTCGACGGCGAATGCGTTCGTCCTGCGTGGGGCAAAGCCGGTCTTCATCGACATCCGCCCTGACACCCTCAACCTCGACGAGCGAGCTCTCGAGAGCCACTTGACGAGCAGAACGAAAGCCGTGGTGGCGGTCCACTACGCGGGGGTCGGCTGCGAGATGGAGGTGATCCTGAGGTTGGCCGGTGCGGCGGGGGTGGCGATCATCGAGGACAACGCCCACGGCCTTTTCGGGACGTACCACGGCCGTTTGCTGGGCACCTTCGGATGCCTGGCGACCCAGAGCTTTCACGAGACCAAGAACTTCAGTTGCGGGGAGGGGGGCGCCTTGATCGTCAACGACCCGCAGTACGTCGAGCGGGCCGAGATCATCCGCGAGAAGGGCACCAACCGGAGCCGCTTCTTCCGCGGGCTGGTCGACAAGTACACGTGGACCGACATCGGGTCCAGCTATCTGCCGTCCGATCTGCTGGCCGCGGTTCTGCTGGCTCAGTTCGAGGCCAGGAGCTCCATCCAGGCCAGGCGGCGGAAGGTCTGGGAGCGGTACCTCGCCGGCCTGGCCGAGTGGGCGGCCCAGGTGGGCGCCGGCTTGCCGGTGATCCCGGCTGACCGCGAGCAGCCGTACCACATGTTCTACCTGCTGATGCCAAGCCTGGAAGCTCGCCAGGCCCTGATGGCCAGGCTGGCCGCGAAGGGCATCTTGAGCGTCTTCCACTACCTGCCGCTGCACACGTCCGAGATGGGAGTCCGCTTTGGCGGCAGGCGGGGCCAGTGTCCTGTGACGGAGGACATCAGCGACCGGCTGCTGCGGCTCCCGTTTTACAACACCCTCAGCGAGTCTGACCAGGACCAGGTCATCGCGGCCGTCTGCGAGCACGAAGATTGATGCTCAAGCGGGGGACGGTCTGATGCCGGTCGAAGCACCCGGCATCCGGCCGGCCCCGCTGGAGTCGGCGAGGTTCGGGGTGAAAACCGCGAGAGCGGACGGTATGACGGCGGCCGCGCTGGGTGCGGCCCTCGACTACTGCCAGGCCGGCGGGGTTCAGCTCCTCATCGCACGCTGCCCAGTGGAGGACCTGATGGCCACGCACGCCTTCGGCGCGGCTGGGTTCGAGCTGATGGACACGCTGGTCTACTACGAACGCGACCTGGTGGGATCGCCGGTGACCGGAGGGTCTCCTGCGCAGTTCGCGCTCCTGCAGGCCGATGACATCGACCCGGTCGAGGCGATCGCGCGGGAGTGCTTCCGCAACTATGGCGGCCACTACCACGCCGACTCCCGCCTGGACCGCGACGCCTGCACCGAGGTGTATGCGTCGTGGGCGCGCTCGTGCTGCGAACAGAAGGATCCGGCCGGATTTGTCCTGGTGGTCCGCGAGGCCGGCCGAACGGTTGGGTTCAGCGCCTTCCGGCGCAACGATGAGAGTGAGGGGGAGCTTCTGTTGGGCGCAGTGCTCCCGGCGGCGCGGGGCGCCGGCCTCTACCGCCGGCTGACTACCGAAGGCATGGCGAGGCTGCAATCCTCAGGCGCCACGAGGTTTCTGACGTCGACTCAGCTGGGCAACTGGAGCGCGCAGGCTTCATGGACCGCCGCCGGCCTACGCCCGTTTCGCGCTTTCCACACGTTTCACCGCTGGTTCGATTGGGCCTAGCGTCGCCGGGCGGGTTTCCGCGACCTCGGTCGACGTCCTGCTGTGCTCGGCGATCTCGCGCACGGCGTACGTGGGATGCTGCATGGAGCGGGCGTGCATCCGGGCGAGGTACTCGCCCATGATGCCGAGGGCAAACAGCTGGGCGCCAGAGAGGATTGCGATCATCGAGGCGAGGAAGGGGAAGCCAGGCACGCTGCCTCCGTTGATGATGTAGCGGATCACCACGTAAAAGAGCGCAGCCGTACCCACCAGGGTGAAAAAGAACCCGGTCATGCTGGCCAGGCGAAGTGGCCAGGTGCTGAAACCGGTGAGCATGTTCAGCGCGTGCACCGCCAGCTTCTTGAAGGTGTAGTTGGAAGCTCCGATCGTGCGCGGCTCGTGCCGGACCCGGACCGCGGCGAAGCGGGTGGTCGCCCAGGTCAGCAGGACGTCGATGCTCACGTAGGGCGCGTCGTAGTTCGCGAATGCGTCGCGGAGGCGCGTCCGGAACGCGCGGAACGCGCCGGCCTGGCGCGCGATCGGGGCGCCCATGGCGGACTGCAGGGCGAACTTGGTCACCTGGGTGGCCACATCGCGCCACAGGCCGTGCTGCTCCACCGCCGGGGTTCCATAGACGACGTCGGTCTCGGCATCCAGACGCTCGACCAGCTTGGGGATCTCCTCCGGTGGATGCTGCAGGTCGTCGTCCATGGTCAGGATCAGCTCGCAGCGCGCCCGGCGGATCCCGCACAGGAGAGCGTTGTGCTGGCCGTAGTTGCGCATGAGGCGGACGCCGTGGACCCAGCCGTGCTGCCGGGCGAGGCCTTCGATCACCGGCCATGTCTCGTCACGGCTGCCGTCGTCGACCACGATCAGCTCGTAGTCGCTTGCGGCCACCTCGAGCACGGGCTGCAGCCGGCGCACGAGCTCGGGCAGCGAGAGCGCGCTCTTGTAAGCCGGGATGACCACCGAGATGCTGGGGCGAGAGGGGCTCACGAGGGAATCAGAGGGTAGCAAATGGCCCTGCGGGCTCAGCCGATGTAGCCTCGGCGCGTGGACCTCGTGCTGGTGACGCGCCGCGGCTGCCACCTGTGTGATGACGCTTTAGCCTTGCTCCAGGATCTGGGCACCCGGCCCCGGATCGCCGACATCGACACCGACGGCCGCCTCTTTGACCTCTACGACTGGCGCGTCCCGGTCGTCATGCTTGACGGTCGCGTCATCGCCGAGGGACTCATCACCCGCGATCAGCTGGCAGGCGCCCTGGGCTTGGAAAAAAGGAGGGAAGGAGCAGGCTGACTCGCCTCTGGCTTCCAACCGAATGATGGTGATAATAGCCCTTTAACGCTCCATACTGAGCGAAGGCGACTGGCCCTCGCGTGCTCAAGCCGAGCGCTGGAGGGCCGGCGCGACGTCCAGCCCGCGCAGGAACACCTCCAGCGGCAGCGCGGCGCCCTCGAAGTCGCTCCGGAGCAGCTCCATGTCGGCGCCGGCCTGCTGCAGGCCCGCGATCGCCAGCTCGACGGTGCGCAGCTGGTCGCGGACGTACCGCTCGAGCGCGGTTTCGACCGGCTGGGTGAAGCTCTCGCGGTCCCAGGCGTCGCGGACCTGGCCGGCCAGGTCGAGCAGGCGCGCCACGACGACGGCGGCCGTGCGCCGCTCGGCCGGCTCGAAACGCAGCCGGTCGACGGCCTCGCCGAAGAGGCGGACCAGCCGGCGCAATTTGACCTGGGTGCTCAAAGTACGCATGTTCGCTTCCGTATCATACCAAACAGGTGTTCGCGACGCAAGTCAGGGCGCCCGCCCGACGATCAGGTTGAAGATCCCCGCGAACCAGCGGTGGACAGAGAGGATCTCGACCCCGGCCCGCCGCGCCGTCTCCAGGGTCCGGCGGTTGAAGTGGTCGGCCTGCAGGGCCACCAGCAGGGGATTGAAGATCTCCTGGACCGCCGCCACAGGGAGAAGGTGGCTGCGCACGTGCTCCAAAAAGACGATTGGAGCGCCGGGCTGGACCACCCGCAGCGCCTCGCGTACGGCGCGCTCAGGGTCGCCGATCGTGCACAGGCACAGATTGAAGGCGGCCGAGTCGAATGTGCGGTCCCCAAACGCGAGACGCTCGGCATCCATCTCGACCAGGAGCGCCGGCCGGTCGAGGCGCGCCAGCTCAGTCCTCGCGAACCGCAGCATGCCCAGGCTCGCGTCGATCCCGACCACCTCGACGCCGGGCGGGTAGTGGGGCAGGCTGAGCCCGGTGCCGAAGCCGATATCCAGGACCCGCCCGCGGACGCTCTCCCCCACCTTCCTGCGGCCATCGCGCAGCATCCAGTCGCTGACACGAGATGACATGCCGCGGTGGTAGGCGCCCGGGTCGTGATCGAAGACGCGGCGGACTCGCGCGAGGTCCGGCACCGGGAGTCAGCAGACCCGCGCGCGGCAGCGCGGCGTCAGGGGGCGAAGATCCGGCAGAGGCTCTGGGCGAGCGTCTCGGCGTCGAAGCCGGGATGGGTCAGGAAGTAGCCGACCGCATCGCTGACGCCGCCGACGACCGCCCGCCCGAAGATCTGCGGGTCCTTGTCGGCATAGAAGGGATCGTGGGCCATGGCGTGCCGGACCTCCTCGGCGACCGCGCCGGCAAAGCGGGCTTGCAGCTCATGACGGACCTGATCCACGCCCTCGCTCAGCCCGACCGATTCGACGATCAGCAGGCGCGCGACCGACGAGCGCTCGAAGGACGACGTCACAAAGGCGGTGATACCGAGCCGAAGGCGTTCGTGGTGGTTGTGGCCGGTGGCAGCGCTGGCCAGCACGTTGTGGATGAGCGCCCCGCCCTCCTGGGTGAGGATGTCGCGGAAGCAATGCTCCTTGGACTCGTAGAACTCGTAAAAGGCTGACTTCGACACCCTCGCCGCCGTCACGATGTCGTCGACCGACGTGACGTTGTAGCCGCGGCCGGCGAACAGGGTGAGGGCCGCCTCGGCGAGCCGCCCGCGGCGCTTCTCGACCCTTGCGTCACGTCGCTGCTGGATCGCCGACTCCACCGCCACCGCCAATTTAACCCCTGGCGAGCGCCCGCGAGATGACCAGGCGCTGGATCTCGCTCGTCCCCTCGAAAAGGGTGTAGATCTTGGCGTCGCGGTGCCATTTCTCGACGGGAAAGTCGCGGATGTAGCCGTAGCCGCCGCAGATTTGGATCGCCTGCTCGGTGACCTTGACCGCAACCTCGCCCGCCTTCAGCTTGGCCATCGAGCCCTCCGCTTTCTTGAACTCCCCGCCGCTGCGGCCTTCCCAGAGAGCTCGCCAGATCAATGCCCTCGTGGCTTCGATCTCGGTGGCCATGTCGGCCAGCATGAAGGCGATGGCCTGGTTTTCGATCAGGGCATGGCCGAACTGCTTGCGCTCCTTGGCGTACTGCAGGGCGAACTCGAACGCCGCGCGTGCGATCCCGAGTGCCTGAGCCCCAACGATCGGTCGCGACAGCTCGAATGTCTTCATGGCGCCCGAAGCCCGCTGCGAGGTGCCCTCGCGCGCCCTCTGCAATCTGGCTTCCAGCTTTTCGGTGCCTCCCAGCACGTTCTCGGCGGGAATCGTGCAGTCCTCGAGCAGCACCTCGGCGGTGTGCGAGGCCCGGATCCCCATCTTCTTTTCCTTCTTGCCCATGCGCAGGCCCTTGGTCCCCGGCGGAACGACGAAGCTCGCCTGGCCTCGAGCCCCGAGCTCGGGCTCGACCGACGCGACCACCACGTGAACGTCGGCGATCCCGCCATTGGTGATGAAGACCTTCTGGCCGTTGATCACCCAGTTGCCGTTCTGCCGGATGGCGCGGGTTTTCATGGACGAGACATCTGAGCCGGCGTCCGGCTCGGTCACGGCGAAGGCGCCCAGCGCGGGCTTGTCCGGCGTGCCGTAGCAGGCCGGGATCCACGTGGCGATCTGCTCGGGCGTGCCCTGGGAGAAGATGGCGGCGATCGGCAGGCCGGTGCCCTGGATGGCGAGAGCGATCCCGGCGCAGCCCCAGGTCAGCTCCTCGGCGACCAGCGCGGGCATGATCCCGGTCGTATCGGCGAACGTCTGCTGCAGGAAGTCGACGCCGTAGAGCCCAACCTCGGCGGCCTTCTTGAGCACGGGCCACGGAAACTCCTCTTTCTCGTCGTACTCGTGGGCGACAGGGCGGATTTCCTTCTCCGCGAAGCCGTGAACCCACTCCCGGATCTCACGTTGCTCGTCGGTCAGCTCAAACGAAATCATTGGTGCTCCCTTTTGGTTCGCTGGTTCGAGAACGCCCCAGTACTCGTACGTACTGTTTCTCGGCCGACCTTACGGCGCGCTGCGTCAACGTGTCAAGAGGTTTACGCGGCGTCAGAGGAGCAGCTTGACCACCGCGGCCACCCCGGCGACCACGATCAAGGCCCTCAGGAGGGTGGGCGAGAGCCTCCGCCCCACCGCCGAGCCCAGCTGCCCGCCGATCGTGCTGGAGATGGCGAGCAGGATGGCCGCCGGCCATGCGACGTGGGCCAGGAGCACGAAGACCACCGCGGCCACCGCGTTCACCACCGCCGCGACGACGTTCTTCAGGGCGTTGATGCGCTGCAGGGTGTCCTGGAGCAGGACGCCCATCAGGGCGACCAGGATCACCCCCTGGGCAGCGCCGAAGTATCCGCCGTAGATCGCCGTCAAGAACACCGCGACGCGAAGGGCCAAGAAGCTGAGTGGATGGTCGCGGTAACGGACGAGCATTGCGGACAGGCGCGGCTGCGCGACGACCAGAATGAGTGCGAAGAGGATGAGCACCGGCACCACGCGGTGGAAAACCGTCGCGGGCAGGGCCAGGAGGAGCGCCGCGCCCACCAGGGCGCCGGCTGCGCTCGGCAGCAGGAGACCGATGATCCTGGCCCGCTGGCCTGCCAGCTCGCGGCGGTAGCCCACGACTCCGCTGAACGAGCCGAAGACGATCCCCACCGTATTCGTCACGTTGGCGACAACCGGCGAGTATCCGGCCGCAAGCAGAACGGGAAACGTGAGCAGGGAGCCCGAGCCCACGATTGCATTCGCCACGCCCGCGACAAGCCCTGCGGCAAGGATCGCTGCGACATCGAGCGGGGTGCGAATCAGCTCGGTGTGTCTACTCGCCCGTCCAGTGGGGCTTGCGCTTGGACAGGAACGAAGCGACGCCTTCACGGAAGTCCTTTGACGTGTAGCAGGCGATGATCAGGTCGGAGTCGGCGCCCTCCGGGACGAGCTGGTCGCGGACGCGGCGCAGCGCCTCTTTGGTCGCCCACATCGTCAGCGGTGCATTCGCGGCGATCTCTTCGGCCAGCGCCTGCGCCCGGTCGGGGAGAGACTCCTCGTCTGGGGTGAGCTCGGCCAGCATTCCGCACGCCAGCATCTCCGCCGAGTCCATCAGGCGGGCGCGCATGATGATGTCCTTCAACCGGCCAAAGCCGATCAGCGCCGCGGCCCGAGCGTAGTTGGGCATGGAGAGGCAGTTGCCCAACGTGCGTGCAATCGGGAAGCCGTATCGCGCCGACGGCGAAGCGATCCGAATGTCGCAGCAGGCCGCAATGGCCGCGCCGGCGCCGGTGCACGGGCCGGCGATGGCGGCGATCGTCGGCACCCGGACCGACTCCAGCGTGCTCATCACAAGGTTGCCGCGCGCCTCGTAGGCCAGCGCGTCCTCGGCTGTCTCGAAGGAGCGGAACTGCGAGATGTCGGTCCCGGCGACGAATGCTTTGCCGCCGGCGCCTGTCAGCACCATCGCCCGCACGGCGCGCTCTTCGTTGACCCGCTGGCAGACCTCGATGAGCCGCGCATACATGTTCCACGTCAACGCGTTGCGCGCTTGGGGTCGGTTGAAGATGATCCACCGCACGCTGCCGCGCAGCTCGGTGATCAGCTCCTCGGAGCCGCTTTCAGGCGTGGCCTCGCTCATGCGCCGGCCTTGGGCCCGGGCTCGACAACGACCCCGGCGCGGAGCATGGCGCCCACCTGGCCAGGGTCGTAGCCGATCTCGTCGAGCACTGCTCGCGTGTTTTCGCCCAGGCGCGGCCCTGCATGGTCGCGTCGGGCCGGGGTTTTCGAGAAACGCATCGGCGACCCGAGCTGACGCACCGTGCCGGCGCTGGAATGGGGCGCATCCCAGAAGAAGTCGCGGTTGACGAGACCGGCATCGGTGAAGACCTGGCCATAGTCCTGGATGGGAGCGCACGGCACGCCGGCATCATCGAGCACCTCGATCCAGTGGCCCACGGGCTTGGTGGTCGTGACCCTCTCGATCTCTTCTGCCAGCGGCTCACGATTCCTGAAGCGCAGGTTCGCATCGGCGAAGCGCTCATCCTCGAGCAACGGGTCCAGACCCAGCGCGGCGCACAGGGCGCGCCAGTTGAACCTTGTGGTGGCGCCGATCGTGAGCCATCCGTCAGAGGCGCGAAAGGCCTGGTACGGCGCACTGTTCTGGTGCATCGAGCCGAGCGGCCCCGGCACCTTTCCACTCGCGAAGAAGCCGCCGGCCTCCCACACCGCAAGCGACACTCCCGATTCGAACAGCGAGACATCGATGAACTGGCCGTCACCCGTCTCGCGGCGCGCGAACAGCGCAGCGGTCGCCGCCAGCGCGCCGTACAGCGCGCACACCAGGTCGCAGACCGGTACGCCGACCTTGACGGGATCGCCTCCAGGATTCCCGGTGATGCTCATCAGCCCCGAGCGGGCCTGGGCCATGATGTCCATGCCGGGCTTGTCGCGCAGCGGCCCGTCCTGGCCCCAACCGGACGCCGCCACATAGACCAGCGCGGGATTCGCCGCCCGAAGCGACTCGTAGTCGAGGCCAAGATCATGCATCGTGCCCGGCCGAAGATTTTCCACGACAACGTCGGCGCGGGCCGCGAGCTTGCGAAAGATCTCCTTGCCCTGGTGTGTCTTCAGGTCCACCGCGAGCGAGCGCTTATTGCGGTTGAGCCGCATGAAAGCAGAGCCTTCCCCGGCGATTTGTGGCGACACCAGGCGCACCTGGTCTCCGCCGTCAGGATGCTCGACTTTGACCACGTCCGCCCCGAGATCGGCCAGCTGCATGGCGCAGAAAGGACCCGCCATGTAGTTGCCAACCTCGAGCACCCGAATCCCGGTCAGCGGGCCAAAGCGATCAGTCACGTCTCGCGCCCAACCAATCGCCGATCGCCTCAGCCGTGTGCTGGCCCAGAGCCGGCGGCGGCAGGCGGATGGGACTCTGGTGGCCGTCCAGTTGCCACGGCGCCGCCACCTGGGTGATGGTTCCCGCGACAGGGTGCTCGACCTCGACGCGCATGCCACGCTCGGAGGCGAGCGGGCTGTCGAACGCCTCCGCGATGTCGAGGATCGGTCCGGCCGGAATGCCGTGGCCTCGCAGGCGTCCAAGCCATTCCTCGCGGTTGCGCAGCTTCAGATGAGCTTCGATTCCGCGAGTGAGCTCCGATCTCGCCGCCTGGCGGTCGGCGTTGGAGGCAAACCGCGGGTCTTCGGCCAGGTCGCGGGCTCCGATCGCGGTGCAGAAACGCAGGAACTGGGAATCCGTCGCGACGGCGATGTTGATGAACCCGTCGCGGGCCGCAAAGGTGCCGTACGGAGAGATCGTCGCGTGATGGTTGCCCTCCTGGACCGGAATCTCGCCTGTCGCGAACAGGCGGCCCGCCTGATACGTGAAAAGTGCGAGCAGCGAATCGTTCAGGGCCACGTCGATGTACCGTCCCTTCCTGGTCCGCTCGCGCTCGACCAGCGAGGCGAGGATGGCATGGGTCGCGAACATGCCCGCGCTGATGTCGCCGATGGGCACTCCCACCTTGGCCGGCGGCGCGCCCGTGGGTGCGTTCATGCTCATCATCCCCGAGGTGCCCTGGGCGATCTGGTCGTAGCCTGCCAGCTCGGGCTGGTTCTGCCCGTATCCGCTGATGGACGCGTAGACGAGCGACGGCTTGAGCGCCTGCAGCTTGGCGGCGCCGAGGCCCAGGCGTGTCATCGCACCGGGCTTGAAGTTCTCCACGACGACGTCGCTCGCGAGCGCAAGAGCCTGCGCGGTGGCCTGGCCATGCGGCGTTTTCAAGTCGAGGACAACGCTGCGCTTGTTGCGATTGACGGACAGGAAGTACGCCGACTCACCGTGGATGAACGGCGGTCCCCACTGGCGAGACTGGTCTCCTGACGGCGACTCGATCTTGATAACGTCGGCGCCCAGGTCGCCGAGCAGCATCGTGCAGTAGGGACCGGCGAGCGCGTGGGTCAGGTCGAGGACGCGGATGCCCGCCAGCATCAACGACGCGTCCTGGGCCAACGATCAGGCCCGGGCCGCGGTGCTGTCACCGGGGGACGGCGACGATGGGCGGGTGAAAAGGTTCAGACGGCCGCGGACCGCGTGGGCGTGGCGATATTTCGATTCGCGTCGGGCCAGCAGGTCTTTGACGGAGGTGCCCTCCAGCCGCGTCACCTCGTCGATAAGCGCTTCGCGAACGATCGCCGCCATCACCTCCGGAGCCTCGTGGCCGGGAGGCTGCTCGGTGAGGACCCTGTCCACGATTCGAAGCCGGAGCAGATCCACAGCGGTCAGCTTGAGCCGGGCGGCCAGCTCGTGGGCGTGCTCGGCGTCTCGAAAGAGGATGGTCGACGCGGCTTCGGGGCCGATCACCGAGAAGATCGCGTTCTCGAGCATCAGCAGCCGGTCACCGACCGAAAGGGCCAGCGCCCCCCCACTCCCGCCCTCTCCCACGACGACGTTGATAACCTGGGTGCGCAGCCGCCCGAGCCTGGCCAGCGACTCCGCCACGGCCGAGGTGATCCCGGATGCCTCGGCGTCGGCATCAGTTGCGGCGCCGGGCGTGTCCACGAAAGTGATCAGGGGAAGGCTGAACCGCTCCGCGACGCTGAACGCTCGCTGAGCCTTGCGATATCCACTGGCGCCGGTCCTGCCCCCGTTTGACGACCGGCGGTCCTGCGCGACGACCACGACGACCCGGCCGGCCAGGCGAGCGATCGATGCGGCGATTGAATCGTCGTCGCCGCCGGCGCGGTCGCCGTGCAGCTCGACCACGTCATCGAACACCCGGTGCGCAAGGTCGCGGCCTGTCGGCCGCACCGGGTGTCGCGCCAGCTCGACCGTCTCCCATACCGGCCGCTGCTCGCCGACATGCGCGGCCACCTCCGGGGCGCGATTCCGGCGTGATGGACGCAGCGCAGGCGTGCGCAGCATGCCAATCAGGTGGGCCAGCACGAGCCTCAGGTTCTGCCGCTCGACGATCGCGTCGATGGTGCCGTGCTGCAGCGCGAACTCGGCGCTACCCGGCGGGGCGACGTCTCCGATCGCCTTCTCGTGGACGCGAGGTCCGACAAACGAAACCCGCGCGTGCGGTTCGGCGACGATCACGTCTCCCATGCTGGCGAAGGATGCGAGCACGCCACCCATCGTCGGATCCGTCAGCACGGTGATGAGCGGAACGCCCTGCTCGCGGAGGCGCGCGGCGAACAGGGTCGTCTTGGCCATCTGAAACAGGGCCACCATGCCTTCCTGGATGCGCGCGCCACCGGAGGAGCAAACCGCGATGACCGGAAGGCGCTCCCGCCGGCCCAGGTCGAATGCCCGGGCGATCTTCTCACCGACGACGCTGCCCATGCTCCCGCCCATGAATCGGAAGTCGAAGACTATCAGCGCGACTCGGCGCCCCAGCAAGCGGGCGCGCCCTGTGATCACCGCGTCGAGCATCCCCGTCGCGGCCTGCGCCGCGGCGATTTGCTTCTCGTAGGAGCTGAGGCCGTCGGTGAAGCCAATCGGATCGCCGGACTTGAGGTGGCGCTCCGTCTCCTGGAACGAACCCCTGTCGATCAGCTGCTCGATGCGCTGCCACGCGGTGATCGCCGCGGGATGGCCGCAGGCGCTGCACACGCGGAGCTGGTCCAGCGCCCCACCGCAGCGGACGCAGCCGGCCGCGTCACTCACCGAAGGTTGTCCACAACGGACGAGGGAACATCGCCTAGGCGGGCGACTCAGGCTGCCAGCGGAGCAGTGAAACATCCGCCACCTCGCGCAGGTGATTGCGCATGGCTGCGGCCGCTTCCGTCGAGCTGCCGGCCTCGACGGCGGACAAGATTCGCTGGTGGGCGGCGCGCGATCGGGGCGGGCGTCCCGGCTCGCTCAACGATTCGATTCGGCTCTCGTGGATGACCTCGGCCATGGCGTCGACGAGGTGCAGCAATATCTCGTTGCCCGCGGCAAGCGCGATCGCATGGTGAAACGCCGCGTCGCCATCGATGCCCAGCCCGCCCTCGCGCATCTCCTCGTCCATGCGGTCGAGGGCCGCCCGCATCGTGACCAGGTCTCGCTTGGTCCGGCGGCCCGCGGCCAGCTCGGCGAGCTTGACCTCAATCGCCTCGCGCGCCTCCAGCACGTCGGGCAGGCGCCGCCGGCGTTCGACGAGCTTGGTCAAAGACTCGCCGAAGCCTCGGGTGCGCCTGAGGAACACGCCCTCGCCATGGCGGACGTCAACGAAACCCAGCGCCTGGAGCACCACGAAAGATTGCCGCACCGACGTCCGGCTGACGCGCAGGAGACGCGACAGCTCGCGCTCGGGGGGGAACTGGTCGCCGGGGTCCATCCCCGACTCGTGGACGAGCTCTCCCAGCCTCTCCGCCACGTCTTCGTAGAGGCGGCTTCGTTCCACCGGGCGCAGCGCCGCGACCGCGGAGGAAGACACGCGGCCGAGTCTAACAGGCACATTGACCCAGTGGTCCAACCATTGACAACGGCACCCGGCTCCACTACGCTCCGGTCGCGCCGTCCTGACTACGCGGGGTACGCGGGAGGAATCCGAATGCAATCTGGGACATTTGGCAGAATCGGCGGGCGCGGCCGCCTCCTGGCCCTGACGTTGACGGCCGCCTTCACGCTGGCCGCGTGCGGCGGGAGCAGCGCCGCCTCGGGCACGCTACCCACCGGCCCGGTGACGATGGGCGTGCTGTCCTGCTTCTCCGGCACCCTGGCCAGCCTCGGGCAGGCGATGCTCCAGGGCTCGCAGATCGCGCAGAAGGCGATCAACGATGCGGGCGGAATCCTGGGCCAGCAGCTGAACATCACGCATGCGGACACGCAGTGCGACGAAGCCGACGCCGTGCCGGCGGTGCACCAGCTGCTCGGCGCCAGCAATGTCGTCGGGATCATCGGCCCCGAGACGCAGGAGATCAACGCGGTCGCTCCGATCGTCACGTCGGCCAAGATTCCCACTCAGTTCCAGGGCGGCAGCACGCTGTTCGACAAGAACACCAACCCATGGCTGTGGAGGGACAGCCCATCCGACTCGCAGCTCGGCGTCGCGATGGCGCTTTACGCCTACAAGAAGGGTTACCGGAAGGCAGCGCTCGTCTTTTACTCCGACATCGCCGCGCAGACGTTCCCGCCGCCGATCACCAAGACGTTTCAGAAGTTGGGCGGAACCATCGTCTCCAACGTGACGATCGCCCCTGACCAGACGTCCTACCTGACCCAGATGCAGCAGGTCATCGCGACCAACCCTGACGTGATCTTCACGCAGACCGACTCCGCGACCGCCGCGGTGATGTTCCACAACTTCAAAGAGCTCGACAACCTCGCCATCCCGTTCGTCGGCACGGACGTGACGGGCGGTGACGACTACCTGAAGGCGATCACATACCAGGTGGCGCACGACCACCTGATCTCGATCTACGGCACCTCAGTCAGCGGGGCCGCCGCGGACGAGTTCAACAAAGACTTCACCGCGATGTTCGGCTCGACCCAGCAGCCGCTCGCCAACGCCAACTACGCGTATGACTCGGTGATCAGCCAGGCGCTGGCGATCGTCAAGGCCAACAGCATCAACGGTTCGGACATCAACAACGCCATGAAATCGGTGACCAACCCGCCAGGGACGCAGTGCTACACCTACGCGTCCTGCCTCTCGCTGCTCAAAGCCGGGACGAAGATCAACTACGAAGGCGCCAGCGGTCCGCTCGACTACAACCAGTACAACAACACCTTCGGGCCGTACGGCGCGTTCCAGCAGGACCCCGCCAGCGGCCAGCAGCAGCAGATTCAGACCATGTCGGCGGCCGAGCTCGCAGCAGCCACCCCGTAGGACCCCACCCCACCTTCGGCTGACCGGGTTGCCTCTGCCGAGACGGTCCTGCCACGCCGGAGGCGGCCAGGCCAAAGCGTGAACGACGCTCTGCTGACGCTTGGCTTCGGCATCGTCACGGCCGCCATCCTGGCGCTGTCGGCGGTGGCGTTCACGCTCGAGTACGGAGTCACCAACGTCGCCAACATCTCGCACGGCGAGATCCTGACCGTCAGCGCCTATGCCGCCTACGTCGTCCACCAGAGGACGGGCAACGCGCTCGCGGCCGCCCTGGGCGCGGCGGCAGCCGGTGGGCTGCTCGCCGTGCTGATGTACTGGAGCGTGATCGGTCCGTTCCTTCGTTTCGGGGCGAGTCCCACTGTGGTGTTCATCGCAACGCTGGGGATCTCGTTCATGATCCAGAACACGCTCGTCATCTTCTTCGGCGCCGCGAACGTCGCCTACAGCATCGACGCCGGAGCTCCTCAGCATGTCGGCCCCTTCCTGCTGACCCCGCTCGACGAGGAGATCGTGATCTCGGCGGTGGCGATCACAGTCGCGCTCTACCTCATCATCTCGCACACCAAATTCGGCAAGGCCCTGCGCGCCGTGTCCCAGAACCGAGAGCTCGCGCGCGTCACGGGAATCAATGCGAACCTCGTGGCCGCGACCACGTTCTTCCTCGCCGGCACCATCGCCGGCTATGCCGGATTCATCCTGGCCGAGAGCGTGGGCACGTTCAACCCGTACTTCGGGTTCAGCTTCTTTCTCATCACCCTGACGGCCGCCGTCGCCGGTGGCCTGGGGAGGGCGTTCGGCACCATGGTGGGGGCCGTGCTCGTCGGGCTCATCCTGCAGTTTGCCGCGTGGAAGCTCAGCTCGAGCTACAACCTCGCATTCGCGTTCGCAGTCCTCGCCATCGTCATCCTGTTCCGTCCTCGCGGACTGTTTACGAATGCGCGGAGAACCGTCTTCGAATGATCGAGTACCTGGTATCGATCCTCACCGAAGGCGCGATCTTCGGGATCATGGCCCTCGGTCTCAACGTGATCTGGGGCTGGTCGGGCGACTTCGACCTCGCCTATTACGGTTACATCGCAGTCGGCGCGTACATGACGCTCGTGCTGACCATCGGGCCGCCGCTGGCTCCCGCGCAGTACATTCTCGGCTTCACCCTGCCCTACCCCCTCGCCGTGCTGTGCGCCGTCGCCTCGTCGATGCTGGTGGCCCTGGTTGTCGGCTCGATCGCCCTGCGTCATCTGCGCGGCATCTACTTTTCGATTGTCACGCTCGGGGCCGTGTACGTCATGTATGTCTTCGCCGGCCAGTACGTTCCTCTCTTCGACGGCTACAACGGCCTATCTGGCCTGTTCGACCCGATGGGCGACTGGCTGGGGCTCGATTACAAGAGCTACCAGTATTTCTTTCTTGGTCTCAGCCTGGTCATGTTCGTGCTCACCTACATCTTCATGGCGCGGGTCTCGAGCAGCCGTTTCGGCATGGCCCTGCGCACTCTCCGCGAGGACGAGCGGGCGGCCGCAGCATTCGGCCGAGACATCTACCGGCTGAAGCTCAAGGGTTACGTGCTCGGCGCGGCGCTGGGAGGGTTCGCCGGTGCGCTTTTCGCCGCCTACCTCAGCGCGTTCAACACATCGGCGTGGTCGCCGATCGAGGTGATCGTCCTTTATTCGGCGGTGCTCGTGGGCGGGCGGGGCAGCATTCGGGGCGTGGTGCTGGGAGTGGTGATCATGGGCCTGCTCGTCCAGGAGTCGACCCGATTCCTGCCCGAGGTGCCGGGCCACCCGCAGATCGTCCTTGCCCTGCGCGGCGTGATCATCGGCCTGGTGCTTGTTCTTTTCCTGCGCTTCAGACCGCAAGGCCTCATCCCCGAGCGCCGGCTGCTCGATCGCGAGCCGGCGCCCGCCCCCGCCACGGCGCCGCAGACCACATGAGCGTGGCCGCACCCCCGGCCGCTGCCCTGGAGGTCCGCGGACTCACCAAGCACTTCGGCGGCGTTTACGCGGTGGACGAGTGCACGTTCCAGGCTCCGCTCGGCCAGGTGACCGGGCTGATCGGCCCGAACGGAGCCGGCAAGAGCACGGCGATCGACCTCATATCCGGCTTCAAGCTGCCCGACGCCGGGACCATCACGTTCCAGGGCCATGAGCTCCAGGGCCTCCCTCCCCACCGAATCTCGCGCCTGGGGCTCATCCGCACGTTCCAGTCACCGCGTGAGTGGCCCGCGTTGTCGGTCCTGGAGAACGTGATCATGGCGCGGTGGGACGCCGGCCGGGAGACCTTCATCCGCGGCGTGCTCGGCCTGGGCCGGGGGCAGCGCGAGGCCGCGGCGAATGATGTGGTGAGGGCCCGCGAGATCATCGACGGGTTGGGCCTGGGAGCGCTGCGCAACGAGCGAGCGGGCAACCTGAGCGGCGGGCAGAAGCGTCTCGTCGAGTTCGCGCGAATTCGCATGGCGCAACCCAGCCTCGTCATCCTGGACGAGCCCATGGGCGGCGTGAACCCGGTGATGGGTGAGCGCATGGCCACGGCCATCGAGGGCTTCATCGCCTCCGGCACCTCGGTGATCGTCGTCGAGCACAACCTGCCCTTCATCGAGCGCGTGACCCAGCACGTCATCGTGATGGCGCAGGGAGCTGTGATCGCGGAGGGTCCCTTCGAGACGCTTCGCTCGAGCCAGGCTGTGATCGACGCTTACCTCGGCGAGGTGGTCGCGAATTGATCGATCAGGCCGCCGGCGACGCGCCCGCGCTCGTGGTCGAGAAGATAACCGCCGGTTATGGTGGACCGCCGGTGATCAGTGGCGTGAGCATGGTGGCTCGCCGCGGTGCGATCACGGCGGTCGTCGGTCCCAACGGCGCCGGCAAGTCCACGCTTTTGAAGGCGATCGCCGGGCTGATCCATCCGACCGCCGGCAGGGTCACAGTGATGGGCGCGGACGTGACCGGCCGTCCGGCCGAACAGATGGTGGGCAAAGGCCTGGCATACGTGCCCCAGGTGTCCAACGTCTTCCCCGACCTGACCATCCGCGAGAACCTCGACATGGGCGGCTACAGCCGCAAGGGTGGCGTCAAGGACCGGATCGACCAGCTCTTCAAGCTGTTCCCAGACCTGGCGACGTCCGCGCATCGCAAGGCCAGCACCCTGAGCGGCGGCCAGCGCACGATGCTCGCTCTGGCCCGCGGGCTGATGGTCGACCCGGCGGTGCTGATCCTGGACGAGCCCAGCGCGGGACTCGCGCCCAGGTTCCAGGCCTTGATTTGGGAGCGCATCGAAGCCATCCGCGCGACCAACGTGGCGGTGGTCGTCATCGAGCAGAACACGCGCGAGACCCTCCGGCATGCCCAATGGGCGTACGTGCTGGTCCTCGGTCAGAACCGCCTCGAAGGCGCGGGACCCGACCTGCTCCAGGACGACGAGGTGGTGAACCTGTACGTCGGGCGCCTGTCCTAGCGTCCGGCGAGCGGGCCTACTCCGGCGAGCGGACCGGCTGCGATTGAGGCTCCGGCGGGGACGGCGGCACGACGTGGTGCCGAAACTGGATGTCCGCGCCTGGCGCCCCGCCCGGCAGCTTGACCTTCTTCTTCTTCTTGGCCTCGCGGCCCTGCTTGTCGCGTCCTTTACCCATGTGCACCAGTTTCCACGACCAGGGCCAGTTCGCGCAAGAAGGACTCGACGTCGGTGACCAGGCCGATCGACTGCCAGCTCCCGCGGTCGGCCAGCTTGGTCACCACTGCGGGGTTGATGTCGACGCATACGGTGCGCACCCCCGCAGGCAGCATGTTGCCGGTCGCTATCGAGTGCAGCATGGTCGACAGCATCAGCGCGATGCGCACGCCGCCCAGCGCGGCACGCATGCGGGTCTGCGCCTCCACCATGTCCGTGATGACGTCAGGCAACGGTCCGTCATCGCGCACCGAGCCGGCCAGGACGATGTCAATCCCGTGCTCGAGCGCCGATTTCATGACGCCCGACTTGAGCTGGCCACTGTCCACCATCTGACGCAGGCCGCCGGCCGCGCGGACCCGGTTGATGGCGCGCATGTGATGTTCGTGGCCATGCTCGATCGCCAGCCCGCTCTCGATGTTGATGCCGAGGGCCGTGCCGAAAAGGGCCGACTCGACGTCGTGCACAGCCAGCGCGTTGCCCGCGAACAGCACCTGCACGTAGCCGAGCTCGATCAGACGGGATAGATAGCGACCGGCGCCGGTGTGCACGACGGCCGGCCCGGCCACGACCAGGATGCGGCCGCCGGCGGCGCGCGCCTGGCGCATCTCCTCGGCGATGCCCCCGATGAGAACCTTCTTGGGCTTCTCGGCGGAGACCTCGCTGCCCATGAAGCTGAAGATCTCCGTGTGGCGGGATCGCTCCAGTGGTGTCACGCGCACACCCTGGTACCCGACCACGACGTCCATGCCAGGCCTGGCGCCCTGGAAGACGATGCACCACGCACGGCCGGCCCGCCTGTCGACGGCAATCGCCGCGTCCATCTCGATGTTCTCCACGGGCACCCAGCGATCCTCGAGCAGCACCTCGGTCGGGAGGTTGCTCGTCGAGTAGAAGCCTTCGGGAAACACACCTTCGCGCTCGACACGCTGCACGGTGACCGGCTGCTCGGACTCCGCGGTGGCGCCGAGGGACCTGGCCTGTCGCACGATCCGGTCGAGCAGGTCCGCGGAGGAGGCCACGACCTCCATTCGGCAGATCGAGGTGTCGGTCTTGTGCTGCCCAACCTTGAGCTCTTCGATGGTGAAGTTGCCGCCCAGGTCCATCACCATGTCCATCACCTGGGGGAGGGTCATCGAGTCGATGATGTGGCCGGTCAGGACGAGGCGGGCGGTGTGTCGAGTCTCTGTCAAGCGCCGGCTCCCAGCGCGGCGTTGATCTGCGTTTGCAGCGCCGCCGCCTCGCGCCCAGGACTCCTGGCGTAGAGGACGCTGCGGCTCGCCGAGACCAGGCACGAGGCCCGATCGCCGTTCCACGCGCCGCGAACGGAAGCCTCGAGATCGCCACCCTGCGCACCCACACCTGGGAGCAGAAAAGGAAGCGTGCTGGCGCGACGCAGCTCCGCCACCCGATCCGGCGCGGTGGTGCCGACCACCAGCGCGACATTGTGCTTCGCGTTCACGCGCTCGGCCAGCGCAGCCACCTGGAGGTAAACGGGTTTGCCCTCGGCATCGAGATGCTGCAGGTCCAACGCGCCGGGATTGGACGTCCGGCAAAGGACGTACACGCCACGACCGTCGTAGCGGGTGAACTCCTGCAGCGAGTCCGCCCCGAGATACGGATTGACGGTCGCGGCGTCCATGGCAAGCGTCTCGAACGCTGCGCGCGCATACACCTTCATCGTGTTGTCCATGTCGCCGCGCTTGCCATCGAACAGGAACGGCGTGTCGGGTGAATCGTGGCGGAGCTCCATCAGCGCCGACCAGCCGTCGGGACCGTACTGCTCCCAAAAGGCGCTGTTCGGCTTGAAGCAGCACGCGTGCTCCTCGGTCTGGCGGACGACCTCCCGGCAGTGCCGCAGCGCGCCGGCCGCTCCCCCATCGATCCGCTCCGGATCCGGGTCCAGCCCGACACAGAGCAGCGTGTTGCGGGACGTCGAGATCGCGCGCAGCCGTTCGAAGTAGTCCAAGCCACCCAATGGTAAGGAGCGCCGGAGGCCAAAATTAGCTTGTGCGAATCGCGCTGGCGCAGATCAACCCGGTCGTGGGCGACCTGGAGGGCAACGGCCGCCTCATCGTGGACTGGATCGAACGCGCGCGAGATGCTGCGGCCGACATCGTCTGTTTTCCCGAGCTGGCCATCACCGGTTATCCGCCCGAAGACCTCGTGCTCAAGCCGTCGTTTGTCCGGGACAACCTGGCCCAGCTGCAGCTCATCGCAGGCGCCACGAAGGGCATCTCGGCGGTGGTCGGCTTCGTCGACCAGGAGGGAGACCTTTTCAACGCCGCGGCGTTCATTCACGACGGCGCCGTGCAGGCCGTGTACCACAAGGTGTTCCTTCCCAACTATGGAGTGTTCGACGAGAAGCGCTATTTCGAGCCCGGACGCCGGTGCCCGATCGTCGAGCTGAACGGGGTGCGCATCGGTTTGTCGGTCTGCGAGGACTGCTGGTTTCCTTCCGGTCCCATGGCCTGGGAGGCGCATCTGGGTGCGGAGGTCCTGATCAACATCAACGGCTCGCCGTTCCATGCCGGCAAGCGAGGACCACGCGAGGAGATGGTCGGCGGGCGCGCACTGGATTACTCGGCGTTCGTGGCGTGGGTGAACACGGTGGGCGGACAGGACGAGCTCGTTTTCGACGGGAACAGCGTGATGTTCGGTCCACATGGGGAGGTCCTGGCACGCGCCCTCTCCTTCCTCGAAGAGATGCTTCTTTGCGACATCACGACCTCGCCGTCCAGACATCGGGCCAACGAGACGATCCGGCGTGAAGCCGAAGGCGCCGAACGCCTTGAGCTCGAGCTGACGGAGCTCACGATCACGAGCTCAGATGCCGCCCAGTCCAAGCCCGCCGTCAAGACTCACGCGCCAGGACCGTACCGACTCTCGGTCGGGCGGCCGCTCGACGGCCCCGCCGAAATCTACGCCGCGGTGGTGCTCGGAACGCGAGATTACATCCGCAAGCAGGGTTTTCAAAAGGTCGTCATCGGAATGTCGGGCGGAGTCGACTCTGCGCTGACGGCGGCCATCGCGTGCGATGGTCTGGGGCCGGAGAACGTCATCGGCGTGCGAATGCCATCCCGGTACACATCGGCCGAAAGCCTCGAGGATGCCGGCCTGGTCGCTGAAACGCTGGGCATGCAGCTCCTCGACTTCCCCATCGAGGCTGCGCACCGCGGTTTCGAGGAGATCCTGGAAGGCGCGTTCGCCGGCACCGAGCCGGGCGTCGCGGAGGAGAACATCCAGCCTCGCATCCGCTCCACGATCCTTCACGCGCTGTCCAACAAGTTCGGCTACATCGTGTTGAGCACCGGCAACAAGTCCGAGCTCGCGACGGGTTACGGGACTCTCTACGGAGACATCGCCGGCGGTTACGCGGTGCTCAAAGACATCACCAAGACGACGGTCTACGAGCTGTGCCGCTATCGCAACTCACTGAGTCCTGCCATCCCGGAGCGAGTGATCACCAAGCCTCCTTCCGCGGAGCTCAAGCCGGGTCAGAAAGACGTCGACAGCCTGCCGCCCTACGAGGAGCTCGACCCCATCCTGCGCGGGTACATCGAAGACGAGCTGAGCCCCGAGGAGCTGGTGGCCGCGGGCAACAGGCCGGAAACTGTGGCGCGGGTGATCCAGCTGGTCGACCGGAGCGAGTACAAGCGACGCCAGGCGCCGCCCGGCGTCAAGATCACACCGAGGGCGTTCGGCCGCGACCGGCGGATGCCCATAACCAACCGCTATCGACCCAACGGGCTGCGCCCGGCGCCCGACGGGGCCCGGTCGGCGCCCGCCGCCGAACCGCGGGCATAACTTTCTTCGATACCCTGTATAGATAGGAGCTATGGCCGGTTCATTTGACATCGTCGTGATCGGAGGCGGCCCAGGCGGCTACGTGGCCGCCTTGCGAGCCGCTCAGCTGGGCGCTAAGACGGCCGTCGTCGAGAAGGACCGGCTGGGAGGCACCTGCCTGGTGCGAGGCTGCATCCCGACCAAAGCGCTCCTTCAGTCGTCAGAGCTGTACAGCCAGGCCAAGCACGGCGCTGCGTTCGGGCTGGTCGCCGACCAATTGGGATTCGATTGGGGCGCCGCGCAGAAGCGCAAGACAGCCGTGGTCGACCAGCTGGTCAAGGGCGTCGAAGGCCTTCTGAAGGCCGGCGGCGTGGCCATGATCAAGGGCAGCGCGAGGCTTGCCGGCAACGGCGCGGTCGACGTTTCAGGCGAGCGGCTTCAGGCCAAGGACATCGTCATCGCCACCGGCTCGGCCATCGCCCGAATCCCCCTCCAGGGCGCCGAGCTCACGATCGACTCCGACCAGATCCTCGAGCTGCGCGAGGTGCCGCGCCGCCTGGCCGTCATCGGCGGCGGGGTGGTCGGGATGGAGTTCGCGGCGATGTTCGCGGCGCTGGGCAGCAAGGTGACCGTCCTCGAGATGCTGCCCCAGGTCCTGCCGATGGTCGATGCCGATCTCGTCGCGGCCTACGCGAAGCACCTCGCCACGCTGGGCGGCGAGATCCACACCGACAGCAAGGTCGCGGCGGTGGCGAAGAACAACGGAGCGCTCCAGGTGCGCTTCTCGACGGGCGGCGAAGGCGGCGCGGTCGACGCCGACCAGGTGCTCCTTGCGGTCGGCCGGGTGCCTTACACCGACGGCCTCGACGCGGAGAAGGCCGGCGTGAAGCTGGAGCGCGGCCGCGTAGTGGTGGACGCCCAGCTGCGGACGACCGCGCAGGATGTCTGGGCGATCGGCGACGTGATCGGCGGCATCATGCTGGCCCACATCGCGTCGTACGAGGGCGTGTGCGCCGTGGAGAACATCGCAGGGCATGCCAGCAGGACGCCCGACTATCACGCCGCCCCCAACTGCATCTACACCGACCCTGAGATCGCCCACGTCGGCCTGGGCGAGAAGGAGGCCAGGGAGAAGGGCATCGAGGTCAGGATCGGCCGGTTCCCGTTTGCGGCCTCCGGTCGCGCTCTGACGCTCGGACAATCAGAAGGTTTCGTGAAGGTCCTGTCCGATGCCGGGTCGGGCAAGCTGCTGGGGGCGCACATCATCGGACCTCGGGCCACCGACCTCATCGCCGAAGCGACGCTGGCCGTTCAGAACGGCCTCACGCTCGAGCAGATCGATCTCACGATCCACGCGCACCCGACGCTCCCTGAATCCCTGATGGAGGCGGCCCTGGCCGCGCAGGGGAGAGCGATACATATCGCCAACAAGAGACCGGCCGTCCCCACCGGCGGTTCCGCCGCCGCCTCCCCGGCCAGCGCGAAGGAGACCCCTGTTGCCGTGCCGGCCACCGCAACACTGCAAAATCGAGAGAAGCAAATGGTCGCTCCAGTCAAACCGCCCCCCGCTCCCCCCGCCGGCCACTCCCAGCGCGTCATCACGCCGAAATCGATGGAGCTCAACAAGGGCAATCGCGACTTCCTGCTCGGCCTCCACCGCCAGATGCAGCTCATCCGGCGCTTCGAGGAGCGCGCCCAGGAGCAGTACACCAAGGCCAAGATCGGCGGCTACTGCCACCTGAACATCGGCGAGGAGGCCACCGTGGTCGGTGGCATCCAGGCCCTCAAGGCCAACGATTACATCTTCACGAGCTACCGCGAGCACGGCCACGCGATCGCGCGCGGGGTCGACCCCAAGGCTGTCATGGCGGAGCTGTTCGGCAGGGAGACCGGCACGTCGCACGGGCGCGGCGGCTCGATGCACATGTTCGACCAGAAGCTGCGTTTCATGGGCGGCTACGGCATCGTCGGCGGCCATCTGCCCCTGGCCGTCGGAGGCGGCTGGGCGGTGAGGTACCGCCAGGAGAAGGACGTTGTGTTTTGCATGTTCGGCGACGGCGCCACCAACATTGGCGCCTTCCACGAGTCGCTCAACATGTCGAAGGTCTTCGACCTGCCGGTCGTGTGGTTCTGCGTCAACAACCGGTACGGCATGGGCACGCCGGTGGAGGCGGCCTCAGCGGTCGCCGACATATACAAGAAGGCTTGCGCGTACGACATGCAGTCCATCCAGATCGACGGCATGAATCTGCGCGAGGTCATGCTGCGGACGAGCGAGGTCGTGGAGAAAACTCGCGCCGACTCCCAGCCGCGATTCATCGAGGCCCTTTGCTACCGGTTCAAGGGCCACTCGGTCGTCGACCCGGACAAGTACCGGCCCGCCGAGGACAAAGAGAAGTTTCGCAAGTCGGACCCGATCGTCGCTTTCGAGCACGAGCTCGAAGAGAGCGGGCTCGCCGACGAGGAATACTTCAAGCAGGTGCGCGTGGATATCGACCAGGAGGTCCGCGACATCATCGAGTTCGCCGATTCGAGCCCGGACCCCAGCCCCGAGGACCTCTACAAATACTCGTACGCGGGAGAGTGGGACGACCGCCCCGAGCTCCGCGCGGAGCCCATCTGATGGCAACGCAGGTCGCCGCCCCGGCCGAGGAGAAGCTCTATCGCGTGGCGCTGCGTGAGGCCCTGGCCGAGGAGATGGAGCGCGACGACTCGATCTTCCTCATTGGCGAGGACATCGGCAAATTCGGCGGCGCTTACCGCGTGACCGAGGGCCTGCTCGACCGCTTTGGACCGCAGCGTGTGGTGGATGCGCCGATTGCCGAGGAGGTGATCGTCGGCACGGCCATTGGGGCCGCGATGCTGGGACTTCGCCCGGTGGTGGAGCTCATGACGATCAACTTCTCCCTGGTGGCGTACGACCAGATCGTCAACAACGCGGCGAAGATCCGATACATGTTCGGCGGCGAATCGAGCGTGCCGATGGTGATCCGAATGCCCGGCGGCGCCGGCCACCAGCTGTCTGCGCAGCACTCGCACAGCCTCGAGGTCATCTACGGGCTGATCCCCGGGCTCCTGGTCGTGGCACCCACCACGCCGGAGGACGCCAAGGGCCTGCTCAAGTCAGCCATCCGTTCCGACAATCCGGTGATGTTCCTGGAGTCGATGAGCCTGTACAACGTGCGCGGCGTCGTGCCGGCCGGCGACTACACGACGCCCATCGGCAAGGCGGCCATCCGGCGCACGGGCTCGGACGTGACCATCGTCGGCGTGTCGCGGATGGCGGTGCTCGCCAACGAGGCCGCCAAGCAGCTGGAGGAGGACGACGTCGACGCCGAGGTCATCGACCTGCGCTCGATCCGGCCCATCGACTGGCAGCCGATCGTCGAGTCAGTCAAGAAGACCGGACGCTGCGTGGTGATCGAAGAAGGCTGGGCGACCTACGGCGTCACAGCCGAGATAGCCGCCGGTGTGCAGGAGCGCTGCTTCGATTACCTCGACGCCCCGGTCCGCCGCCTGGGCGGCGCCCAGGTGCCCATGCCTTACAGCCTCACCCTCGAGAAGGCGTCGATCCCGACGAGTGAGGACATCAAACGCCTCGTCCGCTCGGTTCTCGGACTCAAATCAGATGCCTGACGTAAAGGGTTATGAGAGGAAACCCCGATGGTTTCCTCTCATCGCGGCGTCGGCCAAGCCGACCCCGCGGCAGGCCGCGGGGCAAGCGCCGCTGCTCTCCTTCCGAGGAGCAGAAGATGCCTGACGTCAATATGCCCAAGCTCTCCGACACGATGGAGGAGGGCACGATCGTCGAGTGGAAGAAGAAGAGCGGCGACCAGGTCAAGACCGGCGAGGTGCTGGCCGAGGTCGAATCCGACAAGGCCACCTTCGACCTCGAGGCGGAATCAGACGGCGTGCTGGCGATCCTGGTCGAGCAGGGCGTGCCGGCCAAGATCGGGGCGCCGATTGCTCGCATAGGCGACGCCTCCGCGTCGCCGCCCGCCAAGCCGGCCGCCCCCCCGCGCGCGCAGGCCAAAGCGAAGGCGCCGGCGGCTCCCGCCGAGGTGCCGGGAGAGCAAGAGCCCGTCGCCGGGAACACCTCGGTCGAGGCAGCGCCGAGCGCCGAAGTCCCTCCCGCCCCGTCCCCACAAGATGGTGGAACGTCGGGCGACGGCGGGCTCCAGGACGGGCAGCACCTCAAGGCGTCACCCCTGGCCAGGCGCCTGGCCTCTGAGATGGGCGTTGACCTGGCCTCGATCAAAGGCACCGGCCCCGACGGCCGGATCGTCAAGGAGGACGTGCTCGCCGCGTCGAGCGTGAAGCCGAAGACGGATCGCCGGCGCCAGCAGCCGGCGGGCGTCAGGCCGCCGGGCCCCAACGTCGAGACCGTCGAGCCGACTCGCATGCAGGCGACCATCGCACGGCGCATGACCGAGGCGAAGGCCACTGTGCCGGAGTTCCAGGTCACCGTCGAAGCCCGAGTCGACCTTGCCGTCAGCATGCGTCAGCAGCTCAAAGACTCCGTCCCCGGCGCCGAGAAGGTGACGATGACGGACTTCCTGGTGCGGGCGTGCGCCCTGGCGCTGCAGAAGTTCCCCGAGGTCAACAGCTCGTGGATCGACGGGCGCTTCCAGCGCAAGCGATCGATCAACATCGGGCTTGCGGTGGCGCCGGCTGAGGGGATGGGCCTGCTGGTGCCGGTCGTACACGACGCCGACATGAAGGATCTGGTCCAGATCTCGATCGAGTCGCGCCAGGTCATCGAGCGAGCCCGCTCCGGACGGCCGGCCGAGGGCGACCTCAGCGGAGCCACGTTCTCGATCTCGAACCTGGGGATGTTCGGGGTCGACGAGTTCGTCGCCATCATCAACCCGCCCGAATCGGCAATTCTCGCGGTGGGCGCGATCAAGGACGTCCCCGTGGTCGACGGCGGAAAGATCGTCCCGGGCAAGGTCATGCGGATGACGCTGTCAGTCGACCACAGGGTCTTCTACGGCGCGACCGCCGCCCAGTTCATGGCCGAGGTTAGGCGCCTGATCGAAAACCCGGTCACGCTGGTGGTCCCCCCCGCCCCCTAGCCCGCTATCGACGTCACCTCGGCCGCGGGGTCGGTGGCAGGGGCGGCGGTCCCGGCGTCGCGGGCTGCGGGCAGCAGCACGTGGATGCGCAGGTTGCCGGTATCGTCGAAGTCGGCCCACATCCGTCCGCCCATGGCAGCGGTCAGCTCCTTCGAGATCGCCAGTCCAAGCCCCACGCCGCCTGCTGCGGCGGAGCGTGAGGGATCGGCCCGGTAGAAGCGGTCGAACATGCGGTCAGGGTCCGGCCGGTGCGGGCCGGTGGGGTTGGCGATCACGGTTTCGACTGCCGCGCCGCTCAGCCGCGCCACGGCGTTGATCGTGCAGCCGTCGGGCGCGTACTTGACCGCATTGTCCAGGAGGTTGTCAAGGACCTGGTGCAGGCGCTCCGGGTCTGCCGCGACCGGCGGGATGTCGGTCGGCACCACAAGGTTCAGCGACAGGTGTCGACCGTCGGCCCGCGGCCGCACCATCTCGAGCTCCTGCTGGAGCTGGCCGCCCAGGTCGACGGCGGTGATGTGCATGGAGATCGAGCCGGCCTCCACCCGTGCCAGGTCCAGCAGCTCCTGCGCCATCCGCAGGACGCGCTCCGACTCCTCGTGGACGATGGTGGCCGCGCGAATGCGCTCGGCTTCCCCGAGCAGGCTGCCATCGACCAGCGCCTGGCTGAATCCGATGAGGCTCGTGAGCGGTGTCTTCAGCTCGTGCGACACGTTGGCCAGAAAGTCGCGCTGGATCCTCCGTGCGCGCTCGACCGCCTCGGCCATGCGGTTGAACGCGGATCCGAGCATCCCGATCTCGTCCTGGCCCTTGATGCCGACGCGCCGCGAGTAGTTGCCGGCCGCGATGTCCTCGGCGGCGGCGGCGAGCTGGGTGAGAGGGCGGGTGAGCGAGCGGCTGACCAGAAGGATCAGGAGCACCGCCACGACGAGCGCCGCTCCGCCGGCGGCCAGGAGGCGTTCGGCGAGATCGCCGGCCGCGGTGGAGGCGATCAGCGACTGAGGCTGAGCCACCACGACGTAGGAGGCGAACAGCGGATCACGGGCCGGGGGAATTCTGACCGCCGCGACAAAGAAGCTTTCGCCGCCGAGCGTGGTCTGCGCGTCGAATACGTTTGCCGCTCGCGTCGACGCGGTGACCGGGATCGTCATGCCGACGATGGCGGGGCTGTTCCCGGAGTCGAAAACGACCCGTCGCTGGGCATCGAGCAGCAGCAGGCGGTCGCCGCTCAGCGTGGGGAGAACGATCGCATTCAGGCGCGCCTGAAAGTCCGTCGGGTTGTCCTGGCCTCTCGGCAAGCAGGTGCCCGGGCTGGCGAGACCGAGCGGGCGCACCGTGCACTCCTCGTGCCTCACGAGCAGGGTCGTCGGCACGATCTGGCGGTCCAGCTGGTCCTGGACGCTGCGGAACTCGAGGTCGCGCACGAGGACCCAGGTGAGGGCGCCGGCCAGGAGCAGGCTGACGGCGACGATGCCGGCCGCGGCCGCGAGCAGGCGGAGTCGCAGGCTCAGCTCGCTGCCAGCTCCAGGCGGTATCCGACGCCCCACACGGTCTGGATGCTCGGGTCGCTGATGGCGGCCCCGGCCAGCTTCTCGCGCACCTGCTGCACGTGGACGTCGACGGTTCGCGTGTAGCCGGGGAAGTCATAGCCCCACACGAGGTCGAGCAGCTCGCTGCGCTGGAACACGCGGCCGGGGTGGCGAGCGAGCAGCGCCAGCAGGTCGAACTCCTTGGGCCGGAGCTGCACTCTGGCCGTGCCATGACGAACCTCGTGGCGCTCCAGGTCGATTTCCAGCTTGCCGGCTCGGATGAGCTTCGGCTGGTCGGGCTCGATCTTCGCCCGGCGCAGCAGGGCTTTCGCGCGCGCGACGAGCTCCTGCGGGTGGAACGGCTTGGTCAGGTAATCGTCAGCGCCGACCTCGAGGCCGACGACCTTGTCGGTCACCTCGTCGCGCGCGGTGAGCATGATGATCGGCACCTGGCTCTGCTTGCGGATCTCCTTGCAGATCGTCAGCCCGTCGACTCCGGGCAGCATGATGTCGAGAATCACCAGGTCGGGCTTGACCTGGCCGAATCGTGCCACGGCCTGCGCGCCATCCCCCACCCCCTCCACCTCATAGCCTTCGCGCGTGAGGTAGAGGCGGGCGAGCTCGACGATGTGCTTCTCGTCGTCGACGACCAGGATCCTGGAGCTCATCGCGCTAGCCATGGCATAAATAGATCACCCGCCCGTCAGACCGATGTCGGATGAACATGAGCGAAATGTAAACGCCACGACTCCCGTCGCCGCTACTTGCGTGGTTTCGCTCCGCGCGCCATGGCGCGCTTTCCGTCGTCGCCTCGCAGAACCAGCTTGATCGGGTTGCCGGCCAGGCCGAAGCGCTCCCGGATCCTGTTCTCCAGGTAGCGCCGGTAGGAGAAGTGAAGCAGCCCCGTGTCGTTGACGAACAGCACGACGGTTGGCGCCTCGGTGCCCGCCTGCGTGGCATAGCCCAGCTTCAGCCGCTTTCCCTTGTAGCTCGGCGGCGGATGCTCGAGGAACGCCTCTCGCAGCAGGCGGTTGAGCTCGGGCGGCGGCATCTTGATGCGGCGCTGGCCGACCACCTCGAGCGACGCGGGGATGATGGTCCCGATGCCCTCCCTGGTCTTGGCGGAGACGGTCACGAGCGGCGCGTAAGGAGCGAACTTGAACGCCGATTTGAGCTTCAGCCGCCAGTGGGCCGGCTTGCGTTCGGCCGGCTCGACCAGGTCGATCTTGTTGACGACGATCACGAGCCCCTTGCCCGCCTCGAGCGCGTAACCGGCCACGTGCTGATCCTGCGCGAGCACGCCGGCCGAGGCGTCGATGACCAGGAGCACCGCGTCGGCGCGCTCCATCGCGTTGATCCCCCGCAGCAGGCTGTAGCGCTCGAGCCGGTCGCGGCTCGACGACTTGCGGCGAATCCCGGCTGTGTCGATCAGGACGACAGGGATGCCGTCGTACATGAGCTCTGTGTCGGTCGGGTCACGAGTGGTGCCGGGCATGGGACTGACCAGCGCTCTCTCGTCGCCGAGCAGGGCATTGAGCAGCGAAGACTTGCCGACGTTGGGGCGACCCATGATCGCGAGGCGGTCCGCCTTCTCCGCGACCTCGGGCGCCTCCTCCTGCGGCGGAAGGGCCTCGACGATGCGGTCCAGCAGGTCGCCGGTGCCGATTCCATGTTGGGCTGAGATCAGCGAGGGCTCGTCAAACCCAAGCTCTAAGATCTCGTGGGCGAAGTGGCGTTCGCTCGGCGAATCGGCCTTGTTCGCCGCCACGATCACCTGGCGGTTGGAGCTCCTCAACATCTGCGCGATGTCGCGGTCGATCGGTGAGAGTCCCTGCCGGACGTCGAGCAGCAGAAGGATCACGTTCGACTGGTCGATCGCGATGCGGGTCTGGGCCTCGATGGCGGCGCGCGACTCGTCCTTGGCGGAATCCAGGTCGAGTCCGGCGGTGTCGACCACCGTGAACTCCCGCCCTCGCCATTCCGCGACGCCGTAAAGCCGGTCACGCGTCAGCCCTGATTCCGGGTCGACGATGGCTTTACGCCATCCGAGGATCCGGTTGAACAGCGTCGACTTGCCGACGTTCGGGCGTCCGACGATGGCAACGATTGGCCTGGGCACGTGTCAATTAGACGTGTTTGGCCGCCTCAGCCACAGCAAGAGCCCTGCCGCCGCACAAACCAGCGCACCGAAAGCCAGCGCAGCGGCCGGGCTGACGAAGGTCCACAGGGCGCCAGCCGCGACGCTGGAGGCCAGGTCGCCGGCGCCGTTGACCCCGTTCAGCACCCCATACGCGGTGCCCAACCGCCGCTCCTCGACGAGGGATCCGGCCAGCGAGCTCTCGACCGACGTCACGACCGGAGATTGAGCACCGACCAGCAGTGCAAGCAGGGCTACCGCGAGCCAGCCATGGGCCGCCGCCGCGACGGCGCACGCGGCGGCGAAAGTGAGGTAGGCAAGCGCCAGGACGGGCGGTTTCCCGACGCGGTCGGCGACCCAGCCCGCCGGGAACGAGACCGCCGTGCCGACGGCGTTGTGCGCCAGGTAAAAACCCACCGCGGCGGTGAGCGCCGCCGTGGGACTCAGCTCCGGCTGCAGCATCTGGACAACCCGCAGTGTGAAAAAGGCCGTCGCAAAGTTTCCAATCCCGAACAGCCCAACCGGCAAAATGAGCCGCCAGAACTGAGCCGGAAGGCTGAAGTCCGGCGGCTGGGCGGCTGAGGCTTTGGGCCGAGGATCGCGTGTGACCAGGGCGAACAGCGCCACCGCTGCGATTCCCGGGATGACTGCGACAGCGAAAACTGTCCGGAAGCCCTGGTGCGACGCCAGGAGCGAGAAAGCCACCGCGGGACCGGCGAGGGCGCCGAGCGTGTCCATCGCCTCGTGAAAGCCGAAGGCCTTGCCCAGGTCGGCCTTCTCCACAGACCCCGCGAGCATGGCCGAGCGGATCGGCTGCCTCAAACCACGTCCCATCCACGCCAGCGCCCGTGCCACCACGACCTGCGGCCACGTGCCGACTGCGATCAGGAGCGCGAAACCGGCTCCGGTCGCTCCGTAGCCGCCGATCGCGAGCGACTTCCGCCAGCTGATGCGGTCGCTGTACCAACCACTCAGCACCTTGATCACGGCTGCCGAGCCGTCGGCGGTTCCCTCGACCAGCCCGACCGCGATCGCCGGGGCGCCCAGCGCGGCCGTGATGAACAGCGGCAGGACGGCCAGGATCATTTCGTAGTTCGCGTCCGCCGCGAAGTCGGCGATGCCGATGCCGATGACATTGCGGTTCAGCCAGCGCCGGGCTGTTCCGGCCGCCGGCCGGTCGGTCAGGCGATCTCCAGGGGCTCGGAGTTGAACGGTCCGCCGTCCTTGGCGGCGACGAACGCGTTGGCGTCGACGGGCTTGCCCTCGTGAACGGCCACGATGACGTAGACATAGCCGGCCCACGCGCGCTCGGTGTCGAAGCGCGAGGCCTGCGCAGGGTGGTCGGGATGGCTGTGGTAGTAGCCCACGATGTCGAGCCCGGCGGCGTCCGCCTCCCGCTGGATTCGGATGTGGTCGCGAGGGTCGATCTCGTACCGGTCACGAGCCCGGTCGACAATGACGTTGCGAGCACGGCGGACCTCGGTCACGGCGCCGTTGCCGCGCGGGCCGAGCATGATCCCGCAGATCTCGTTCGGGTAGCCCTCCGCCCCGTGAGCGCGGATCGCGCCCAGGGCCGACGCGACGATCTTCATCTGGGACTCGCTCCGTAAAGCCCCGTCGACAGGTAGCGGTCGCCGGAGTCCGGAAACACGGTGACGATCACGCCCCGGCCGATCTCGCGGGCGAGCGTGCCCACCGCCCACAGCGCGGCACCGCTGGAATGGCCCACGAGCATGCCCTTGCTCCGCGCGCACGCGCGGGCCAGGTCATACGCCGCCTCGGTGGGGCACCCCCACACCGCGTCGGCGAGGCTCGCGTCCCAGATTTTGGGCACGATCGCCGTGGGCAGGTGCTTCAAGCCCTCCAGGCCGTGGAAAGCATCCTCGGGCTGGACGGCGATCGCGCGGATCGATGGATCGTGCTCTTTCAGGCGGCGAGCGGTGCCGACGAAAGTCCCGGTCGTGCCGAGGCCGGCGACGAAGTGGGTCACCCGGGCTGATGTCTGCTCCAGGATCTCCACGGCCGTGCCGTCGTAGTGGGCACGCCAGTTGGCGGGATTGGAATACTGATCGGGATAGAAATAGCGGTCGGGATCCTGTGCCACGATCTGGTGAACCAGGCGGATCGCGCCGTCGGAGCCCTCGCCCGCGTCGCTGTACACGATCTCGGCCCCGTATGCGGTGACGAGCGCCTTGCGCTCGGCGCTCACGTTGGCGGGCATCACCAGCTTGACCCGGTAGCCCTTGGCGGCTCCGACCATCGCGTACGCGATGCCTGTGTTGCCGGACGTGGAGTCGATGATCGTCCTGGCGTGGGTCAGAAGGCCTCGACGCTCACCGTCCTCGATCATCGAAAGCGCCGCCCGGTCCTTGACCGATCCGCCCGGATTGAACCATTCAGCCTTGGCGTAGACCTCGACGCCTGGACACTCCTTCTCGAACATGGAGATGCGTAAGAGGGGCGTGTTGCCAATGAGCTGCGTGAGGTCGAGCCCGCCGAGCGTCCGCATATTCAAAGGATAGAAAGGCCGCTCAGCCGGCGAAGTGGACGGCCAGGATCGCGCCCAGGACGAAGATGCCGGCGATGGCATAGCCGATCAGGGAGCGACGGTACACAGTGCCGCCTTCTGGAGCCAGGATGTTCAGGATCGCCTTGCCGATCAGAAACCCGCCGCCGAGCAGGGTGACCGACGCGCTCTTGGCGAGCACTCCGTAGAGGAGGATGGCGCTCGCCAGGAGGACCTCGAGCAGCTGCAGAAGCGTGTACGCGGCCATCAGCGGGCCACCGGGCTCAGGATGCGAGCGCCTGCGCGAAGTCGCCGATGATGTCTCCGGCGTCCTCGATCCCCACGGATACGCGCACGGTGCCGGGCCCCACTCCCAGCTCGGCTCGTTCGTCGGGCGTCAGCGAGCGATGCGACGTGATCTCCGGGTACGAGATGGTCGTCTCCACCCCGCCGAGACTGGCCGCGAACGTCACCATCTCGAAGCGCTGCATCATCCGCTGCACCGCCGCCCGACCGCCCTCCAGGTCGAAGGCCATCATGCCGCCGGCGCCATGCGGCAGCACGCGGCGGGCGACGCCGAATGACGGCGAATCTTCGAGCAGCGGATGGTGCACGCGTGTCACGCCGGGCATGGTCCGCATGGCGCGGGCCAGCGCGATTGAGTTGTCGCTGTGCATGTGCATCCGCACGTCGAGGGTGCGCAGGCCGCGCACAGCGAGCCACGCTTCGAATGGGCCGAGCGGAGTGCCGGTGCGAACCGAACGAGCGCGGGCGAGGTTCATGGTCTCCGCGCTTCCGGCGATGACACCTGCGACGAGGTCCGAATGTCCACCGAGATACTTCGTCGCGCTGTGCATCACCGCTGTGGCGCCGAGCTCGAGCGGCCGGCAGAGCGTCGGGCTCGCGAACGTGTTGTCGACGAGAAAGGGCACCCGATGGTCTCGCGCGATCGTCGCGAGGGCTTCGAGGTCCGGCACGTGACACAGCGGATTCGTGATCGTCTCGGCCAGCATCAGGCCGGCGCCGGGAAGAACCCGCCGCACCGCATCGAGGTCGTTCAGGTCGAGCAGGTGCACCTCATAGCCGGACGGCTCGAAATCCTGCCGCAGCATCGCAATCGTTCCGCCGTACGCCTCCTGGGTGGCAACGATGGTGGCCGGACGTGGCGCGAGCACGAGCATCGCAACGTGCAATGCAGCCATCCCCGACGCGGTGGCCACTCCGGCCTCGGCGCCTTCGAGCTCGGCCACGGCGCGCTCGAGCATGTCGCGGTTGCTGTTGGAATTTCGTCCGTAGTAGTGGCCCCGGCGCTCGCCGCGCGCGACGGCGTCGTAATCGTCGAGGTCCGTGTACACGTGGACCGCGGCGGGGCTCAGATCGGGCGCCAGCGGGCTTCGCGCGCCAAGCTCGCGCCCTGCGTGCACAGCGCGGCTCGAAGGCCTGAGGGATCCGCGCAAATTCAAGCCGAAGGCTCCGACTTTGCGGTGACTTTCACCGCAGCCCGGTGCGGCCCGCGTAAACGGCCGCGGAGCCCAGCTCGGCCTCGATGAACAGCAATCGGTTGTACTTCGCGACACGATCCGAACGGGCCGGCGCGCCGGTCTTGATCATCCCGGAGCCCGTGGCGACGGCCAGATCGGCGATGGTGGTGTCCTCAGTCTCACCTGACCGATGGGAGATCACCGAGCTGTAGCCGGCGCGCCGGGCCATGTCGATCGCGTCCAGAGTTTCGGTCAGAGTCCCGATCTGGTTGACCTTGATAAGGATCGAGTTCGCAACGCCGCGCTCGATGCCTTCGCGCAACCTCTTGACGTTGGTGACGAAAACATCGTCGCCCACGAGCTGAACCCGGTCACCGAGAGTCTTGGTCAAAAGACTCCATCCCTCCCAGTCGTCCTCGGCCACGCCGTCCTCGATCGACACAATCGGGTAACGGGCGATCCAGTCCTGATAGAGCTTCACCAGCGCCAGAGCGTCCAGGGAGCGACCCTCGCCCTTCAGCGTGTAGGTGCCGTCGCTATAGAACTCGCTGGCTGCCGGGTCGATTGCGATGGCGACCTCGCCGCCCGGCTTGTAGCCCGCATTGCCGATCGCCTCGACGATGAGCTTGAGGGCGTCCTCGTTGGAACGGAGGCTCGGGGCAAACCCGCCCTCATCTCCAACCGCGGTGGACAGTCCGAGCGCCTTCAGCACACTTCTCAGCGCGTGGTACACCTCCGACGTTGACCGGATCGCCTCGCTGAAGGTCGGCGCGCCGACCGGGCAGACCATGAACTCCTGGAGGTCGACCGAGGTGTCGGCGTGCGCGCCTCCGTTGAGGATGTTCGCCATCGGCAGGGGCAGCAGCGACGCCTCCTGGCCGCCCAGGTAGCGATAAAGCGGTGCTCCAGCCGCCTGAGCGGCCACGTGGGCCACCGCGAGGGAAACGCCCAGGGTGGCGTTGGCGCCGAGCCGAGACTTGTTGGGCGTGCCGTCGAGCTCGATCAGCGCGGCGTCCAGCGCCCTCTGGTCGCGCACGTCGAAGCCCCGCAGGTGGTCTGCGATCTCTCCGGTCACGTGGGCCACCGCGCGTGAGACGCCTTTTCCGCCATAGCGCTTCGGGTCGCCATCGCGAAGCTCGACGGCCTCGTGCACGCCGGTGGAGGCCCCTGACGGCACGATCGCGCGCGCTGAGCCGCTGTCGGTGAAGGCAGTGACGGCGATGGTCGGGTTGCCGCGCGAATCCAGCACCTCGAGTGCCGTCAGCCCGGTCAGCCTGACCATGACGGAAGAGTCTAGTGGGCGGTGGTTGGGAAGGGCCCGAACGCCAGGTCGGGATGGACGCTGAAGCCGTAGTTCAAAAGCACGGTCGCGTCCGCGGTCGAGTGCTGGGTCGCGTTGAGCACGACAACGATCAGGTGCCGCCCGTCGCGGGTCGCCGTGCCGAGCTCGCATCCGCCTGCGTTGTCGGTGAGCCCGGTCTTGAGGCCGGTGGCCCCGGGATACGTGAAGAGAAGCATGTTCACGTTGTGGGGATAGAAAGCCTTGTGCGTTGCCGTGGCGGGGATGGCGATGTCTTTTGTCCCTGCGATCGTCGCGAGGTCGGGATAGTAGGTGTCGAGGTACGCAGCGGTATGGACAAGGTCATGCGCCGACATCACATGGCCGTCGGCGTCCAGCCCGCTCGGGTTGACGAAGTGGCTCGCGGTCAGCCCGATGGTCCTGGCTTTGAGGTTCATCTGACGGAGGAAGCGGTCGCGAGGCACGATGCCGCCCGCCAGCGCTTCAGCCGCGTCGTTGCCCGAATCGAGAAAAAGGCCGGCGAGCAGCTCCCTGACGGTCAAGCGCTCTCCGACGGACAGGCCCATCAGGCTGGGGACGACCTGGGTCACCGCAGCCGGCACCTGCACCATCCGGTCGAGAGAGCCGGCATCGTCGACGGCCACCATCGCCGTGATGAGCTTGGTCAGGCTTGCCGGAGCTCGAGGAGTTTCCGCGTCGCGCTGCCACAGGACCTGGCGGGCGTCGAGATCGACCAGGTAGGCGGCCTGGCCGTGGATCGGCAGGTCGGGCTGCCGATGGGTCGCCAGCCAGAAGGAGGAGAACGCAAAGCTGTCACCTGGCTTCGCCGCTGCAGCTGGAGTAGAGGCGTGGGCCAGCTTGAGCCTGATCGGTGGATGGCGGTTCACCGCCGCGAATCCCGTCGTCGCGGCAGCCGCCACGATAAGGATTACCGCGACGAGGAATCCAAAGCGATCGCGCCGGCGGCGCTGCCGGCCACGCATGCGAGAGCTTCCTTGTTCTGGGACGTAAGCTGCGACGGTGGGAACCCCCTATTGAGTTGGGGGGAGTTTAACGGTAATTCAGGCCGGGGCGTGCTCGGGAGCGTAAACGGGCGCGGGCGGGTATGCCGGCACAGGCTTGGTGACGGGCTCGTGGAGCCGGGTGGCCAGCTCATCGCTCGCCGCCTCCATCGTCTGGAGAGCGGTGGCGTTGTCCTTCTGGTTCATGAATACCGGCTGGCCGTAGTCGTAGCTTCGAACGGCTTTCCAGGTCGCCGACACGAGCTGCGTGCCGTAGAACGTGTAGGTGCCGATCACGCCTTCGCGGGTTTCCTCCGACCACATCTGGTCGAACACGAAGTTCCCATGCGCGTAGGTGATGAGCTTGCCGTGGTAGATCTCAATGCCCTGGTACCAGTGCGGATGGTTGCCGATCACGATGTCCGCGCCCCAATCGATCGCGTCGTGCCCGATGGTCACGGGGTCGTCGGGCGTCGGCACGCTCGGAGCCGCCACCGGCTCTCGCACGTACTCCATGCCCCAGTGAAACTGCACGACCACGACGTCGGCCAGCTGGCGCGCGCGGGCGATGCCTTCCTGGAGCGCGGTTTTGTCGATCGCGCGACCAACGCCGTTGAAGCCGATGAAGCCGAACTTCAGGCCGCGCACGTTGATCACCGCCACCGGTCCGAGGCCGGAAGTGAGCATGCCGTGCGACTGCAGCAGCTGGTCGGTCTCGGTGATCCCCTCTGCGCCATAGTTCGAAAGATGGTTGTTGGCCAGGTTGACAACCTTCGCGCCCATGAAGGTCAACCCGTTGACAAACCGTTGGTCTCCGCAAAACGTGAAGCCTGAGTTCGGATCGACCGGGCACCCGACAACGAGCGGAGACTCCAGGTTCACATATGTGATGTCCGCGTTTCGCGTGTAATCGGCCGTGGGTCGAAACGGCCAAAGGAAGTCGTGGCGGACCGTCGCGAAGTAGTTCACGCCGCGGGCGGGGATGATGTCGCCTGTGACCAGCAGGGTGCGGACCTTGCTCGGGTCCAGAGGCGCCACATAGCCGGGATGGAACAGGTTCTGCAGGGTTAGCGGCGGCAATCTCCCGCTGCGATCGGCGAACGAGGGTTGATCGGTGAAGTCCGGGGCCGCGACGAGGGGCCGCGTCCCCGACGCGACGGTGTTGGTTGCGACCTGGACGCTGCTGTTGCACGCGACGAGCACCAGACACGCCAGGACGATGGTCCCGCGTCTCATTCGACCGGCAATTCTGCCAGCAAATCCTCAATTGCGATCAAACGGGCGACAAAAGAGCGCACCGGCTCGCCGAGCTCGCCCGCCGCGCGAAACAGGCGCTGGTTGCCCTCCTCGCGCCGGGTCCTGACCATCTCAGCCCGGTTGGGATCGAGAGCGCCGGATCGCAGCGCAACCTCGACCATGCTGCCGACCCAGGATGCGTACAGCAGAACCTCCTGGTGGCGCGGGTCGGTCGTGGTGGCGGGAAATGGCCGGTGCGTGTGCTCGTCCCAGAGCTTGCGCAACCGGACGACCTGGTCGGAGGCGCCTTTCAAGCGCCGGCTTGCAGCTGCTCCACGACCGCGTCGGCGACCTGGCTCGTGCCCACCGCGGTGGGGTCGCCGCGCTTTTCCTTGAGGTCGTAAGTGACGTTCTTGCCGATCGCGATCACCCGGGCGATGGCCCCCTCGAGGGCGTCGGCCGCCTCGTTCTCCTCGAGGTGCCGGAGCATCAGCACGCCGGACAGCATCACGGCCATCGGGTTGACCTTGTTCTGGCCTGTGTACTTGGGCGCGCTGCCGTGCGTGGCCTCGAAGACCGCGCCGTTGCTGCCGATGTTGGCCCCTGGGGCAAGGCCCAGGCCGCCGATCATGCCCGCGCCCAGGTCGGAGATGATGTCGCCGTACAGGTTCAGGCAGCACAGCACGTCGTACTCCTTGGGACGCAGCACGAGCTGCATGCACATGTTGTCGACGATCCGATCCTCGAACTCGATGTCGGTATATCGTTCCGCGACCTGGCGGGCGACGGCCAGGAAGAGCCCGTCCGTGTGCTTCAGGATGTTCGCCTTGTGCACGGCCGTGACCTTGCGCCGCTTGTTCTTGCGCGCGTACTCGAAGGCGAACTCCACGATCCGCTCCGATCCGGTGATCGACACGGGCTTGATCGAGAGGCCGCTGTCCCTGCGAATCGGCTTCTTCAGCAGGGCTGAGATCTCCTCGATGAGGTGGACCGCATCCGGTGTGCCGCGCTCGAACTCGAGGCCGGCGTAGAGGTCTTCGGTGTTCTCGCGGACGATCACGAAGTCGAGGTCGTCCCTCAAGTTGCGCGCGCCCTTGTAGGCCTTGACCGGCCGCACGAGCGCGTACAGGTCGAGAGCCTGGCGCAGAGCCACGTTGACGCTGCGGAATCCGCTGCCGATCGGGGTCGTGATCGGTCCCTTGAGGGCCACCTTGGTTTTTCGGATGGACTCGAGGACGTGATCGGGGAGCGGCGTGCCGAATTCGGCGATCGAGGCCTCCCCCGCCTGGTGGACGTCCCAGTCGAACTCCACCCCGGTGGCTTCGAGCACGCGCACCGTGGCGTCGCAAATCTCGGGCCCGACGCCATCCCCTGGTATCAGGGTTACCGAATGCGTCAACTGCGCCTTAGTGCCGGTTCTTGAAGTAGTCGGCGTTGATCTGGATGAAGTTGCGCCACTGCTCGGGCACCTCATCCTCCGGGAAGATCGCGTCGACGGGGCACGGATCGACGCAGGCGCCGCAGTCGATGCACTCGTCGGGATCGATGTAATACATGTTTGCCGCGTCGTCGGTGTGGATGCAATCCACCGGGCAGACCTCGACGCAGGACGCATCTTTCACGTCGATGCAGGGCTGAACGATGACGTATGCCACGGGCCGCAAGGGTACCATGCACCCGTAATGCCGGAGAGCGAGCCCAAGCCGAAGCTGATCGAGCTAGTCGGACCTGGAGCGGGCCAGGGATGGAAGGCCGTACTCAGGAGCGGCAAGCCCGTCGTGGTGCATGAGATTCCCGTGCCCCCCGCGGAAGCCACCGCCTCCGTCCCCCGCATGCAGCGCCTCTATGAGCACCGTCACCCCGCCCTGTCGCCCGTTCTTGCGTGGGGCACCGACCCGGCCGGGATATGGGTCGCGGTGGAACCGAACGAGGGGACGCCGCTCGGCACGATCCTCAATCGCGGGCCTCTGACGCCTCCAGCAGCTGCGGCGCTTGGCGCCGCCGTGCTGTCGGGGGTGGCCGCTCTCCACGAGGCGGGGATCGCGATGGGCGGCTTCAACGCCGCCGCAATTCGCATCACGGGCAACGGCGAGGTGAGATTGGCGGGGCATCCCGCGGCCGCGGTGCGCGGAGCTCCGGCCCAGAGCGATCTGCGCGCCGATGTGCGGTCGTGCGGCATGGCCGTCTGCGCCGCGTTCGGGGTCGACCCCGCGGGAGCGCCGGCGCCACCCAACATCCCGCCCGGGCTGGTGGTGACGATGCGGTCGATGGCGAGCGGGGCGATGGGACCCGCGGCCGATCGCGCCCAGGGGGCCCTGCGCGAGATGGCGTCGGCGCTGCTGGCGCCCGACCGCCAGATGGCCGCGCAGTCGGAGCTTGCCACGCGCGCCGGAGGCCGGGAGGTGGCGCCGGTCACGATCCTGCCCCAGGAGCGGGCTCCCCAGGCTCCCGCCGCGCAGGCGCCGGCTCCCGCTCCCGTCGCCCCGGCGGCCCCGGCGGCCGCCGCGGCGCCGTTCGTGCCGACCGTGCCGCGGGACGAGACCCCCATCCGGGCCCCGGTTTCCTACGATGCCCCGGATCGGCCGCTCCAGACGTACGGCGGTATGCCCGCGATCCCGGCTCCCGCTCCGGCCCCTCCGCCGCCTACCCCTTCATCGGCACGACCCGCCACGCCCGCCGTGCCGACCTGGGACGATGCGCCGGCCAAGGCGCCAACTCCGTTCGAGGCGCCCGCCGCCGCGAGCACCACCAACCCGCCGGCCCCGGCGCCGCCGATCCAGCCGCCGGCTCGGGAGACCTTTTCGCCCGCGCCGGCGCCACCGATCCCTTCCTGGACGCCCGACAGCCCCCCGGCAGGCAGGACCAACGTGCCGGCGCCGGCGGCTCCGACCCCCACCCCGCCCGCTCCTCCGGGCTCGACCTGGACGCCGGTGGAACCACCTGTCTGGAAGCCCGGGGAGATCCCGAACGCTGGACCAGCCGACTCCTACGTGCCCGCGGCCACCGCGGCAGCCGCTGCTGCCGGGGGTGCGGCAGCAGCAGAGACCGCCGCGGCTTCGGATTCGAGGGCCACCACCCCGCCCTCGTTCATCGCCGCGGCTCCCGCCGCTCCGGCCCCGTTCGAACCGGCGCCCGCTCCGATCCACCGCCCGGCCGTGCCGAAGCGTCCCTCCGACGACCGTTCGCCGGAGCGTCCCCCGTGGCTCATTCCGGCGGCGGCGGCGGTGGTCGTGATCCTGCTGCTCGGAATCCTCGCGTTCGCCCTCACCCACCGCGGAACCGGCTCGAACGGGGGCCCGACCGCAACTGCGTCACCGGGAACGACTCCGAAGAGCTCGCCCAAGGCTTCGCCGAAGACCAGCCCGAGCCCCACCGGTGGAGCCGCCCTGGCGGTGCCCACCTTCTCGCCGACCAGCGCCGACCAGATCACCAAGGTGCAGTTCTGCTCCACCGCGACCCCGTGCCCAATCGGCGCCGGCATCACTCCGGAGACCGCCACCGCCTGCACTCTCAGCTCCTGCAGCGTCGAGGTGGCGATATATTTCTCGGCCCAGCAAAAGGTGCCGGTCTCCTACACTTTCAAGCTCTTCGACCGGTGCACCGGCCAGACCACGGACCTGCCTGGCCCGCCGGCCTACACGCCGCCCGGGTATGCCGTGGTGATCCCGCGGGACAAATTCATCGTCACGCTTCCGGCTGGCCTGAAGTCCGCGGCGTTGGTGGCCGTCAGCCAGGTGCCTGCGGTCGCCTACTCAGCGCCCCTGCTGCTCGGCCCCGACAGCTGCGCCTGAGCGGTAGCGCAAGAACAGGAACTCGCCCTGCCGGCGGACGCTCGCCAGGCGTTCCCAGCGTCCACCGTCGGGCAGGAACTCCACGCCGGCGACCATGCCCAGCCGCTGCTCCCGATCGCGGCCGGCGACCACGGGTGAGATCGTGAGGAACAGGTCGTCGACCAGGCCCAGCCTGACCAGCTCGCCCATCACGTGAGGCCCGCCCTCGGACAGGATCGCCCGGTGCCCGCGGGCGCGTAGCTCCTCCACTGCCCGCCGCACGTCGACGGGTCCGCTCCTCCCCACCTCCAGGATGTCACACGAATCCGGCAGGGCCGGCAGGGACTTTGCGCCCGCCTCGGTGGTGACGATCGTCGCGCCTCCAACCACGGCGGGATGCCTCGTGTCCAGGTTGCCGCCCGCTGTCAGGAGAACCAGGCGAGGGTCGGCGTGTCGCCCCAGCGACAGGCGCAGCTGAGCAAAGGCGGTCGCCATGTCGGGGAATATGTGCTGTGGGGTCCAGTGATGTCCGGGCGTGGCGCGAAGTGTGCCGGCGCCGAGGAGGACCGCGTCGGCGCACGCCCGCAGCAAGCCCATGAGAAACCGGTCAGCCTTGTTGCGGCCGCTGATCACTGAACCGGCTGAGGGGTTGGAGCCCAGCGTCACCACGCCGTCGATCGAGGACACGAAGTTCGAATAGAGGGCGGTCTGGGCGAAGCCGAGCCTGCCGTACAGCCGCTCCAGCTCGCCGGGCAGCGGGTAGCCCGGCAGCGCGCCGTCCTCGTAGATGACCTCGAACGGGTCGAGCGCGCTCAGTGGTCGGAGTGCTGAACCGCCTGGAGGAACTCCGTGCGCAGCTGCGGGTCGGTTTCGTAGTTGCCGCGCCAGAAGGAGGTCCAGGTCCGCGAGTGGCCTTCGCGAACGCCGCGCATCTGCGTGCACAGGTGCATGGCGTTGAGGTGGACGGCGACACCGTGTGGCCTAAGGACGCGCACGAGCGCATCGGCGATCTCAACGCCCACCCGCTCCTGGACCGTGAATCGCCGCGAGAACACGCGCACGAGGCGGGTCAGCTTCGAGATGCCGATGATCTCCTCGTGCGCGATGTAGCCGATGTACGCGTGGCCGTGGAATGGCAATGCGTGGTGCTCGCACAGCGAGAAGAACTCGATCGGCCCCTCGATGACCTGGCTGATGCTGCAGTCAGGACCGCCCAGGCACTCGGTCGGAAACGCGGTAAGGAGCTTCGGGTCGCCCTCATATCCGGTCGTGGCGTCGTACATCGCACGAAGATGGCGGGTCGGCGTCGTGAGCGTCCCGGGCGTGTCGAGATCCATGCCAAACGCCTCGAAGATCTCGGCCGTATAGCCCTCGAACCTCTTCCATTGCTCCGGTGTGATGTGGCGCGGCCGGACCTTCTCCCATTGCGTTGTCTCTTCCGGGTCGGACGCGAGCGTGGACATTGCGGTCTCCTTGAGCAGGCCGACTGGTTCTCATCAATGTACGGCCCTGGACACTCGTAGATCTTCCACACCCCGCATCGGCCGTGCTGCTTCAGCCGGCCTGAACGTCGATCACCAGGCGGGTGGGATTCGTCAGCGACGACGCCTGGAAGCACACCGGACCGTTGACGCCGAGCGCAAGCTGCACGACGCCTTCGAAATCCTGCACCCGCCTGACCTCCACCAGGCCGGTGTAGCCGGTCACGATGTCCAGCGGCCCCTGGTAGTCGGTGTGGAGGTCGGTGCCGTGCAGCGTGATGAGAATGCCGTTCTGCCCCGCCAAAGTGACCGGCTGGCCGCTGGGCGACAGGGTGAACGTGGTTCCCGATTGGGGCTGCGCAGTCGTGCTGCTGGGCTCGCCGCCGGCGAACTCCACGGTCAGACGGTCGTATCCCGGGTGCGCGCCCGTCCTCAAGGCGTCGATCGGAATGACCGCCGTCGAGGGCGACGACGCGCTGATCGGGTTGGTTGAGCACGTGAATGCCGTCGCCGTCGGCTGGGCGGTCGGTGTCGGACTCGGGCCGGTCGAACCCGCCGGCACGGAGACTGGATGCCGGTTGCCGGGATTGGCCACGAACAGGACGCCGATGATGGTCACCGCGATGGCCGCGGCCACCAGCCCGGCGATCCAGAACGGCCCCCGGCGCTCAGGAGCCGCCTCCGCCAGCGAAGCACGGACGCGGTCACGGAGGGCGGGGCTCGGCGCCGCTGTCATCTCGTCCATGGCAGCGTTCAGCTCGCGCCTAAAGCTCTTATCGCTCACCTCAGAACACCTCCTCGAGCGTGAGATTGGAACGCAGCCGCCTGGCGGCGCGGTAGATGCGCGACTTCGCCGCGGATGGCGAAACGCCCAGCGCCCGCGCCACCTCGTCAAGCGGCAGGTCGAGATAGAAATGCAGAACCAACGGGACGCGATCGGAGGGAGCGAGCTGGATGAGCGCACGGCGCAGGTCGGTAGACATGGCCCCGGCCGTCTGCTCCGTCGAATCGGACTCTGGGGGCACCTCGGCCATCCGGACCACCGACCACCATCGACGCCGTCTCGTCATGCGGCATTCGTTGGCGACGATGGAAAGGAACCATGGCCTGAGCGAGGCGACATCGCCGCGCAGCTGGCGAATCTTCCGCCAGGCCTTGATCGATGCCTCCTGGACGGCGTCCTCCGCCGCCGAGCGATCTTCGAGCATCACGGCCGCGAGTCGAAAGGCAGGATCCAGCAGCGGCTCGATTAGGCTGGCAAAGGACGAGCTGTCGCCGTGTGCAGCCCTGGACATGAGCTCGGGGCGCCGTTCCATCACAAATGCGGCAGACATGTTTCTGCTGATTGGATGCGGGGTTCAGCCGTTTGGTTGCAGCCGGTGCCCTGCGCTAGTTCCTCCGCCGGTTGGCCGGCTCGTGCTCGCGCCTGCCGCGCTCGCGGTCGGGGGGCGCCCCGGGTGGAGCGGACGGGTCCAGCCCGCCCCCTCCTGACGTGCGTGGCGGGTCGTCGCCGCCGGGCCTGTGGTGCCAGCGCATCTTGGGTGGGCGATCGCGCCTGTAGTCGCGAGCGCGATCCGCGGCGATCTCGAAGTTCTCGCAGAACTTCTCGTTCCCGGTCTGCATCCTGAGCGACCTGACGTCCTCGCGCAGCTCATCCCAGTAGAGATCAAAGGCGAACGCGTCGAACAGCAGCGACTCGGGGATGAGATGGTGCAGCGCGAGCACGCTGATCTCTTCGAAGACATGGGCCAGATGGACGTAGTCACCCGGTTCGAGTGCTTTTTTCAGGAGTCGCCCGAACGCGGGGGCCATCGGCTCGCTGTGGAGGATCGCCATGATCCGCAACAAGACACCGGCCTGATCCGGGGCGACCCGCCCAAAGTCAGGGCCTGGCGAACGGTGGTCAATGCGGCCTGGCATGGCTCACCTCCATTGTGGAGGGGTTCCGCCGAGCCTGCGCCTGCTACGAGGTCGTGGAGCTGAAGTCGACGACCTTGGTCTCGACCGTGCCCGCCGTCCGGCCTGGCGCCGTCTGGTCGGTCCAGTAGAGGTTCGTGTGCGCGATGACCTTGTCCGGCGGCGGCGCTCCCCACTCCGTCTGGTCCTCCGTCGTGTGGGCGTCGCTGACGAGCGTCACGTCGTAGCCCCTCACGAGCGCGCCGTGCAGCGTCGAGCGGATGCACTGGTCGGTCTGTGCGCCGGCGACGAAGATGCGGCCGACCGCGAGACCCGAAAGCACCTCCTCGAGGTTGGTGGCTTCGAAGGAGTCGGGGTAGCTCTTGGCGATCACCGGCTCCCTCTCTTCGGGCGCCAGCTCGGGGACGATCTGCCACTGCGGGCTTCCTTTCGCGAGCCCTTCGCTCGAGTGCTGGACCCACACCACCGGAACCCGGTCCCGCCGCGCCCTGTCGACCAGGCTCCCGACGTTCGCCACCACCGCGTCTCTCTCGTGGGCGCCCTCGACGACGCCGTTCTGCACGTCGATGACCAGCAGCGCTGTGTGCGTCCGGTTGCTCAGTGTCGTCATCTGTCGGTTCTCCCTGCAAGAGCGTAGCCCAGCCTGTTGCTTCGG
>DASXBJ010000075.1:0-59888 GCA_036491755.1 Candidatus Dormiibacterota bacterium
CCGTTGGCGATGTTGCCGAAAGGCCCGGCGTGGACGAGCACGGGCGTGTTCTCGATCGTCTGCAGAAGATTGGGCTTGATCGCGTCGAGCATGATCACGGTCATCGCGCCGCCGGCATGGAGGTCATCGGCGGTGATCGGCTTGCCGTCCCTCGCGAGGCCGACGATCATGCGTCCGAGCCGCTGCCGCATGTCCTGCAGCGAGGTGGAGAGCGCGAGCACCGCCATCACCTCTGAGGCGGCCGTGATGTCGAAGCCGGTCTGCCTCGTCACGCCGTCTTCCGGCGCACCCAGGCCCACCACGACGTTGCGCAGCACGCGGTCGCTGACATCGAGCACCCGGCGCCAGGTGATGCTGTGGAGGTCGATCGGAAAGTCGCGAAGGCTGTGGTGGATGTAGTTGTCGATCATCGCGGCGAGCAGGTTGTGCGCCGCGGTGACGGCATGAAAATCGCCGGTGAGGTGCAGGTTGAGCCGCTCCATCGGCACCACCTGGCTGTAGCCGCCTCCCGCCGCGCCGCCCTTGATGCCGAAGGTCGGACCCATGGACGGCTGGCGGATCGCGATCACGGCGCGCTTGCCAATGTGCCCCAGCGCGTCGCCCAGCCCGACCGTCGTGGTCGTCTTGCCCTCGCCCAGAGGTGTCGGGGTGATGGCCGAAACCACGACGTACTTCGCGCGCGGCCGGTCGGCAAGCTCGGCGAGTGCCTCGAGCTTGATCTTGGCCACGTCGTGGCCATACGGCTCCAGGAGGTGTGGCTGGATGCCCATCTTGGCCGCGATCTCCGGCATGGGGAGAAGACGAGCCCGGCGTGCGATGTCGAGGTCGGAAGGAAAGGTGACGGCCATCAGATCTCCTTTAGTCAAGACGCGCCAGCATCTCCTGGCGCCATCGCTCGGTGGGCTCGATCTCGTTAAAGGTGAACACGTGGAGACCCACGACCTTGCGGTCGGGGGCCGCCAGCTCGGGCACCAGGGCGCCGGCGAAGCGCCCCGGGTCATAGCCGCCGGGTTGAAGCATGCGAAGAAACCAGTTGGAATGGCCACGCAGGAATCGGGCGGAATCGGCGATTCCGATCCGCGTCGAAACCCGCAGGAGCTTGGCCGGCTCGGCCACCCCGGCCATGCCGATGTAGATGGGCAGCTCCACCTTGCGACGTCGCACTCGGCCCACCCACCTCTTGACGACGCGTGGATCGAAGCAAAGGTTGCTCACGATGTAGGTCGCGATCCTTCGCTTGTCCCACATCGCCTGGATCGTCATGTCGTCATCGATGAAGCTGTGGCTCTCCGGATAGCCGGTGACTCCGATGTCGTGAAGGCCGTGGCTGCCCGCAATCGCCGCGAGCAACGAGACAGAGTCGGGAAACTCCCCCGCCGGCTCGCGAGCGTCGCCGGCGACCACGAATACGTCCCGCGAGCCCATGGCCGTGACGGCGGCGAGGATTTCGTTGAGGTGCGAGCCGTCGCGGATCATGCGCGCCGAGAGGTGGGGGACAACCGCATAGCCCTGCCTCGCCAGGCGCCCGGCGAGGTCGATGGTGGCGTCCATGCCACGGCGCGGTGAGGCGGTGATGGTGATCCTCACGTCTGGAGGGACGTGGGCCAAGACCTGGGCTTCGATGTCCTCGGTCGGCAGAACCTCGTAGCGGGGCGCGCGCAGGAAGCCGGTCAGCGCCTCGTGCACCACATTCCGCGTCCGCAACACCCTCTTCAGCGGCCTCGACAAAGGGCCATCGACGACTGTCGCACTATACGCCACTGTCGCGCTAGGCGCAACGCGGCCGATCAAAACGGCGCCTGAATGAGGAGGATCGCGTTGCGATCAGCCGGCTCGCCCGCCCGCCAGGAATCAAAGCCGCTGAAGGGGACGTTTGCGGCCAGCTCCCGATGGATCCCGGCCAGGCCTTCACCGTCATGGTCGACCATGGTGCACGCGATTCCCAGCCGGCCGTCCCCCGCCTCGAAGAGCTCGACGACACGGCCCTGGCACGGCCAGTCGACCACCGCGCTGGTCGTGACCTCCCAGAATCCCTCGCCGGAGCGGCCACTCCTGGGCGTGATCCGGTTGGCGTGGATGTGGCCGTTGAGCCACAGCACCACGTTGCGGAATCGAAAGAGGAGGTCCCGCAGGTCGTCCGCGCCCTGCTCGCCGCGCGGGTTGGAGAGCGTGTCCAGCCCGTGGTGCGACAGGACGACGACCAGGCGGTCGTGGTTGCGGGTCCTGACCAGGGAGCCGTCGCGCGAGCGAAACGATGAATGCACCTCTTCGAGGCGCCGCTCGAGCCAGTGGAGCTGGGCCCGATCCAGCTGGCCGTCGGCGCCGCCCGCCGGACAGACCGTGTCCAGCGTGATGATTCGAACACGAGGCGTGTCGCGCACGTAGTACGCGGTGCCGGCCGAAACGTTGGAGTCGGTGAAGCCGTGGCCGCCCGACCGCATGTGCAGGTCGACGAACTCGGCACGGCTGATCGGGCGGCGCGAGGAATCCGGCGCCACGTCGAGCGCCGGGCCGCCCATGAACACCTCGGCATTCGTGACGAACGTCTCGAGCGCGGCATCGCGGTCGACATCCGCCGGAAGCGCGATGGGCTTGCGCGACCCGGTCATGAGCTTCGAGAGGAGCGGGTTGACGACCCCGACGCCCTGGCACACCTCCTCGTGATTGCCGTGGCAGCCAAGCCATGAGAGACCCGCGCCCGCGGCCTGAAAAGGCTCCATCGCGAGCTCGATCAGGCCGGGCACCGACGGGAACCCACGTGCGGCCTGGAACAGATCGCCGTCGCGCGGGCCGTCCGGCTTCCAGAAGATGTCCGACGGCCAGTCCGGCGCCTGCACGCCCTGGTATCCGGCAGAGCCCGAATCGGGGCTGACGATTCCGCCTTCCATCAACGCCAGGAAGTTGGTGAATTCGTTGAGCTGGGTGTTGTCGATGGCGTCGCCGGTCATCGCGATCAGGTCCAACGCCGCACCGGTGACGGGCGCCCTGCCCAGGCTCCTAAACGCGCGCAGCAATGCGTCGACTGCCCTTGTGTTGAGGGCTTCCTGCGGCCTCTGCATGGTCAGCAGCTCGCGAAACCGAGCGTCCTCCCATTCGCGGTTGACGAACTCGAATCGCGCCGGCGACTGCACGTCGGTGACGTGAAGGTCCGTGAGGTGGCCCAGGCACAGGATGGCGGGACCGCGCGGCACGCCGGCTCGCGCGCCTTCGCCGGCAAGGTCCATTCGAATCACGTGCGGCTCGCCGGGCTGCGCGACAACGGTGCGGTAAGGCGCCTGGGCGCCCTCACGCGCGATCGGTCCCGCGCCGAGCCGGCGTTCGATCGTCAGCACGAACGTCGCCGGATCAAGACGCGGTCGGGGTCGTCTCTTCCCTCTGGATCAGCACGGGATCCGGACGCAGCGCGAGGCGGACCCTGGTCCCGGCCGGGCTGTCCGCCGCCTGTGAGGTCGGCATCTGGGCCAGCACCGTCAGGTCCCCGAGATCGACGGTCACGCGGCTGGTGGCGCCCAGGAAGGCGACCGCGATCACGGTGCCGACGAGTGGCCCGTCGCCCAGCCCGCCGTCGGCGGTGAGGCTCACCGCCTCTGGCCGGACGAGGGCCATGGCCGGTCCATTGGCGACGTCCGGCTGCACCAGCGCCAGGTCGGTGCCGCGCACCTCGACCACCCCGTTCCTGACGGTGCCCGGCATGCGGTTGGTCAGCCCGACGAACTCCGCGACGAAAGGCGTCGCGGGCCGGCTGTACACCTCGGTCGGCGGACCCAGCTGCTCCAGGTGTCCCGCCTGCATCACGCCGACGCGGTCGGCGATGGCCAGAGCCTCCTCCTGGTCGTGGGTGACAAAGAGCGTCGTGATGCCGACATCGAGCTGCACGCGGCGTATCTCGTCGCGGAGGCGGGAGCGCACCTTGGCGTCCAGAGCGGACAGGGGCTCGTCCAGGAGGAGAACGGTGGGCTCGATGGCCAGCGCCCGCGCCAGAGCCACGCGCTGCTGTTGACCGCCCGAGAGCTGGCTCGCGTAGCGGTCGGCAAAACCGGAAAGGCCCACCAGCTCGAGCATCTCGCCCGCGCGCCGGCGCCGTTCCGCGGGAGTCTTGCGCCGCAGCTGCAGGCCGAACGCAACGTTCTGGATCGCCGTCATATGGGGGAACAGGGAGTACGCCTGGAACACCATCCCGACGTCTCGCTTGCTGGCAGGCAGGTCGGTGACGTCCTTGCCGCCGAAGACCACCCGGCCGCCGTTCGCTTCTTCCAGGCCTGCCACGAGTCGCAGGGCAGTGGTCTTGCCGCAGCCTGACGGGCCGAGCAGGGCGACCAGCTCACCTGGGCCTAGCGTGAGGTTCAGCTGATCCAGCGCGACCACGGTCCCGTAACGGCGGCTCAGGTCCTCGAGGCGGACCTCGACACCAGCCGTGTTGCGCGCCGTCTCGGGCGCCATGTCAGGTCCTCTGTCCGGGGATGTAGTGCTGCTGCTGCAGGCGGCCGCCCACGAGCGTGAGCACCATGAGGAGGATGAAGGCGAGCAGCAGCGCGGCCACGGCGACCGCGATCGACGTGCCGGCGTTGACCAGCTCGAGGTAGGCGATCGCCACCTGCAGGTTCTGGAAGTTGAGCAGGTTGGCCACCGTGTACTCGCCGAGCACGAGGGCGACCGAGAGGAGCATGGCGTTGAGGATGGCGCTGGGCATGTTGGGGACGACGATGCGAAGCATGACCGTGAACCAGCCGGCGCCCAGACTCCGAGCCGCCTCGGAAAGGGTCTTGAGGTCGATGGCCGCGAGACCTGCGTCGAGCGCGCGATAGCTGTACGGCAGGACAAGGATCAGGTAGGCGAACGCGAGGGCCTGGACCGAAGGAGTCACGTTGATGTTGATCCAGACGTACAGAGGCTTGAGGCCGACGACCAGCGCGATCGCCGGAACTGTCAAGGGCAAAAGGCAGATGAACTCGATGATGCGTCTGAGCCGGGGAAGGCGGAGGCGGATCCACACCATTGTCGGCAGGAGCAGGACGAGCATCCCCAGCGACGTGATGATCGCCAGCTGCACCGACACGCCGATGGCTTTCAGCAGCGGCGGGTCCTGCGCTATCTGAGTCCAGGCCGCGAGGGTGCGCGGGGCGTCGACGCTGTTGCCGCGGGTCGAGAACTCCAGCATGGCGCCGATCGGCAGGAGGAAGAAGGCGCCCATCAACACCAGAACGACGATGCGGAAGATGCGGAGCTTGATTCGTTGCGACCTGTTCATTGCAACCAGCGCGAGGTACGTCGCTGCAGCAACGCGTACAGGGTCATGACGATGACGACGATGACGATCATGGCGAACGCGAGACCCTGCGCCAATCCCGGCTGCGTCTGCTCCGACTCGCTGGTGAGCAGGGCCTGGATCTGGAGCGGCACGTACGGTCCTCCGTTGGTGAGAAGGGCCGCAATCGTCGCGTACGCGGAGAACGCGTTCGCGAACAGGAGCAGCGTGCAACCGAGGAAAGCCGGCGCGAGCAGAGGGCCTGCCACGTACCGCCAGTAGTGCCAGGTGGTCCCACCCAGGCTCTGCGTCGCCTCCCGCCACTGCGGCTTGATGCCGTCGAGCGCCGGCAGGAACACGAGCAGCATCAACGGGATCTGGAAGTAGAGGTAGATGAGCGTTACCCCCGGAGGCTCGTACAGCCACACCCCCTTGGGGTAGATGTCGATCCCATGTTGCTGAAGGAAGATGTAGACGAACCCGACCGTGCTGATGGTGGCGATGAAGGCGAAGGCCAGAGCCACGCCGCCGAACTGGGCCAGGACTCCGGAGGCCGACATGATCGTGCGTCGCAGCATGCCGTCGGGCCTGCCCGTGACCACCGCGTACGCGAGGATCGCGCCGAGGACGGCGCCCGCCACCGCGCTCACCGCGGAGACCGAGAGGCTGGTCGTGAACGCCCTCACCATGAAGGGCTTGTCGATGCCGGAAAAGTTCGCCAGCGTGAAGCCGCCCCCAGGGGCGGTGAACGACCCGACCACGATGATCGCGGTCGGAAGGAGCAGAAACAGGCCGACGTAAACGAAGAACGGCAGCGCCCCGAGCCAGGAAAGGGAGAGCCGCCGCACGCCCCGAGTTGGGCGCGCGGCGGAGTCAACTGCCGGATGACCGGCTGCGATCAAGAAACGGCCGCCGTCCAGTTGGCGACCACGTAGGCGCTGGCCTTGCTCGTCTGGTCGCCGGAGGGGACCTGCGGGGTGCCATTCACGGCGGGAAGTGCCGCGGCGTAGGTCTGATTGACGGTTCCGGCGGTGGTCATCGCGGCCATGCGCACGGGTCGAGCGCCGCCCTTGAGCCACAGGTTCTGGCCGGCGTCGGAGTAGAGGTACTCCTCCCACAGCCGCGCAGCGGCCGGGTGCGGAGCTGCCTTGTTGATCGCCTGGCTGTAGTAGCCGCCGATGATGGCGTTCGAGGGAACGAAGATCTTCCAGCTCGAGACGTCCGCGCCGTGCGACTTGGAAAGGTAGTCCCACTCGAAGAGCACGGGGGTCTGGCCCAGCTTGACCGTGGACGCGGTGCCCACCACCGGGACGTAGTTGCCCGCCTGCTTCAGCTGCTTGAAGAACGCGACACCCTTGCTGACGTCGTCGAGCGAGCCGCCGTTGGCGACGGCCGCCATGATCACGCCGTTGAGACCCTGGTTCGACTTGGTGGGGTCACCCGCCAGCGCGACCTTGTTCTTGAAACCTGATCCGAGCAGGTCCGAGACAGCGTTGATCGCGCCGCCGGGGACCTTGGTCGAGTCGTACCCGATGCCCATGTAGCCGCCGTAGTCGTTGAACCACAGGCCCGTCGGCTCCTTGGCGCCGGCCGGGATGTCGTTCCATGTCGACACCTGGTAGGGGGTGAACTTGGCGGTGTTGGCGAGCGCGACCGCCTGGCCGACGTCGACCACGTCCGGCGCGTTGCTGGTGCCGTCGAAGGCGTTGACCTCATCCTGGCTGCTGCCGTTCGGGTTGGCCGAGTTGATGGTGATTCCGTACTTGGCGGTGAAGCTGCTGATTAGCTCGCCGTAGTTGGCCCAGTCGGGCGGGAGCGCGATGACGTTCAGCTGGCCTTCGGCCTTGGCCGCCGCGATCAGCGCGTCCATTCCGCCGCAGGCGGATGCCGAGGTCGCGGTTTTGGCGGTCGATTCGCTGCAAGCGGACGAACCGCTGCCGGACGAGCTGCCGCCGCAGGCGGCGACCAGCACGAATGCCACCACGGCAATGCCGAGTTGGCGCAAGAGACTACCCCACTTCATGAATCCTTCCCCTTCTGAAAACGGCCGGGCGCCAGGCAGGCGGCCCGTCAGGCAGCGGTAATCATGATGGGCGCCAGGCGCCGTTGCAAGGATGGATCCAGGGTGTGCTGTTGATTTCGGTTATCGGCCGTTTATGGCGCTTACGCGGTCTCGGGGCGCCGCCCCCGAAATCCCAGCCGGCGGGAGAGGTCGGCCGCGCCTTGACGGGTCAGCTGGACCAGCTCCGGCCGGTCGTCCGCGCGCAGACGCTGGGTGGGGCCGGAGACGTCCAGGGCAGCGACCACCTCGCCGTCGGCGCCAAAAACCGGCGCCGCGACGGCGTCCAGGCCCAGCTCGAGCTCCTCGAACGTGCGGGCAACTCCGGACTCGCGCGCCGCTTCGAGCTGGCGATCGAGCTCCGCGTGGTCGGTGATGGTGTGCACCGTCGAGCGCTCGAGCGAGTGGCCCAGCAGGCGCTGCCGCACCGCTGCGGGGGCGAACGCCAGGATGACCTTTCCGCTCGCCGTGCAGTGGACCGGCGTGCGCCGCCCGAGCCAGTTCACGCTCACCACCGACGTCGAAGCCGTCGCCTGCTCGATCGGCACGATCACGTCGCCGGCCAGCACGTCGAGGGTCACTGTTTCGCCGAGTGAGCCGGCCAGGCTCTCGCAAACAGGGCGCGCGACGTAGCGCAGGTCGAACTCGCCCGTGACCACGCTGGCCAGCTGAGGGATCCTGCGGCCGAGGCGATACTTGGCCGTCCTCTGGTCGCGCTCGACCAGGCCGTGGCGCTCCAGGGTCGCGAGGAGGCGCAGCGCCGTCGAGCGGTGGACCCGGAGCTCCCGCGCCACCTCGGCGCCGGTCTGCCAGCCGCCCTGGGCCAAAAGGTCGAGGATGGCGATCGCCCGCTCGACCGAGCGGACCCCGGATTCCCGAGGCGCCTCGTTGCTCATAGCGCAACATTACCTTGCGGACTTGATTTCAGGCGCCTAAAATGTTGGGCGCTGAGCATCCGTTGCGCAGAGTCCAACAAAGGGCACAAGGGGAGCAGGCCCCCCTTGTGGGAAACCCCCCGGAGTTTATGAATGCATGGAGGCGCCTGGAAGGTGACACGCATGGGACGGCCGGAGTGAATCCGGCCTTCGGCTGCACTCTTGGACTCAATTCATAGATGAGCCGGGAAGAAGAGATTCGAGCGGGGCTGTTCGAGCACACGCTGAACGGGCACGCTCCTGAGGTGAAGGCCCTCACCGAAGAGGGTCTGCGGCTCGGCATGGACCCGATGGACATTCTCTTCAAGGCCCTCATCCCGTCGCTCGAGGAGGTCGGCCGGCGCTTCGAGAAAGGCGACTTCTTCGTCCCCGAGATGCTCATCGCCGCGCGCGCGATGCAGGGCGCGCTCGTGATCCTGCGGCCGCTGATCGCTGAGACCGGGGCCGAGCCCGTCGGGCGCTACGTGATCGGCACGGTGAAAGGGGACATCCACGACATCGGCAAGAACCTGTGCGTGATCATGCTCGAGGGCGCGGGATTCGAGGTGATGGACCTCGGCGTGAACACTCCGCCGGAGAAGTTCGTCGACGCCGTCCTCGAGTTCAAACCGCACGTGGTCGGCTTCTCGGCATTCCTCACCACGACCATGCCGATGTTCAAGGTCAACATCGAGGCGCTCACCAAGGCCGGGCTGCGCGACAAGGTGCACATCGCCGTCGGCGGAGCCCCGGTGACCGAGGAGTACGCCAAGCACGTCGGCGCCGACAGCTACGCGCCGGACGCGTCGATGGCCACGCGCATGGCCAAGGAGCTGGTCGGGGCTCGCGGTCAAGGTTCGGCGGCGCTGGAGCAGGCCGTCAAGCTGATCGACGAGACCCTCCGCAAGGGCTGAACCCTGATGGAAACCCGCCTCAGCTCGCGAGGCCGCGAGGTCGTTGTCTCGGCCGACCGGCCCTTCGTCATCATCGGCGAACGCATCAACCCGACAGGACGCAAGGTCCTGGCCGCCGAGATGAAGAACGGCGTGATGGACCGCGTGCGCCTGGACGCCATCGCGCAAGCCGCCGCGGGCGCCCAGATGCTGGATGTGAACGCGGGCATCCCCGCCGCCGACGAGCCGGCGCTGCTCGTGGCGGCGATCCGGGCGGTCTCGGAGGTGAGCGACCTTCCGATCTGCATCGACTCCTCCATCATCGAAGCGCTGGAGGCGGCGCTGGCCGCTTACGAGGGAAAGGCGCTGGTCAACTCCGTGACGGCCGAGGAAGAGCGCATGGAGCGCATCCTGCCCCTGGTCAAGAAATACGGCGCCGCGGTGATCGGGATGGCCAACGACGAGACCGGAATCACGATGATCCCGCAGGAACGCGTCGAGCTGGCCCGGCGAATCATCGAGCGCGCCGCGGACCACGGAATCCCGCCGGAGGACATCATCATCGATCCCATCGCGATGACGGTGGCCGCCGATCCAACCTGCGGGGTGATCACGCTCGAGACCATGCGCCTCATCCGCGATCAGCTCGGCAACAACATGACGTGTGGCGCCTCCAATGTCTCGTTCGGGCTGCCCGATCGAGCCACCCTCAATGCGGCATTCCTTCCGCTTGCGATGAACGCAGGGCTGACCTGCGCGATCACCAACCCGATGGTGCCGGAGGTGCGCCGCGCGGTCCTGGCCGGCGACCTGCTCCTCGGCCATGACGAGTACGCCATGAAGTGGATTGCCAGCTATCGTGCGGAGATCGCGGCCCAAGCCTCACGCGCATGATTCAGCGCAAGCTCGAGGTCCGGTACCTGCCGTTCGAGCGGACGACGCGGGTGCCGCCGGGCACCACGCTCTTCAGCGCCGCCCACTGGATCGGGCTGCCCATCGACTCGACGTGCGGAGGGCGAGGTACGTGCGGCAAGTGCAAGGTGCGCGTGGTTCAGGGTTGCCCCGACGCCGAAACGGCTGATCACAGGCAGCTCCGCCCGGCGGAGATCGAGGACGGATGGCGCCTCTCCTGCCAGGCACACATCTACGAGGACATGACGTGCGAGGTGCCGCAGCTGCTGCGGGTGCCCAAGGCGGCGACCATGGGTCTCGGCCGGCTGGTCATCCTCGACCCCAACGTCCGCAAGGTTTACCTGGAGCTCGCGGAGCCGGACCTGCACGACCAGCGCAGCGACGTCGCGCGCCTGCGAGACGCGTTGACCGTCGAGGGACACGACATGGTCGCGGATGTCGCCGTGCTGCGCACGTTGCCCAGCGTGTTCCGCGAGGCAGCGTTTCGCGTCACGGCGGTTCTCGCGGGCGAGCACCTGGTGGCTGTGGAGGCAGGCGACACGACCGCCGATTGCTTCGGCGTGGCGTTCGATGTCGGGACCACGACGCTGGTTGGAACCCTGATGAACCTTCGCACCGGCATGGCGGCGTCGGTGCTGTCGACGCTGAACGGCCAGGCCCCCTTCGGCGCCGACGTCATCTCGCGCATCAGCCACGGCATGAACGGGGCCGAGTCCGTCGCGGAGCTCCAATCGGCTGTTGTCGGAACGATGAACTCGATCCTGGGGGAGCTGTATCGCGAGACCGGGATCTCAGCCAACCGCACGTATGAGGCCGTGGCCGTCGGCAACGTCACGATGCTGCATCTGCTTTTCGGAATCGACCCCACCCCGCTCGCGGTGATGCCGTTCACGCCGGCCTTCATGGAGCCGCTCACCGTGGTCTCCAGCGAGATCGGCCTGAACATCCATCCCCAGGGTTACATCCAGACGCTGCCGGCCCTGGGCGCGTACGTCGGCGCGGACATCGTCGCCGGCGTGCTGGCGACCAGCGTGGTGCGCGAGGACAAGATGCGAGTGTTCGTCGACGTCGGCACCAACGGCGAGATCGTCCTGGGCAGCGGCCAGCGCGCGCTCGCCACGGCCGCCCCCGCGGGACCCGCATTCGAGGGCAGCCAGATCCGCTGCGGCATGCGCGCGACCGATGGGGCCATCGAGGGCGTGCAGCTCGGCGAAACTGTGGAGCTTCAGGTCATCGGCGGTGACGTGCCCCCGCTGGGCATCTGCGGCTCGGGCCTGGTCGACGCAGTGGCGCAGCTCCTGCTGGCGGGCCTCCTCGACCATTCGGGCCGCATGAAGACGGCGGACGACGTCCCGGGGCACCCGCTGCGCGATCGGTTGATCGACGTCGATGGCGTGCGGGCGTTCCTTCTCGCGGACGGCGTGTACCTCTCCCAGAAGGACGTGCGCGAGCTGCAGTTCGCGAAGGGGTCCATCGCCACCGGCATCAAGGTGCTGATGGACATCCTCGGCGTGGACACCGGCGACCTCGATGAGGTCCTGCTCGGTGGATCGTTTGGCTCGTACCTCAATCCCGAGAGTGCGAAAATCATCGGCCTGGTGCCGCCGGTCGACGTGGACAAGATCATCGCGGTGGGCAACTCCGCCGGTGAGGGGGCGAAGATCGCGCTCCTTTCCTACCGCGAGCGGCAGGTGGCGTTCGAGCTGCCCTCGCGCATCGAGTACGTCGAGCTGTCCGGACGCGCCGACTTCAACGACGCATTCGTCTCGGTGCTCGGGTTCCCTCATCTGGAGCGGGGCGCGCAACCGGCGCTGCTGGAATGAGCGCCCGGCGCGAGCAGAGCGCACCGTCGAACACGACCGCCCTCGTCATGTGCGGCGCGCTGGGCAAAGAGGTCAAGGAGATCGTCGACAGGCGGGGGTGGAAGGTCGACATCTACGGTGTCTCGGCGCTGCTCCACCTGTACCCGTCGCGCATCGTGGACGAGCTGCGCATCAAGCTGCGCGAGCTTCGACCTCGCTACGACAGGCTCGTCGTCGTGTACGGGGACTGCGGCACGACCGGACGCCTGGAGCCGCTGCTCGAGGAGGTGGGCGCTTTCCGGCTTCGCGGGCCGCACTGCTACGAGATGTTCGCCGGTGCGGATCGGTTCCGGCAGGTCTCCGAAGAGCGGCCCGGAACCTTCTTTCTGACCGACTGGCTGGTCCGCAACTTCGACCGTGCGGTGGTGCGAGGCCTTGGGCTCGACCGGGACCCCGAGCTGAAAGAGATGGTGTTCGGCAACTACGAGGCTCTCCTGTACCTGAGGCAGGTGCCGAATCCCAGACTCGCTCAGAAGGCGGAAGCCATCGCGGAATACCTCCAGCTGCCCCTGGAGATCGTCGATGCCGGCCTCGGTGAGCTGGAAGACAGGCTGGCCGAGCTGGTCGAACCTGCCGGCCCGAACCTCCCCACCCGGCCTTTGGCCGGCCTTTCCGGCGTGCGGGGAGGGGCATGACCGATGGCCAAATACCAGGTCATGTTCTGGAAGCACATCCCGTCCCAGGTCAAGGCCTGGGAGGGCGAGTCCCAGGTCAAGCGCATGATGCCCGATTATTTCCAGGCGGCAATCGATGCATACGCGATGAAGGACGGTTCGACCGGGATGGATTCCTACCTTGACGGCTGGACCTGGGGTCCAGAAGAAGAGCGGGCCGGCAGCCCGAGCGACGTGGTGGCGGCGGTGATCGACGAGCTGACCGTCAAGAACCCTCGCGCGCGCCTGCTCAACCCCGAGGGCGACGGATGAGCGACCAGGTGCTCGAAGACCTGGCGGCCAGCCAGACCCTTGTCATCGGGATGACGCGGATGATCGCGGACCACGACCATCGCGTCGGCGCATGGACGCTGCGCGACATCGCGGCGCACCTTGCCGCGTCGGAGAGAGAATGCTTCGAGCCGCGCATCCTCGCCATGGCGGCCGGCGACATGCCCCGCTTCGAGTGGTACTCGAACGATGAGCGCGACTTCGACGGCCTGTCACTGGAGAGCGTGCTCGACGAATGGACGGAAACCCGCCGGAGGCTGCTCGCTTTCGTCGGCGACCTGCCCCCTGACGCACGACAGCGCACCGGCTGGCACGCCACCTATGGCGAGATCAGCGTTGACCAGTACCTGCGGATCGCCCTGGAGCACGATCGTGACCACCTGGGCGCCCTGGAGCGTCTAGCCGGCGAGCTCGCGCGCTAGCGCCTCGAGCCTGCCGCCTCGCGCGGCGGGCCCGCGGGTCGTCTGGGTCGGATTCGACGTTGACGCGGACCAGCATGGCCGCCGTCTCGGCCGCGGCACCGGCGAGGATCGCGCCTGCGACCGCATCAGCTCGAAGGTTGGGATTGCCGACGACGGCGAGGAGCTCCGCGAGCTCGCCGACCAGCACAGCGGTGCGGACGATCTCCAGAGGCACCTCGATCGTGGCGGCCTGCGCCCGCTCCACTCCGAGCCCCGCGCGCTTCGCCTCGACGAAAGCGAGGTAGGCGTGGACGTCGCGCTCGACGAGGTCCTCGGCATGGAGACGCAGGGCGTGCGCGCGGTCACGAGCGGCGAGCGCGCCGGACCAGTGACGGGCTGACAGCCGCGCGCACTTCTCGACCAGGGCCGCAGCCGCGGCGACCACCGCGGCAGCGGCCGAGCCGCTGGCCGGCGCCGGCTCCTTCGACGCGATCGACTCGAGCAGCCGCTCGAGACGATGCTCCCGGCGGTCGTCAGTCGTCGCCGATCTCCCGCTTGCGCCGAGCTATGAACTCTTTGAGCTCCTCATCGAGGCCAGGGTCGATGCCGGGATCGGGGTAGTCGGCGAGCACCTGCTTCCACTTCTCGGCCGCCACCACGTCCGCGGTGCGGGCGCCAAACCGGTTCCAGCGGTCGAAGTTCTCGGTCGACGAGATCCACGGACGGTAGAAGCCCGTGCGGTAGTTGCGCAGCGTGTGCTCCGCGCCCAGGAAGTGGCCGCCGGGGCCGACTTCGCGAAGGGCATCCATCGCCAGGCCCTCCTCGTCGACGGGCAGGCCGCGGCTGAGGATCCACTCGAACATGCGGAGCGACTCGACGTCGATGATGAACTTCTCGTACGACGCGAGCAGGGCGCTCTCCAGCCAGCCCGCCGCGTGCAGCACGAAGTTGACATGGCCGAGGATCGTCGGCCACATGCACATCATCGATTCGTACGCCGCCTGCGCGTCGGGGGCCTTCGAAGATGTGAGCGCCCCGCCGCCCCGGAAGGGCAGGCCGTAGTGCCGTGACATCTGCGCGCTGGCAAGAATGCCCATCGCGGATTCCGGAGTGCCGAAAGCGGGACTGCCCGACTGCATGTCGGTGTTGGTCAGGAACGACCCGTACACGCTCGGCGTGCCCGGGCGGATAAGCTGCACGAGCGCGATGCCCGCGAGCGCCTCGGCCGTTTGCTGCGCCACCGTGCCTGCCAGGCCCATCGGTGACATTGCACCCGCCATCAGGAACGGTGTGACTATCACCGGCTGACCCGCCTCCGAGTACTCGAGCAGCGCGCCCAGCATGCGGTCGTCGTACCGCAGCGGGCTGTTCACATTGATCAGGCTGAGCATCGCGGGCGTCTTCTCGATCTTGTCGCGGCCGCCAAAAAGAATCGACGCCATCTCGATTGTGTCGCGCGCGTTCTCCGCCGAGATGACGCTGCCCATGAAGGGCTTGTCGGTCCAGCGCATGTGCGAGTAGACCATGTCGAGATGGCGCGTACCGAGCGGCAGGTCCTCAGGCTCGACCGTCGTGCCGCCGGCGCAGTGGATCTGGTCGATGGCCTGGGCCATCTTGTCGAAGTTGTTGAAGTCTTCAATCATCGCGCCGCGCCGGCCGCGCTCCAGGTCGGTGATGAACGGCGGGCCATAAACCGGGGCCGTGACGACGTTATCGCCTCCGAGCACGACTGTTCGTGCGCTGTTGCGAGCCTGCAGCTCGAAGGTCGCCGGCGTCTTGGCGACCTGCTCCATGACGAAGTCGCGGTCCAACCTGACGCGGTTGTCCTGCACCTTCATGCCGGCCCTGGCGAACAGGTCGCGGGCTCTCTCGTGCAGGAAGTCCACGCCGATCTCCTCGAGGATCGTCATCGCCTGCTCATGGATGACGTCGACCTCCTCCGGGCTGAGGAGGTCATAGACGGGCAGGCGGTTCTTCCACATGGCCGAAATTTTGCACGTTCCATCTCCCCATCGGGGAGAGGAGGGCGAGGGGCGCGGACATTCTCGGCGTCGCGAGCTGTGTGCTAACGTAGTCCGTGCCCGTTGGGGCGCTCTGGTCCCGCCTGGGGACCCCACCTAACTGACTTGATCCCACTTTCACGTCCCGCCCGTACCCGGCCAGCCTCAAGGCTCGAGTGATATGAGCACGCCCAACCCCGGCGACGTCCTCCCGCTGTGGAATCCGGAGATTCCAGGCGAGGAGATCCAGGCCGGCCGCCTTGGCATCCGGGTCCGCCCCGGCACCCCTGCCGCCGCCAAGGTCCTGGCGCTGGAGGCCGCAGGCGGAGCCGAGCTGTTGCGCCAGGTGCTCGAGGAGCAGAAGCTCATCGACGGCACGTACACCGTCGTCAAGCCCGACAAGCCGCTCGAGTTCATGGGCCAGGTCAGCACCACGCTGCTCACCGGCAAGCTCGGCAGGACGCCCATGGGCCTTGCTCTCGAGATCACCGACTGGCAGGACCTCGACGGCGAGTACGAGATGGAGAAGAACCGCCTGCGGCTGCGCTACCAGGAGCTGCACGTGGTCAAGGAGTGGGATGGCGACCTCGAGGGCTTCACCGCGCTCGGGCTGCGCGAGCAGGCCAAGACGCTGCCCATCCTCGATTCGACGATGCGGTTCATCGAGCACCTGCGCGACTACCGCGAGAAGCTTGCCGAGGCCGCTGTGAGGCGATACGAGGCCACCGAGCAGTGGATGGAATGCCCGAAGTGCGAGACCGAGGTCCCGACCTCCAACGGCATCCACTGCCCTGAATGCGGCGAGGACATGCGCGGTGGCGAGTACGTGCGCGCGAACCTGCATCTGGTCGACGACGCGGACGGCCGCATCTATCGCGGCATCGATTCCCTAACGGTCCGGTCGGCCGGCTTCCCCGAATACCGCGGGATGTCCCTGGATCGAATCCAGGGCTCGAACCTGTGGGTGAGCTTTCGGCGCTACGACCCGCTGCCCGACGAAGGGATAGTCCTGCCGACGGCGAGCGTCGAGATGTTCGAGGCGCAGCGCTCGGTGATCCGGCAGCTGCAGATCGGCAGCCCGCGCACGGGCGCGCTCGCCGCGGAGCTGGCCGACACCGGCTGGCTGGGCAGCCCGCCCCGCGTGGCGCTGGACGGCAAGAAAGCACACCACCTGCCGGACCCCAACGAAGAGCAGGCCGAAGCCGTGGCCCGCGTCATGGGCATGCGGCCGGGCCAGCTCTACCTGATCCAGGGGCCTCCGGGCACAGGCAAGACCACGGCGATCGTGGAATCGATCCGCCGCATCCTGGCCCGCAACCCCAACGCATCGATCCTTCTGTCCTCGCACTCCAACGACGCGGTCGACACCGGCCAGGAGCGCCTGCTCGGCTTCTCGCACGTGCGCCAGGCCCGCATCGCCGAACCCGGCAAGGTGCCCCGCCGCCTGCGGCCGACGCTAGTCGAAGGCGACGACCTCGAGCCGTACAACCTGGTGGCCGGCACATGCAACAGGCTCGCCATCGACTCGCGCCTTCGCTTCAAGGTGTTTGACTGGCTGATCCTCGACGAGGCCAACAAGGTGCGCGCGAACGAGGCGCTCGCCCTCATGCCGATCGCCAAGCGCTGGGTGATGATCGGCGACTTGAAGCAGCTGCCGCCGGTCATGGAGGAGGCGGCTTCGACCTTCAAGATCGAGCAGCCCCTCGATCAGGTCGTGCGTGACGACAGCTTCTACGGCTGGATCTGGGACAGGGTGCCCGCAGGCTCGCGGATCATGCTGCCTCGGCAGTACCGCATGCGCGAGCCCATCGGGCGCGTCGTGTCGGACCTCTTCTACGACGGCAAGCTGATCCACGAGTCGCCAAGCCCGCGCATGCCGCTGCCGTGGCCTTTCGACCGCGAGCTCGTATGGGTCGACACCGGCGCCCAGGACGAGTATCGCGACGCCCAGCGCTCGGTCGCCAACGAGTTCGAGGTGGCGCTCTGCAAGGACATCACCTCGATCATCAGGCGCCGCGTTCGCAAGGCCAAGCTCGCTGTGATCGCGATGTACAACTCGCAGGTCAACCGCCTGCAGTCAGCGCTCAAGGGCATCGTGCCGCCCGAGGACATCGAGTCCGTCGACGCTTTCGAAGGCCGCGAATCGGACGGCGTGATCCTGTCCCTTGTCCGATCCAACGACCGGGCGGCGATCGGGTTCCTGAACGACCCCAACCGCGTCAACGTCGCCATCTCGCGCGCCAAGAAGATTCTCGTCATCGTCGGCGACTCCAAGACCGTCATCGGGGGCGCGCCCGAGCTCTTCGGGCCTCTCTTCGAGCACGCCAAGGAGGAGGGCCTCGTGGCCGGGGTGGGAGCGGTTGTGACCGCGTGCCAGCGCGTCGGGATCCGTTCCCAGGTGCAGCGGCTCTCACGGCCCAACCGCGGCGACCGGCGCACGAGGAGGCGCCGGCGCGGCCAGCGGCTGCCGGGCGATGCCGCCGCCAATGGCGATGCCGCCGCGGCTGCGAACGGAGCGGAGCCGATCGCCGTCCTGGATGGGGGCGACCACCTGGCCAACGCGAACGCGAACGGGAATGGCGCCGCCGAGCCGCGGCTGCCGGTCGCCGAGCCACAGGCCAATCCAGGCGCCGAGCCCTCGGAGCACTCCCCCGAATAGAGTTTCCCGTCGCGTTCGCCTTAAGCTTCGCCCTGCGAATTGGCTGACGAGTGCGTCTTCTGCGCGATCATCCGCGGGGAATCACCCGCGAGCCTCACCTATCAGGACGATAGCGTCGTCGCCTTCATGGACGTTCAGCCGATCACGCATGGACACATGCTGGTCGCGCCGCGTGCGCACGCTGTGCTCATGGCGGACCTCGACGACTCGGTGGCGATGCGCACGTTCCGCGTCGCGCGCAAGCTCGCTTCGCTCGCGCGAACGACGCTGGGCGCGAGCGGCGTCAACCTCTTCGTCGCCGACGGCGAGGTCGCGTTCCAGGACGTGCCTCACTTCCATGTGCACGTGATTCCTCGATATCCGAACGACGGTTTCGGGCTCACGTTTCCGCCGGGGTACGACAGGCCCCCGAGCCGGGCCGAGCTGGAGACGATCGCGGCCGCGATTCGCGCGGCAGACGAGCCTGCCGCTACGTGACGGTGACCTGAACCGAATAGACGACGACGTACATTGGGCAGGCCGCACCGCTCGGGCAGACCGGCCCGGCGTACGAGTTGACCCGCACGACCCCTGGCGCCCTGGCCTCGAACGCAGCCAGCGTCACTCCGCGTGCCGCCGTCGCCGCCGGGTCGACGATGGGCGCGAGAATGGATTGGTCTGTGGAGGTCGGGTGCTGCCACGTGTTCATCCCGCTCGCGGCGTGGAGCACGACCTCGAGCTTCTGCCCCACGTGCAGCGCCGCTGCGTGATCCTTCTCTGTGACCGTGACATCGAAGCCCCCGAGCCCGGGGCTCGGGCTTGGATTGGAGCCGGGGGCGGCGGCCACGGCGCCGCAGGCCATGACCATCAGACCGGCGATCGCAGCCAGCAGGGTTTTCTTCATACGAATAACGAAACGCCTCGGGCGGCGTTGGGGTAACACGTGACGATCAGACCCAGGACTCGTATACGGCGATTCTGCGCCCTGGCTGCGGCCGGGCTGGTGGCGGCCGCTTGCAGCGGCGGCGGCGGCAGCCCGACGGCGTCCTCTTCGCGAACCGGGCCGGCCGGCTCTCTGCCGCAGGGTCTCATCGCCTACGTCGCCGACCAGGGGATCGGCGTCCTGGATCCAGGCACGGGCAAGACCACCATCGTCGCGCCGCTGCCGGCAGCGGGCGCCTTCCTGGTTTCGGGACCGGTGTGGGGCCCCGCGCCCGGTGTCTCCCACCCGGTCATCTACTTCACAGTCCACGACGCCCGGCCCGCGGAAAGCCGCACCGCGCCGGGGGTGGTGCCGTATGACTGGCTCTTCCGGGTCGACCCCTTCACGGGCGCCATCGAGCCGATCGCCGCCTCCCAGGATTCGCAGAGCAACGGGCCGATCGGCCTGGTCGCCAACTCACACTACGTCGCGCTGACGGTGGGCTGCTGCGCGACCTATGAGGTGGACGCGCTGGACCTCACGCAACCGCTGGGGGCTCTGAAGGTGCTCGCCAGGCCGCCCGGCCAGGCGGCGTTCTTCACCGAAGGCGTGGCGCCGGGCGACTCGGGGCTGATCGCGGTGCGCGAGGTTGCGACAGGCGGCTGGTACTGGCTCAACGCCGACGCCGGCGTGCTCAACCCGTTCCCGCTGACGCTCGGTCCCGACGACGGCCCGATTGCGATCGCGCCCAACGGGTCCGTGGCCGCCGTGGCGCTGCTCGACCACGGCGCGGTGATCGAGCCGATCAACGTGGCGGTGCCCGTAGCCGTGGCCAGCCCGAGCGCGAGCGCCGGCCCAACCGCAAGCGCGGCGCCCAGCCGATCACCGGCATCGGCGACCCCGAGCGCGCCCACCGCGCCGAAACACGTCAATTCAAAGCTCCCGCATCCCGACGGCCTGGCCTGGAGCCCGGATTCCAAGCAGCTGGCGGTCGCCGTGAACGGCGAGCTCGAGATCTACAACGCCGCCTCACCCGACGGCACCGCGCCGGCGAACAGATACCTCACGGGCGGCAACGTCGTGGGCGTCTCGTGGTCAGCGCCGATATCCGGCCAGACCGTGGCCGGAGTCAAGCCGGGCGCGGGCCCGCAAGCGATGGTCGACGGATTGCTCGACGCCACCAAGCTGCCCGCGGCAGCCGACACTCCCCAAGCGCGGCCGCTGACCAGGGTCTACGTGTGGCAGTTCGACTCGACCAGGGATTCCCCCATCGCATCGATTGCCGACGCGACGCCGGCGGTGCTGGCCAAGTACGCGCCGCTCAATGCGAGTGTGGTGTTCCACCACTGGGCGCCGTCGGACGTCTGGCCCTTCCTCGGCGGCTGTTTTCGCTACCGAGTCGTCATCACCGGCAGCATCCCGCCAACAGCGACGACGGTCGGCCTCGCAGGCAGCACGCTCTGCTCGGGCTCGACCGCGACTCCCACGGCCAAACCCACATAAGCTGACCTCGTGGCCCAGCTCGACTTCCTGGCCAGTCACGCGGAGTCGATGCCGGACAAGCCTGCCGTGATCCTCGGCGATCGGTCCGTGAGCTTTGCCGAGATGAACCGGCGAGCCAACCAGGTCGCGCGTGCGTTCGCGGGACTCGGCTGCGCGGCCGAGGACCGCGTCGCCCTGATGTCATCCAACTCGATCGAGGGCAGCGAGCTGGCAGCCGCCATGCGACGCCTGGGCGTGATCGCGGTGCCCGTGAACTACCGCCTGAGGGGCGCCGAGGTGGCCTACGTCGTCAACGACTCGGGGGCGAAGGTGGTCGTGGCCGGAGCCGAGCACGTCCGCATCGTCGACGAGGCTCGCCCAGAGGTCAGCGCCCAGGTGCGGTTCATCGCGATCGGAGATCTCGTGCCGTCAGGGTGGATCGGCTACCAGGAGCTGACCTCTCATCTGCCCGACGGACCGCTTCCGGGCGCGGAGGCCGCCGGGCTTGGTCCCACCATGATCTACACCTCTGGCACGACCGGCCACCCGAAGGGCGCGTGGCGCCCGCACGGGGTTGACGTCCCGCACGTGCTCCAGCTGATCTCGACGTTTGAGCTCACGCAATCCGACGTGCACCTGATGTGCGGGCCGGGCTACCACAGCGCGGTTTCTCTCTTCGGCGCGCTTCACGGGCTGCTTGGCGCAACCGTCGTCCTGCAGCCCAGGTTCGACGCGGCCGGCGCGATCGACCTCATCCAGCGGCATCGTGTGACGACCACATTCATGGCGCCGACGCTCCTGCAGCGGTTGCTCGACGAACAGGAGGCGCGTCCCAAAGACCTGTCGTCCCTTCGATCGGTGCTGCTCGGCGCCGCGCCCTGCCCATACCCGCTCAAGGTTCGCGCGGAGCGATTGCTGGGCCAGGTCCTGTGGGAGTTCTACGGGGCAACCGAGACCGGCATCAGCACCGTGCTGCGACCCGAGGACCAGCTGCGCAAGCCGGGCTCGTGCGGCACGGCTCTGCCAGGGCACGAGATCAAGCTGGTGCTGCCCGACGGCTCGGATGCGGCGAACGGCGTGCCCGGCGAGCTCATGGTGCGCAACCCGTGGCTCGCGGAGTACTACCTGCGCCCCGATGCCACGAGCGCGGGCTTCCATGACGGATTCTTCTCGGTCGGCGACATCGCGTATCGGGATGACGACGGCTTCTTCTTCATCTGCGACCGCCAGATCGACATGATCATCTCGGCCGGCATGAACATCTACCCCGCCGAGATCGAGGCCGTGCTGCATGCGCACCCGGCGGTGATGGACGCTGCGGTGATCGGCGTGCCGGACGACCATTGGGGCGAGTCCGTCAAAGCGGTCGTGCAGCTGCGCCCGGGGATGAGCGTGTCTGAGCCCGAGCTCATCGAATTCTGCGCTGAGCGCCTCGCCGGCTACAAGAAACCGCGATCGATCGACTTCGCCGGCGAGCTGCCGCGAGACGCCGCAGGCAAGCTGCTGAAACGGAAGATCCGGGAGCCCTTCTGGGCCGGGGCCGGGCGGCAGATCTGATGCCGCCTAGCTGAGCAGCGGCAGGAGGAACTCCAGGGAACGGCTGATGCGCCCGAGGGGGCGGTCGTCCGGCGTGCTGAGGCGCGTTTCCTGCTCCAGCGCGTACCAACCCCGATAGTTCGCCTTGCGGAGCGCTTCGATCACCTGCGCCACCGGCGCGCCCCCCTCGCCCAGGGGCTTGTAAAGGCCCAGGTCGACCGCCTCGGCATAGTCCACGGTGCCGTCCCCGACCTGCTTGGCGAGCTCCGGATCGACATCGTTGAGCTGCACGTGGCGAATGCGCCCGCCCGCGATTTCCAGCACCTCCAGCGGATCGGCGCCGCTGAGCACGAGGTGTGAGATGTCGAGGCAGATTCCCGCCTCGGATCCGACGAGCAGCCGCTCGATGTCCTCCGGCCCCTGGATGGTGCTCCCAAAGCGTGGCTGGACCGCGAGCCGCAGCCGGTGGCGCGCGGTGACGTGCTCGACCGAACCGACCAGGTTCAAAAGGTGGGCCCACTCCACGTTGGACAGCACGATTCCGTGGGCGCTCCTCGATACGCGGTCGGGGATGGCCGAGAGGACGAGGGTGTCGGCGCCGAGGACCGACAGCCAGTTGGCGTGCCCGTCTATGTGCGCGAGCTCGGGGCCGCGGATGTCGTGGTGGTGCAGAACGGCGCGCACGTGGCCTGCAACGATCTTGAGGCGGTGCCGCCGCAGAAGGGTCCTGGCCAGGTCGCTGCGGTCGGGCAGAAAGCCGGACGGCCCCGCCGTGATCGCGCCCTCCCCGACAGCGGCTGCTTCGGACAGCACTCGTTCGACGTCCAGCTGATGCCCGCCGTCATTCGATTCCGCGATGCCCCAGCACGACGGCGAGAGGGCGAGACGGTGGACCGACCTCCCGCGCGAGGAACTCAAACCCGGGATGGCGCGTGCGTTGCGTGAGATCACCGCGCAGAGATTACCCTTCTGTCAAGCGATGGCCCAACTCCGTCCGTCTCGCGAGCGCCGCCCCAGCCACCGGCGTCCAGCCAGGCCGCTGTGACCGACGAGCACTACGGCGTCAGGGCCCTCCCCGAGATTTACAGGGAGTGGTCCACCACGGGCATGGTGGCCAACATCGGAGCGCGACTCGTCGAGGTGGGGCATGGCAGGCTCGTCCTGGAAGGCACGCTGACGGCCGAGGGACACGGGTTTCCGACCTCCCGCGGCACCGTCGTGCACGGCGGCGCCATCGCGACCCTGGCGGACGAGGCGCTGGCCTCGGTTGCGTTCACCGTCGCGGAGGAGGGCGAGACCACCGTCACGGCCGACCTCAAGGTCGACTATCTCCGGCCCGCCCGGCCGGGCCGCCTCATCGCCCGCGCCACGGTTCGTCACCGCACGCGCCGCCTCGCCTTCTGCGAGGTCACCGTCGAGCAGGGCGGCGGGCAGATCGTCGCGGAGGCGCGGGCGGTGATCGCCTACGTCAAAGCCTGACGGTCAGCCGGCAGGATTGAAGTCGCCCGTATTGATCACGGGCAGCAGCACCATCCGCCAGTTCACGCCGCCGTCCGCGGTCGACTCGAGCACCGGTCGAGCGCCCGCCATCGCGGCAAACAGGGCGTGCTTTGCGTCGAGGATCTGCAGCGATCCCGCCACCGGCTGCGGAACGCCGAGTCTGCGGTGAGGCGTCCACGTGGCGCCGCCGTCTGAGCTCTTCGACCACTCGCCGGATCCGATCCACCACCAGTTCCGCTCGTTCGTGTAAGCGATGGCTCCCGCGGCGACAGGCGGTGCAATGACGCCCCACGACGCACCTCCGTCGAGCGATCCCAGATCCACCGCATTGGGGGCCTCGGACTGGGCCAGAGGACCGATGGCGAGGCTGTTGTTCAGGATCCTGTACGTGTAGCTGACGGCCGACCCGCCGTCGTAGGCCCGCACCGTCAGCGGCGGATACCAGACGATGGTCGCCCCCTGGCCCGAACGGCCGACGGTGGGAGAAAAGTTGACGACCGTGGCCACGACTCCCGTTCCCGTCGTCGGCCAGGCGGAGACGAAGAACTGGCCTGTCGCCGGCCAGCGGCCCGCGGGCGCCGGAAGCGCCACGCGCTGCCAGCTCGTCCCGCCGTCGACGGACCTGTAGGCCGAGGCGGAGCCCGACTCGGAGTCGAGCCAGCCGGCGGACCTATCCGAGAAATGCACCGCGAACACCTGGTCAGAGGCGGGTATCGGCGAGCCGAGATCGCTCCAGGTGTTGCCGCCGTCCTCTGTGCGGTACAGGTTTGAGAGTGGCAGGCTGTCGGCGCCGGTGGCAATGAGCATCCAGCCGTCATCAGGGGTGACGAAGCTCATGGACTGCACGAATGCGCCGGCGCTGAACGACACCTGCTGCTGCCAGGTGCTGCCGCCGTCCACGGTCCGGTAGATGAGAGGGCGCGCCCCGATGAGGGCGAACATTCCATCGTGCCGATCAAAGAAGCGCAGGAAGGTGTCGTGCCCGCCGGTTGGATGCGACAGCTGGCGCGTCCAGTGTCCGCCCGCATCAGCGGTGTGGAGGATCGTGAAATCGCCTGAGTCGAGAATCCCCACCACCCAGCCGGTCCGCGGGTCGACGAAATCGACCGCGGCCAGCTGAAATCCAGCCGGCGGCGCCGGGATGGCGGGAGCGCCGGTCGTGCTTGGACCCGGCAACGCGGGATGTAGGTACGCGATTGCCGTGGCCGTGATGGCCACCACCGAGACAGCGATCAGGGCCAGAGCGCGGCGAGCGTGCGCCGGGCCGGATGCCGCCTCCTGCCAGGGCTCCGGTTCGTGCACCTCCATGGGCTCTCCGCCAGATTAGCCCGGCTGGGCGGCGTTAACCTGTTTCCAGCTCACGCGCCCCTCCGTCGATCCCTCGCCGAGACCTTGCCCCAGGGGTAGATTGGTCCGAATGGTCCGTCGCGCTGACCTCGGCGATGCGGAGGCGATTGCGCGTGTACATGTGGCGACGTGGCGCACGACATACCGCGGCCTCTTGCCCGACACGTTTCTTGATTCGCTGGCCGAGCCGCACTACGCGGATCGCTGGCGGAGGGTGATCGGCGACGCCTCGACTCGCGTCTATGTCGCCGAGCACGACGGCGCAGTCGCAGGCTTTGCGTCAGGCGGCCGCGAGCGGGCCGGCGAGGATGGGTTTCATGGTGAGCTGTACGCGCTCTACGTCGACAACCTGGCGCAGCGAAATGGATACGGACGCGAGCTGGTGCGTGCGGTGGTCGAGGGCCTGCGCGACATGGCCATCGACGACATGATCGTCTGGGTTCATCGCGAGAACTCTGCGGCGCGCGGCTTCTACGAAAGATTGGGCGGCAGGTACGTTCGCACGCAGCCGGTGACGATCGGAGCCACGCTCCTTCACGAATCGTCGTACGGCTGGCGCAGCCTCGACTACGTGCGCTGCTAGGGCATCGCCGAGGGTGGCGGGAGTGGGGCTTGCGAGAAGTCGAAGCAGTCAGACATTCCGTCGGCGCTCGCCGTGCGGGCGTTGAGCGACCCCAGACCGAAGGTGTCCTCGCAGAACCTCACCAGGCTCACGTGCGAATGCAGCGCCTTCGACACATATCCCCGGCGGGCGTACGGGCTCAGCACAATGCACCCGACGCGGCCTCCGTAGCGGAACTGCGTTCCGTCGGTCCACTTCTCGACCTGCGGCGGGGCGACGTGGTCCCACCACCCGCCCCAGTCATCCCAGGTCACGAAGATCGCGACCTGCGGCCACAGGCCGGCGGCGACCACCGCCTGGACCTGGCTCACGGTCCATTCGCTGCCCTTGGTCACGTCGCCCGCGCCCGCGGCGCGCTCGGACGCCGTGTCCGCCGGGTGCTCGCTCAGCGGACCGTCTGAGTAAAGCCACGAAACCGCGGGGAGACGGCCGCCGGAGGCGTCGGACGCGAACTCCTGCCACGTCTTTTTCTGGCCGGCCGTGTGCTTGATGAACTCGAACGCATACCCGTTGTAGTTGCCCCATGTCAGCCCGGCCGCGTCCAGCTGCGCCGGCAGCGACGGCTGGTCGTAAAGGGGAGGGCCGGGATTGTTGCGATAGCTGGTCGAGGGGTTGTTGATGAGCGGTGAGTCGGCCATGATCAGCATCAGGTGGTTGGGCGTCGAAGGGCCGGCCACGTCCGTGAAGTAGTTGTCGCAGAGCGTGTACTGGCCCGCCAGGCTCCAGTAGCGGGGGATGTCGCTCTGCTGGAAGGCCACGCGCGGCGCGGTGGTGTCGCGAGTGAGCCAGGCCGCGTGGCGATGATCGGGATCTTTCGGAGGCGGGTTTGGGCTGGCCGCCATCGAGGCGCCGTTGCCGCCGGGGAACTTGCCGAAATAGTTGTCGTAGCCGTGGTTCTCCTTGACGATGATCACGACGTGCTTGATGGGGCTCGCGGGCGCCATCAGATGCACCTCTGGGCGCGGTTTGACCACTCGAGCTGCACCGCATATGGGCCGAGCCGCTTGGTCTGCCAGGCGCAGATGTCGCCGATCTCTCCATTGGCGTCGTCGTACCAGCCCTGGCCCGGCACCGGGTCCGTGATCGCCTCGCAGAGCTCGTGCGAGCAAGTCGAGGTCAGCGCGTCCAGGTCGGAAAGACCGCCCAGACAGCCCGTGCAGCCGGGGTAAGGCATGACGGCATAAAACGTGCCGCCCTTGATATCGCTGTGATAGCCGCAGAAGTTCACGCATGAGCTGCTGGAGCCCATCGAGATCGCGGTCCCGGGAGGCAGGAATGCGAAATACAGCGAGTTCGAACCCGGCTGGAGAATGGACGTATCGCCGGCCAGCTCACCCTGGATCATCTGCTGGACGCCGGCGTCCGTGACCGACGTCCCCACCGGAACGTCGGTGACCACCTTCGTGCCGTGGCGCGACCCGTGGCCGATCACCCTGCCCGGCGTGGAGTACTCCGCCATCTGGTCGAGCAGCGCGCTCGTCAGCACGAAATCGAAGAACTGGTTGACCTGCTGCATCAGCGTTGCCTGCGCTGCCTGCTGCCACGCGGAGCCCCAGAAGAACGTGTACACCTCGACGGCCGTGAGCAGGGGGCCGCCGCGGTAGGTCAGCTTCGGCGCCGCCACCGGCGCCAGCGCCGGCGTCCAGATCGGAACCACCTGGATCGGGTTTGCAGCCATAACGGCCTCCTTTACGGAGCTTGGCTCACGCGCCTCTCATACGCAGCCCTGGGTACCAGCACGGTGGCGGCCCCTGACAAACATACGGCGGCGATGGCCAGGAACGCATAGGTCGGGTTCAGCCCGTACAGCGCCCCGCCCACCAGCGCGCCGGCGACCTGGATCAGCGTCTGCGAGGTCTGAAACACGCCCTGGGTGCGACCCTGCTGGCCTGGCTCGGCGGCCCGGCTGACTTCCGCCAGCAGGGCGGGTTGGCCCGAGATGGTGAACGTCCCCTCGATCAGCCCGAGTCCGATGAGCCAAGGCACCGAGTTGACGAAGGGGTAGATCGTCGCGAAGAACGCGGTGCAAAGGAGTGCAACCACGATGAATCGGCGCGGCCCGAAGCGATCGCCGAGCACGCCGGCCTGGGTGCTGAACAGCATTGCGGGCAGGGCGAACGCCACAAACGAGATCCCGACGGCAAAGGTGCTGCCGCCGCGGTACGTCATGTACAGCGGCCATATCGCGTCGAAGCAGGCGCCCATGTACGCGGTGCCGGCTCCCAGCAGGATGAGAGGGAGAAGCCGTCGCGCGATGCTCAGCGCGCTCGCGGGCGACTCCGCCTCGGTCTCGACGTGGACGTTGGGCACGACCGCAAGGGCGAGCGCAGCGACCCCCGAGCACGCCGCCGCGGCGACGAATACGGCGCCGAGGTTGAAAAGGGCCATGAAGCCGCCGACCGCAGGACCGATGAGCATGCCGGCCATGTTGGTCGACTGCATGAAGCCAAAGGCGCGGCCCCGCTCGCCTGGTTCGGTGATCTGGGCCAGCAAGCCGTTCGCGGCCGGCAGGAACGCGCCCTGGGCGCAGCCCTGCAGGAGCCGGACCGCGATGAACGCCCATATCGGCAAGGGCAGGAGGTAGGCGAGGAAGAAGACGCCGGTGGCGACCAGGGCGGCGAGCATCACCGGGCGCGTGCCCAACCGGTCCGCCGCCCAACCGGCCGGGTAGCGGATGATCGCGGTCGCCAGCAGCCCGGCGGCGAATACGGCGCCGACCAGGGCCGGAGATCCGCCTCTGCGGCCCACGAAGATCGGCAGCAGGGGCAGGAAGAACCAGATGCCGACCGCGTCGAGGAAGTTGACCGCGTAGAGAGTCCAGAGCGTCCGTCGGTGATTCATGCGCTTCAGGAATACTGGCAGAGGGATGACGGCGGGCCGAATGCACGAGGTCGAGTGGGAGGTGATCCCGCCCTCCGCCCACCCCGCCCATCTCCACATGGCCCTTGACGAGGTGCTCCTCGAGGAGGTCATCGCGGGGCGCCGCGGGCCGACCATGCGCCTGTGGGAGTGGATCGAGCCCGCGCTGGTCATCGGGTCGCATCAGTCGGTCATCAACGAGGTGGACGTGATCGCCGCCCGCCGCCTTGGTTTTGTGGTGACGCGGCGCATGAGCGGCGGAGGCACCATGCTGTGCGAGCCGGCGCGGACCATCACCTACTCGCTGTACCTGCCCGAGTCGCTGGTGGCAGGTATCTCGTTTCGGCGCTCGTATGCGCTGCTCGACGACTGGGCGGTGCGCGCCTTCGTCGAGCTGGGAGTGCCGGCCGGCTACCGCGAGATCAATGACATCATCTCGCCACGCGGCAAGATCGCCGGCGCCGCGCAGGCGCGACGGCGCGGCTTCGTGCTCCATCACACGACCATCGCCCACTCGATGGATGTCGAGCTCCTGCCGCGTTTGATCCGGATCGGCCGTGATCGCCTGGCCGATCGCGGCGTGCGGAGCGCCGAGAAGCCGGTGTCGCCCCTGTCATGGTTCACGACGCTGTCGTGCGAGGAGGTGGCACGCAACCTCTACGACCATTTCCGGCGTGACCTCCCCTCGCGCGAGAGCGCTCTTTCGGCAGCCGAGCTCGAGTCGGCCAGGGCGCTCGTGACCTCGAAGTATTCGACTCCCGCCTGGATCAACAGGCTGCCCTGAGGAGGCCGTGTGCCGCGCGAAGAGTCGACCGCGACGCGATCGGTGAGCGAGGCTAGGGCTCTTTCTCCCAGGCCGCGACGAGCGCGGCGCTCTGCTGCACGTGTTCGCGGTAGTGATCCCGCAGCCATCCGATGACGTCCTCGGCGCTGGTCGGGTAAGCCTCCTGGCCCGCGCCGTAGACCACCTCCGCTTTGCGCGACCAATCGTCCGGCGCGAGCCCGGAGGCGGCGGCCACGACCTGGGAATGCAACCGCTCCATCTCGTCGAGCGACTGCCTGCGCTCCGCCGCGGTCATGCCCCGCTGCGCCCGCCGCCCAGCCTCCTCGGCCTCACCGGGGCCGTCCTGCGGACCGACGTCGCCGAAATCGGCCTTGATCACCCCGTCCAGCACGCGCCGGTAGTGCACCAGGACCCAGTTCACGTGGGTCTGCAGGCCCCCCAGCGAGTAGTCGTCGCCGGGTTTGAGGTACGCAAGCGCCCCGTCGGGCACGCGCTGAAAAGCCGCCTCCCACTCGCTGCGCGCGGCTTCGAAGTCCGCCAGCGCGGCCTCGCGCGGCGAGCCGGAAGCCATCAGGCGAAGAAGTTGTGCTGCTGGAGGTAGGCCTGGGCCACCGCGTCGGCGTCCTGGTGGAGGAGCTCGACCTGCCCGTTCATGGTCACGAGGTCGGCCGTCGTCAGGTGCGCGTCCACGTTGTTGAGCACTCTTTTGACCTCGTCCGTGGCGATGCTCTGGCGCACGACCGGGACGATGTTGTCGGCGGCGATCATGTTCTTGTCGTCCACGAGGACCACGAGCCCCAGCTGCTTCAAGTCGGCGTCGCTGCTGAACACCAGACCGACCTGGATGCTGCCGTTCTTGAACGCCGCACGCGTCGCGGGCCCGTCGGTGTCCAGCGTCAGCGTCTGCTTGAAGTTGAGCCCGTACACGCTCTTCAGGCCCGGCAGGCAGAACTTGTAGGTGGGGCATTCGGGTCCCGCGCCGAACACGAGCTGGCCCGCGATCGGGGTCAGGTCGGAAAGGTTCTTGAGGTTGTATTTGGCGGCGGTCGCGCTGGTCACCGCATACGCGTTGCCGTCGAAGGCCGCGGACGGGGTCAGGGCAACAGCATTGATGCTCTGCAGGTACGTGTTCAACTTCGCGGTGGTGGCCGCAGGATCGCCGGTCGCCTCACCCTTGCCCTGGTTGAAGTACTCGAGCTCGCTCGCGGCGTACCCGGGGTAGATGTCTATCTGGCCGCTCTGCAGGGCGGGAGCGACGACCTTCCTGGTGCCCAGGTTCAGCTTGTAGTTGGCCGTGTATCCGTCGTGCTGCAGGGCCTGGCCGTAGAGCTCAGCCAGGATGCTGCTCTCCGGGAAGTTGAAGCCGGCGACGGTGACGGTGCCCTTGCTCGTGGAACCGCCGGTGCTGCTGGTGCTGCCGCACGCGACGGCAGCCATGGCGAAGATCACCACGACAGCGGACAGCCAACCAGAGCTCAATCTTCGGTTCATCCCTTTCCTCCATGGCCCGTAGCCTTCCGCTTTCCAACCACGGGCAGGCAGTGATTCTTCCACTTACGCGGTCTTTACGGTAATTACCCGATTAACGGGGGCCTCCTTCAGCCGGATGCCGCGCGGCACCAAAAGCCTCTGCACTCCGGCGAGCAGCAGCTCGGTGGCCAGGGCGAGGAGGGCAACGAGGAGGGCGCCGGCCAGCAGCCGGGGGTAATCCGATCGGGCCAGGCCGTCGACGATGTACCGGCCCAGGCCGCCGCCCGCGACCAGGGCCGCCACGGTCGCGGTCGCGACGACCTGGACGGCGGACGTGCGGACGCCGGCCATGATCAGCGGCACGGCCAGGGGCAGTTCGATGCGCAGGACCTGCCGGAGCTCCCGGTAGCCCATGCCCCGCGCGGCATCCTTCACGTCGGGATCGACCTCGCGAAGCGCCACGTAGCTGTTGGTCACCATGGGAGGAATGGCGAGCGCGGTCAGGGCCAGGATGATCGGCCCGTCGCCCAGGCCGAACGCCTGGAAGGCGATGACCAGGATGCCGAAGGAAGGCACCGCCCTGCCCACGTTGGAGACGTTGATCGCCAGGTTGCCGAAGCGGCCGAAGTGACCCAGCGCGATTCCCAGCGGCAGCGCGATCACCGCCCCGATCACCACCGATTCGATGGACAGGTGGAGGTGTTCGCCCAGCCGGGTGGGGATTCCATCCGGCCCCTGCCACTGGGCCGGATCCGCCATCCACTGGATGACCGACCCCAGCACGCTCATGCCGGCCTCGCCCAGGGGACGGCGAATCGCTGCGCCCCGGCCAGCCCCAGGTCGGCCACCAGCGCCAGGACGATGGACAGCACGGTGGCGACGACCAGCGGCGTGTGGAAGCTCTCGATCAGGCCACGCAGGATGAGCTGGCCAAGGCCGCCCAGGCCGATGACCGCTGTGATCGTGACGATGCCGATCGTCGAGACCGTCGCCACGCGAAGTCCCGCGAAGATCGCCGGCAAAGCGAGCGGAAGCTCGATGCGAAAGAGCCTGGCCAGGGGTCGGTAGCCCATCCCGTCTGCCGCGTCGAGGACCTCGGCCGGCACGGAGTCGAGCCCCACCATCACGTTGCGCACGAGGACGAGCACGTTGTAGCCGATTAACGGGATCTCCGCGGTCACGCCGCCGAGACCCGTGTATGGGATGAGCAGCGCGAACATCGCGATCGATGGAATCGTGTAGAAGATCCCGAACGCGGTCAGGATGGGGAAGCGCAGGCGAGTCCAGCGGTGCGCGACCACTCCAAACGGCAGTGAGATCGCAAAGCCTGCCACCACCGCGATCGCGGTCAACGTGACGTGCTCCTGGACGGCCGCCAGCACGTACGGGACGTGGGTCGAGAGCCAGCCCCAGTTCACCCACGGGTCGACGATGTCCAGGAATACCCGACTCGCCATTCAGATACGGTAAATGACGCCGTGATCCGCCTGGAGAACGTCAGCAAGAACTTCGCGGGCGGCTCCAACGCCGTGCGCGACCTGACGCTCGACATCCCCGAGGCCAAGACATGCGTCCTGATCGGCCCCTCCGGCTGCGGCAAGACCACGACGCTGCGCATGATCAACCGCCTCACCGATCCCGACAGCGGACGGGTGCTGGTCGACGGCGTCGATACGCAAACCATCGATCCGGCGGCGCTCCGGTTGAAGATGGGCTACGTCATCCAGCAGACAGGGTTGTTCCCGCACATGACCGTCGGTGACAACGTGGGCACCGTGCCCCGCCTGTGGGACTGGGACAAGGCGAGGATCAAAAGACGAGTGGAGGAGCTGCTGGAGCTGGTCGGCCTCGACCCGCGCGAGTATCGGGACCGCTTTCCGCACCAGCTGTCGGGTGGTCAGCGCCAGCGGGTTGGCTTTGCGCGGGCGCTCGGCGCGGATCCTCCCATCCTTTTGATGGACGAGCCGTTCGGCGCCGTCGACCGCATCACTCGCGAGCGCCTGCAGAACGAGTTCATCAACATCCAGCGCTCGATGCGCAAAACCGTCGTGTTCGTCACCCACGACATCGACGAGGCGGTCCTCGTCGGGGACCGCATCTGCCTGCTGAAGATGCAGGCGGCCATCGCCCAGTACGACACGCCCGAGAACATCCTCACGCGCCCCGCGAGCGAGTACGTGTCCGAGTTCCTGGGCCGGGAGCGCCTGGTGCGCAGGATGTCGGTGGTCCGGATCGACCCCGCCACGCTGGACCGTCCCGCCGGCGCGCCGCCGCCGAGCGAGCCGCACGTGCAGCTGTCGAGCAACCTGACAGAAGCGTTTGCCGCCGCGCTCGCAAGCCCCACCGAGCATGCCGCCGTTTACGACGGCGAACGCTATGTCGGGACGTTCACCGCCACGTCGCTGCTGGAATCGCTGCGGCGGGCCAACGCGGAAGGGGAGGAAGAGGTTGTCACAGGAATTTGATGTTGTGTGCCTGGGCGGAGGCGTGGCGGGCGAGGCGATCGCCGGTGAGCTGCAGGGCAGCGGCTTGACGCTCGCGGTGGTGGAGCGTGAGCTGGTGGGGGGCGAATGCCCCTACTGGGGCTGCATTCCGTCCAAGACGCTCCTGCGCTCCGGCGAGACCCTCGCCGAGGCCGGCCGGGCCCGCACCCTCGCCGCGTCGAGGGTCGATTGGGACGTCGACTTTCCCAAGATCTCCAAGCGGGTGCTGTGGATGGCGCGGGACCTCGACGATGCCAGGCCCGCGGCGGCGATGGTGGCGACCGGCGCCACGCTCGTGCGCGGGGTGGGCGAGCTGGTCGACCTGCGAACGGTGGAGGTGGGCGGCGAGCGCCTCGTCGCCCGCAAGGCGGTGGTGGTCGCCAACGGCAGCACGGCGGCGATACCGCCGATCCCCGGCCTGGACAAGATCGATTACTGGACCAACCGCCAGGCGACCGTCCCGCATGAGCTGCCTGCGTCGCTGGTGATCCTGGGCGGAGGCGCGGTCGGCGTCGAGCTCGGCCAGGCGTATGCACGAGTCGGTTCGAAGGTGACCATCGTCGAGGCGGGCCCCCGGTTCCTGGGCCTCGAGGAGCCAGAGGCCGGCGCCGCGCTGCGGCCGCACATCGAAGCGGACGGCATCGAGCTCGTCCTCGGGGATCCATGCGAGGCGGTGGAGCAGCACGGCTCGCAGGTGGTCGTGCATCTGAAGTCAGGCGCGGTGCATTCCGCCGACCGTCTGCTGGTGGCCACGGGTCGCCGGCCGAACTTTGAGGCCTGGCGCGCCGCCGGCCTCCCCCAGACCGAGCGCGGCTGGCTCAAGGTCGACCCCGCGACCCTGGAGGCGCACGACAGCGTGTACGGCGCCGGGGACGTGACCGGGCTGGGCGGGTTCACCCACCTCGCCTATTACCACGGCCAGGTGGTGGCGCGCCGATTGCGCGGAGACAATGCGCGCGCCGACCACACCGCAGTGCCGCGAGTGACCTTCACCGACCCGGAGGTCGCGTCGGTCGGCCTCAGCGAGGCAGCCGCGCGCGAGAAGGGAATCGAGGTGGTGGCCACGACGACGGATCCCGCCGAGACGGCGCGCGGGTACATCCATGACTTTCACGGCGGAACCCTGAAGCTCGTCGCCGACCGGGGCCGCGGCGCGCTCATCGGAGCCACGTTGGTCACGCCACGCGCCGGCGAGATTCTCGGCGAGCTGGTGGTGGCGGTCAAGCTCGGCATTCCGGTTCGCGATCTGGCCGACGTGATTCACCCCTTCCCCGCGTTCAGCCGCGTACTCGGCGCCGCTCTTGGCGAGCTCGCGGGCAAGATGTGATCGTGGCCGTGGCCCTGAACGGGGGATTGCACGCCCCGGCGCGTTTCCTGGATGAACCGGCTTTTGTTCATTCAGGGGGCGTATTCATATGGTCATCACCGTCAACGGTCAGGCGATCACCTTGGACCTTGACACGATCCTCATCTGGGCCCTGGTCGGCCTGGTCGCCGGCTTTCTGGCCAGCCATCTCGCGCTGGGGCACGGGCTCGGGCTGCTCGGGGACATCGTGATCGGGATCATCGGCGCATTCATCGGCGGTTTTGTATTGATGGGCTTGCTGCACATCAGCATCGGCGTCGCGGGACATCCGCTGATCACTCAGATGATCATGGCCTTCATCGGGGCCGCGATCCTTTTGATCATCGTCAGGCTCTTGGGCGGGCGTCGATCGACCTACCGCCGTCGAGCTTTCTGAGCGGCCTCTGGCTTCGCGTACTCGTTGACCAACCGCCTGGGAGCCGTTCGCTCCCAGGCGTTTTCGTGCTTCACGCCTGGACGATCTCGAACGTGAGGCGACCACGGAGCCGGGCCAGCGCGGCGAGCACCGGCAGGCCAAGGGCGGCGACCATGACCACGTTGCCGACCGCGCGGAAGGTGTCATAGGCGAGGGACGTCAGCAGGTAATAGCGTCCGAAATGAAGCAGAGCAGTCGCGGGCGAGATGCCTGGCTGCCAGCCGAGCGTCGGGTTGCCGCGATAGACCGGGACCCAGTCCGTGACGTCGAGCAGCGCGCCGAAGACCCAACCCATCAGGCCGCCCACGACCGCCAGGACCGCCACGTCGCGCCAGACCGGCGCCGGGCTCCTCCAGTGGCCCGCGAGTCCCGCGGCGACGCCGACCCAGCCCAGGCCGAACACCTGGTAGGGCACCCACGGGCCGATGCCACCGCTGAGGAGCGCGGACACGAGGATGGACAGCGCCCCGGCCATGAAGCCGAACGAGGTGCCGAACACATAGCCCGCGCACAGGACGAGGAAGTAGATGGGGTTGAAGCCCCCGATGCCAGTGATGACGGCTAGGCGTAGCGCGGAATCGATGGCGGCAATCGCGGCGAGCAGCGCGATGGCACGAGCGTCGAGCTGCCGCGTTCCCGCTTCGACGAGCATGAGCCCTGCCACGCAGGCGAGCATCAGCGTCCACGCCGGGGTGTTCGCCGGCAGCCCGCTGCCGAAAAACGGCCAGCAGAAGAGGACCAGGCCGGCGAGTGACACGAGGCCGACCGGAAGAACCTTGCTCACGCGATCGCCGCTCGGGAAACTGTTTCCGCGATCCGCCCTCCGGCGACCTCGACGACCCGATCCGCGATTGCCTCCCTGAGCGGCAAGTCGTGCGTCGCGATGACGACCGCCGCGCCGGCGTCGCGGAGCGCGGCGATGATCCGCACCAGGGCGTCGCGCGACGCGGAATCCATGCCGCGAGTGGGCTCGTCGAGCAGGACCAGGGCCGGGCGCCCAGGCAGGATCGCGGCCAGCGCCGCTCTCTGGCGCTCGCCGCACGCGAGGTCGCGCGGGTAGCGGCCGGCGACGTCGAGCAGGCCGAGCGCACCCAGGATGGTGTCGGAATGCTCGGATTCGCCCGAGCGCGCGAGCGTGAAGTCGACCTCGGCCCGGACTGTCGGGCGGTGCAGAAGCGCGGTTGGGTTCTGCGGCAGGTAGGCGATCCTCCCCGGCCGCCGCTCAACCCGGCCGCTCATCGGCTCGAGGCCGCCGGCAATGATCCGAAGCATCGTCGTCTTGCCTCCGCCGTTGGGGCCGCTGAGCGCAATGACCTCACCAGCCCGGCCTGCCAGGTCGACGCCGCCCAGGACGACGTGCTCGCCGAAGCCCGCGGTCACGCCGCTGAGGGACCAGGCTTCCGGGCCAGGCGCGATGGCGCGCGCAGGCGGTGCCGCGGGGGATGGAGGAGACCACGAGCCCGGGGCGGGCGTCGACGCCCTTCCGCCTTCCATGACGACGAGGGCGCCTGCTGCCTGGAGCAGGCGCTCGAGCCGGTGTTCCGAGATGACGACCGCACGACCATCGCGGGCGACCGCGAGAGCGGCAGCCAGCACCAGGGCAGCGCCGTCCGGGTCGAGCTGTGAGGTGGGCTCGTCGAGAACGACGATCCGAGGTCGCATCGCGAGAGCCGACGCCAGGGCGACTCGCTGGCGCTCGCCACCGCTCAGGGTCTGCACGCGGCGGGTCGAGAGGTGCGCCACACCGGACTGCGCGAGCGCCTCTTCGACGCGCGTCGCCATCTCGGTGCGTGGCATCGCGATGTTCTCCAAGCCGAATGCGACCTCGCGATCGACGACGTCATAGACCGTCTGCAGCTCCGGATCCTGGAAAACGAAGCCGACGGTGCGGGCGAGGCGGCGAGTCGGGACGTGCAAGATGTTCATCCATGCGACCTCTGCACTCCCGGCGATTCGACCACCGTGAAAGTGCGGCACGAGTCCATTGAGGACGCGCAGCATCGTCGACTTGCCGCCGCCGGACGGCCCGGCCACGAGCGTCAGGCCGCCGTCGAGCGTAAGCGTCACGTCCTGCAGCGCCGCCTGCTGCTGGTTGGGATACCAGTACGTGAGGCGGTCTAGGCGCGCGATCGCCACAGCCACACAGGCGCGAGGAGGAGCAGGCAGGCGATCATCGGCCGCGCGTCGACCGCTGGGGTCGAAAGGGTCGGATACGGAGCCCAGTCGGCCGCCCAGCCGGCAGCTTGAGAGGCGATGAAAAGGGCGACGGCCGCGGCGGAGGCCGCGATGAGCCACCAGTCGCTGGCATTCAAGCGCGCCGGCGCGACGGTGGTGCGCGGCCCTGATCCGTATCCGCGGGCCTCCATCGACTCGGCCAGCTGGATGGATCCCTCGACGCTCGTCAGGACGACGGGAACGACCACCTCGGCCCAGGAGCGCGGGCCTCGCGGGCGCCAGCCGCGCAGGCGCTGCGCCTCCGTGACCTGGACGAACGACGTCGCGACCGCGGGCACCAGGTTCAGCGAGGCCGCGATCGCGGTTCCGGTGCGGGCCAGCGACGTGGGCAAAGCATCCATCACCTCGTGCGACTTGAGCAAGAGCGAGAATGGCGCGGCGGCGAGGATGGCGGCCGCGATGGTCACGCCGCCCGACGCTCCGTACGCCAGCGCCTCCAGCGTGTAGGGGCCACCCAGCGCGGGGACCCACGCCGGCAGCGAGAACAGCACGGTCGCACCCAGGTGAGCGGAGACAAAGTTCAACGCCACGGCGAAGGTCGCCACCAGCATCACGCCTGTGAGCAGAGGTCGCATGCGAATCGACCCCGCTCCGGCGGCGAGCGCTGCGAGCGCCGCCGCCAGGACGAGGACTTTGTAGGCGGGATTGGACGTGGAAAGGACGATGAAGAGGCATGCGGCCGACCAGGCCGCGACTGCCCGAGCGTTCACTGAAGGCCTTACTCCTTGGCCTGTGGAGGTGGCGACGGCGACTGATCAGCCGCGGACACGTAGCGCCAGCCGAGCGCATCCTTGTCGTGCAGCGTCACCTGCGTGTAGCCGTTTTGAGCGCTCGCCCACGTCCCGTTCGTTTCCACGAACAGCGCCCAGTAGGGCTGGTTCTGAGGAAAGCATGCGGTGAAGGTCAGGGGTTCGCGGTCGACCTGGCATACGGCCTTGCCGAAGCTGAACGTCTGGGCCTGGTACTCGATCGTGGAACTGTCCATCAAGGACTGGCCGTCGATGGTGTCGCTGCTGAAGCCGACACACTTCTGAGTCGTCGCGCCTGAGAGGTGCTGGACCACGACATAGGCGTGGTGCGGTGCGGTCGCATTGACGCATGACGGGGTGGGACTCGCGGTTGCGGTGCCTGGCGATCCGCAGGCGGAGACGGCGCCGATGGCGCCGAGGGCGAGAGCCAGTGTCGCGCTGGCCCATATGAGGTGCTTGCGCACGGTGATTCCTCCAGGCGATCTGCCTTCCCCGAACGCGCTGCTGAAAGCCGACCGCCAGGAGCTTCCGTGCCGTTGCGCGCGGACGGGATGCGTTGGGGCGTTCAGGTCTCCTGGCTTGCGGATCGCCGCCCTCGTCCGCCTTCCCGAGGTCCTTGCCTCAGTGGCCTTTTTCGGACGGGGGCTCCCCGCTCACAGTTGCGCGACAGCTCCGGTTTCGCACCGGATTCCCTTGGTGCCTTGCTGGAATCTTAGCTCGTCTTCTGGGGCCGGCCGGCGCGTGTCAGGCTGTCGTAGCCGCGCCCGCGCGTCACGCGCATCGCAAAGTCGAAGCGGTCGGGCTCCAGTGCCAGCTCGATGTCGGTGGGCGGAAAGCCGGGCCAGCTCCCGGTCATCACTCGACGGTACCGATCGCTGTCGTAGAGAGGCTGGAGAAGCTGGTCGAGGTCGGCCTTTTCGCCCCGCGCGATGCCCGCCATGTAACGCGCGCACGCGTGATCTTCGGGATGGTCGGCGGACGCCACCAGAGTCAGGGTCGTGGGGCGCGTTAACAGGCAGGCTTGAACCGTGGCGCGGGCAACCGCGAGACTCGCGGCGAACATGTCTGTGCTGTTGACCGCTGCCACGACGGGGGTGCCCGCGCTCGAGCGCTGCACAAGGACGCGCCCACGGAGGTCGGTCGCGCGGATCTGGGTCGGAGAGTTGCTGATCGCGATGCCCTCGATGGGCAGCGCGTTCTCCTCGGCGGACAGGATTGAGCCCGGAATCGAAGAGGCGAGCGCGCGCGCCGCGTCCGTGGTCGGAACCAGGCGGCATTCCAGGGCGCCGCCGGCGAGGGCGAAAGCGCTGACCGTGAATGAACGCAGCACGTCGATCACGACTACGGTCCCGCGCGCTTGTCGCGCGCCTTCGAGGCCGGTCGCATGGACGATCTGCAGCTCGCGGCGGTCAGACACCAGGCAGCGGCATGATAGTCAGCGGTGACAGCGTCCGATCACGCCGACCAGCCTCGCGCGTTCGGTTTCGAGCAGATCGCGGACTGCGGCTCGATGCGCGTGGTCGGCTTGCGGCTGGAACCGGGACAGCACGTGCCCGAGCACCGCAACGCGATACCGGTCGCGTTGATAGTCACGGTTGGGAGGCTGAAGTTCGACGACGGGTCAAAGCGCGGAGAGGTGGGCGCCGGCGAGATGTTGCTCATCAACCCCGGCGAGCGACACACCTATCAAGCCGACGTCGAGACATCGGCCTACCTGGTGTTCGCCGGCCTGCCCGGTGTCCGCAGCCGGCCGTGGAGCTTGCGCCGCAAGAGGGCAGAGGTCTAGAGCAGCGACTAGGACGCGTTCCACAGGGTGATCAGGCGGTGGCCGTCGTCCTGCAGAACGCTGAGCGTCGCCACGTCGAGCATCAAGCCGCCGGCGACCTTGATGTCCGCGTGGATCCAGGCCGCGCCGATCGCACGGAGGATGTGCCCATGGGCAAACGCCAAAACGCGGCTGCCCGATGTCGCCGCGAGGGCGGTGAACTGCAGCGCCCGCGCGTAGATCTGCGCCGGAGTTTCGCCGCCAGGCGAGCCATCGCTGTACACCTCCCAGCTGGGGTTCACCTCGTGGATCGCCTTCGATGTCACGCCCTCGTACTGGCCGTAGTCGACCTCCCGGAGGAGATCGGTGATCGTTGGATCGGGAAAGCCGGCGAGCTCCGCGGTCCGGCGGGCGCGCTGCATCGGGCTCGAGAAGACCGTGTCGAACTGCACCTTCGCAAGGCGGGCCCTCAGAGCGGCCGCCTTCTGCTCGCCCTGGGCGGTGAGCGGAATGTCCGTGTTGCCCGTATGACGCCCGGTGGCGCTCCATTCGGTTTCGCCGTGACGGGCGATATAGATCTCGAGAACGGCCATGCCTCGTTCGGGCCTACGCGCTCAGGCGCTCACGCCGGTTTGCCCATCATCTCCGGCCGGCCCGAGCGCAAAGAGCGACCCGCGCCTTCGATGACCGCACCCGCCCGAACGCGCTGGCCGGGCCGAACGCAAACCAGGCCGACGGCGGCCTGGCCGCCCTGGGGCTTCAGCGCCTCGTTCACCGCGGTCAGCACGCGATTCGCAGCGTGCGCCGTGCCTGCCACGTCGGTGTCCGGGAGAATCGCGAGCAGCTGGGGAGGCGCGTGGCTGATGACGCCTGGGGTGTCGACGTCTCGTACCGTGCCCGCCAGCGCAGCGGCCATGGCCTTCAGGGCGTCATCCGGCGGGATCGCGTTGTCGGCTTCGATCAAGAGGACGCCGAGGTTGCGCTGGTAGCGATGGGCGCGCGCGAGCTCGTCCTCGAGGACCGGCCGCACGAACCTCTCGTTGAAGAGACCGGTGGTGCGGTCGACGATATGGAGGGGTTCCGCATGCGGATCATCTGTGCGCACGCCGCACGACGGGCAGAAAACCGCACCCGCCGGTAGAGGAGACCCGCACGCCTGGCAGCTCTGCGCCTCGGGCCGGCGGCGGAGAAAGTCGCCAATCGGCATTCGGTAAAGCCTATCAGTCGTGTTCGGCACGCCTTGCCAGACCCCTTAACAACCTGGGTTGCCGTGGATTTTTTGGAATCCTAAGGTGAGCGAAGGCAGGCCGGTGGGAGAGGGATCGGCCGGGAGGAGGGAGGGCCCCGCCAGGGGAGCGCCGGTCGCTGCGGCGCTCAGCCGACTGCCGCGGCGGGCGCGACGAGCCAGGTGTCAGCCCAATCCGAAACGGCATGCAGCACTGGCTCGAGGGCTCGGCCCCGCGAGGTCAGCCGATAGCTCACGCGCACCGGCGGACCTGGATCCACCAGCCGTTCCACGAGGCCTTCGGTCTCCAGCTCGCGCAGCCTCTCAGTCAAAACGCGGTCGCTGATTCCAGGGATACCCGCAAGCAGTTGATTGAAGCGAGCAGGCGCGGGGACAAGCGCTTTTACGACAGCACCGGTCCAGCGCTTGCCTATCAGCTCGATAGCGCGCTGAAAGGGTGCGCTGTAGTCGATCCCCCCTCCGACCATGGGGAGAGATTCTATGCGCTATCCGTAGTCTCGGAAAGTGCCGCGCGGGTGTTTTCCACAAGAAATTTCTTGGCGGGACAATCCCGGCTCGCTCGCGACCGGCGACCACGATCGCAGCGTAGACTCCGGCCGTGAGCTTGATGGTCGACCTGATGCATCTGATTGTCATCGCGACGGGCGTGCTGATAGGTGCGTGGGCATTGATCGTGCTGCGACGAAGCCTGCCCCGGGGAAGATTCCTGGTGTTCGGCGCCGCATCGTCCGGCGCGCTTTTCGGTTGCGCTGCTCTGGCGGGCGAGGTCGGCCTCCTGCCGCCGGCGGCCTGGTTCGTGCTCGTGATGGCGGCCATGGTTGCGGTGACCGCGGCTGCGCTCAGAGCGGGCGCTCCTCCAATGCAACCCGCATAGCGACTCGGCGCGAGGAGCTCGCATGGTCATAAGCGACAAGGTGATCGTGATCACAGGCGCGGCACATGGAATCGGTCGAGCGCTCGCCATGAGGTTTGCGGCCGGCAACGCAGAGGCGGTTGTCGTGGCGGATGTCGATGGCGAGGCCGCGAAGTCGGTGGCGCAAGAGATCGGCGGAAGGGCTGTGCGCTGCGACGTGAGCGTAGAGGGCGACGTGAAAAGGCTGATCGACGAGGCGGAGACTGCCTACGGACGCGTCGACATCTTCTGCTCCAACGCCGGCATCGCTGTCGGCGGCGGTCCCGAAGCGGCCAACGAGGACTGGCAGCGAATCTGGGAGGTGAACGTGATGGCCCACGTGTACGTGGCCAGGCACGTTTTGCCCGGCATGCTGGCGCGCCACGACGGCTACCTCATTGGCACGGTCTCGGCCGCCGGCCTTCTCAACCACGTCTTCGCCGCCCCATACGGGGTGACCAAGGCCGCGGCGCTATCGCTCTTCGAGTGGCTCTCGATCGCGCACGGCGGAGAGGGCATCCGCGTTTCATGCCTGTGCCCGCAGGGGGTCAAGACCAGCATGCTGGCGGCGGAGCGCCGCCTCGGCCTCGAGTTTCTGACCGCCAACGCAATCGAGCCGGAGGATGCCGCCGAGGCGGTGGTGGACGGAATCAAGGACGAGCGCTTTCTGATCCTGCCGCACCCCGAGGTCGGCGAGTACTTCCGCCGCAAGGCGGACGATTACGATCGCTGGCTCAAAGGCATGCGGCGGCTGCGCGCCGGCATCCTGTCCGCCTCCCAACCGCAGGCCTGAGGTGCGCTGGGTCTCGGCCGGCGCCGGCATCGCGATGGTCGTCCTGGCGTTCGCCTCGGCGACACGAGTCGCCGATACCCGCGAAGGCCTGATCGCCGAGATCGTGACGCTGCTCGCCGGCCTGGCCGGAGTGAGCCTCCTGCTGTACGGCCTTCTGGCCGGTGCTCGCCGGCCGATCTTGCGGTCGACCCCTCCCGCGCCGACGCAGCCGTCTGCGCCCATTGCCCGACCCGCGACCGACCTCTTGCTCGGCGCGGCCGGGATTGCCACAGGCCTCGTGTTGCTGCTCGGCCTGGGCTTCAGCAGCGGGGTGGAATGGGCGCTCCTCGGGATGGTGATGCTGCTGCCGATGCTCGCCGGCAGCATCTATCTGTGCGTGAGGTTCGCTCGCGCTCCAACCCGCGATTGGAAGATCGAGCTCAGGAGGGCTGGTCGCCAGAAAGAGTCTTAGCGTGGGTGGCAGCCGCCGCCTCGAGCACCTCGCCGACCAGGTAGAGGGATCCGCAGACGAAGACGTTGCCGTCGGGTCCGGCGAGCTCTCGCGCACGCGCGACCGCGGACGCCGCGGGCACCATGTGCAGCGACCCCGCGCCGAAGATCGAGCTGAGCTTGGCGGCCGCCACGGCATGGCCGGCGGCGCTGGCCGGCTCGGTGAAGATCACGTCGTCAGGCCGCAGCTTGCCCAGGGCGGCCAGCAGCTGCTCCGGGTCGCGCTCGCTCAGCATCGCGAACACCGCGACCAAGCGTTGTGCGCCGATCAAGCCGCGTAATGCGGCACCTGCTCTGGCCATCGCGGCGGGGTTGTGACCGCCGTCGACAATGACGCGCGGGTTGGAAGCGATGACCTGCAGCCTACCCGGCCATATCGTCGAAGCCAACCCGTTGCGCACGGCTGCATCGCTGACGTCATCGATCGCGTGCGCCGCGGCGATCGCGAGCGCGGCGTTCCAGGGCTGGTAATCACCGAGCAGCGACAGGTGGAGGCCGTGGTGAGCGAACCCCGGTCCCGAGACGCTGATCGTGTGGCCGTCCCAACCGCGAGACACGGATTCGACCTTGATCTCGACTCCGAGTCGCCACAGTCGAGACCCGGCCTTGCGAGCCTGCTCCTCGACGACCTCCAACGCCTCCCCGTGACACCCCGTGATCACATGGTTGCCTGGCTTGATGATCGCCGCCTTCTCGCGGGCGATCTTCTCGATCGTGTCGCCGAGATATTTCTGGTGATCCAGGTCGACGTTCGTGATGACCGCCACGCCGAGGTCCAGCGCGTTGGTGGCATCGAGCCTTCCACCAAGGCCCACCTCGCACACGAGGAGGTCGACCCTCCGCACGAGGTATGCAACGGCCATCGCTGTCAGCATCTCGAACTCGGTCGCCTGGCCCAGGCGGGCGGCCACGGCGTCGAGGGCAGGCACCAGCTGCTCCAGGGTGGCCACGAACTCCTCCTCGCTGATCGGCCGCCCATTCACCTCGATTCGCTCTGTGTACGAGATGAGGTGAGGTTTGGGCATGAACCCGACCTGACGGCCTGCGGCGCGCCATATCGACGCCAGGCAGGCGCCCGTTGATCCCTTGCCATTGGTGCCGGCGATGAGCGCTCCGCGCATTCCTCGCTCTGGATTCCCGAGCTCGTCCAGGATGGCGGTGATCCGCTCCGTGCCGAGCTTCATCCCGAAGCGGCCCTGTTTCGACATATAGGCCAGCGCTTCCTGGTAGGTCACCGCCGCGGTCTCTCCGCCATCGCCTAGGGCCGCCTGCGGACCTCGGCTTCGAAGGTGTTCTTGATGAGCATGGCGCGCGTCATCGGTCCCACGCCGCCGGGATTGGGCGTGAGCCAGCCCGCGACCTGTTCCACGCCAGGTCCCAGATCGCCCACCTGGTGGCCGCCGGCCCAGTTCGTGCTCACATCCACCACCGCCGCGCCCGGCTTGACCATCTCCTTGCTGATCAAGTTGGCGCGACCGGCCGCGGCGACGAGGATGTCGGCTTCTCGCGTGTACGCGGCGAGGTCTGCGGTTCGGGAGTGGCAGATGGTCACCGTCGCATTACGTCTCAAGAGCAGCAGGGCTGCCGGTTTGCCGACGAGGTTGCTCCTGCCCACCACCACCGCGTGGGCGCCTTCGATCGGGACGCCGGCGCGCAGCAGCAGCTCGACGATCCCCGCCGGCGTGCAGGGCTCCATCCCGCCTGGCAACCCAAGCGCGACCAATCCGGCGTTGATGGGGTGGAAGCCGTCGACGTCCTTGGCCGGGTCCAGGGCGAGGATCACCCTGGCCATGTCTATTTTTTTTGGCGTTGGCTGCTGAACCAGAATGCCGCTCATCGAGCTGTCTTTGTTGAGTGCCTCGACGAGCGCGAGCAGCTCCTCTGTGGATGTCTGGGCGCCCAGACGGTGATCTTCCGATTCGATGCCGGCTCGGCGGGCGTTTCGCTGCTTCAGGCCGACGTACTGGGCCGAGGCAGGATCATCGCCGACCAGCACAGTGGCGAGCTTCGGCCTGCTGCCGCCGGCGGCAACGCGATCGGCCACGGCCTGCGCCACGTCGCTGAAGATCTGCTCGGCGATCGCCCTGCCGTCGAGTACTCGTGCGGTCACGCGACCAATTGTCGGCTTAGAGGCCGAGCGCGGCCCGGGCCGCTTCCGCGACCGCTCGCATGACCTCGCGCAGGTCGGCGCCGGACTCGCGAGAGAGGCGCCTGCAGTCCTCGTATTCAGGAGCCACCTCAACCGCCTTGCCGTCAAGCTCCTTCACCTTGGCGTGCGCGCTGCCGAACCTCGTCTTGACCTCGATCACGCGGCGTGCCGCGATCACGCGGTGCGCGGCAGACATTCGCACGCCGAGCGTTGTGCTGTCACGAAGAAGCTGATCGGTCAACTTGGCGACGAGATCCGGCGGTGCCATGACCGTCAGCAGATGGCCCGGGCGGCCCTTCTTCATCAGCACCGGAGTGATGCTCACGTCCAGCGCTCCAGCGGCCATCAGGTCCTCCGCCAGGGCAGCGATGAGGTTCGGCGCCATGTCGTCCAGGTTCGTTTCGACCATGGTGACGCCCGTTTCCTCGGGGACTGCCTCGCCGAGCCAGACCGCCAGCGCGTTGCCTGGAACGTCCCGAGCTCCGATGCCGTAACCGACGGTACGCAGCGACATGGCGGGGCGTTCGAACTTCGCGGCGACCGCGAGGATTGCCGCCCCCGTGGGCGTGACGAGCTCGCGCTCGTCGTCGACCGCTTGCAATATCGCGCCGGTGCCCTCGAGCACTCGCAGGCTCGCCGGAGCAGGCAGTGGCATGCCGTCCTTGCGCCCTCGCGGCGCTGGCAGGGGCGAGGCATACACCTGGCCGACCCCGAGCGCGTGCAGGAGCCAGAAGGCGCCCACGAGGTCGACCAGTGTGTCGGCGCCGCCCAGCTCGTGCAGGTGGACCATGTCTTCCCGCACGCCGTGGATGCGGCCCTCAGCGTGAGCCAGCCTGTCGATCGCCCTGACCGCCAATCGCTTCACGGAATCCGGCGCGCTCGAGCCCTCGACCACCGATCGCAGCGCCGGCACTGTGCGTGCCACTCGATCCATGGCATGAACCAGCACCCGCGTGCCGCCCGCATGCCCGCGCGTTTCGTGGCGGATCTCAATCGTCACCTCGGCGCCGAGGCCCATCGCCTCGACCGCCGCATCGAGCACTGAGGGATCGGCGCCGGCGTCGATCAGGGCCCCAAGCGTCATGTCGCCGGATATGCCGGCGAAGCAATCGAAATAGGCGATGGTCATGCGCGCGTCCTATTAATGTGCACGGCTGCAGCTTCGATTGGCTCCATGCTGGCGGGTCTTTTTGCGATGCGCACCGAGACCGCGCTGACGCCGGGAATCCGCAGGACCTGATCAGCGATTCGTGTGGCCAGGGTTTCCAGCAACCTCGCGGATTCACCCTCGACGACAGCTTTCGCGATGGCGCGGATTTTGGTGTAGTCGATCGTGTCGTCAAGCGCGTCACTTCGGCCCGCTTCGTGCAGGTCACCTTCGACCTCAATGTCGACTTTGAACTCCTGCGGTTGCGCGCGCTCCGCGTCGCGCACGCCGTGCCTGCCCTGGAACGACATGCCGGTGAGCTGGATGCGGTCCATCATGCAATTGTCGCCGTACGCGGCTTCTTAAACTGACGTGTGTGATCGGTTCCGACATCGAGGTGAGGAATGCAAAGCCGTCGGACCTCGACCGGATCAACGACATCGCGAACCAGTACATCAGGGAGGCGCACTACAACTTCGAGCTCGTGCCGATGACCATGGAGGCTCGCCGCGAGTGGTTCAGCCACTACGCCGACACCGGCCGTCACCGCTTGCTCGTCGGGCTGGCGGAGGGAACATTGATCGGTTTTGCGTCCAGCGGTCGGTACCGGCCCAAGCCGGGGTATGACACCTCGATCGAAACCAGCATCTACCTTGCGGCGGAGGCGGTCGGCCGGGGCGCCGGCTCAAAGCTGTACGACACCTTGTTCAAGTCACTCGAGTACGAAGACATCCATCGCGCCTACGCGGGGATCGCCCTCCCCAACCCTGCTTCGATCGCCCTCCACGAGCGCTTCGGTTTCAAGCGTGTGGCGCACTTCACCGAGCAGGGCCGCAAGTTCGATCGCTACTGGGACGTGGCGTGGTACGAGAAGCCGATGGATGCCCAACCGCAGGTGCTGAAGCTCGGCGACGAGGAGGCTGCCGGCTAGCGCGCTGTCTGCGCTATTTGACATCGGATATCCGCGATGTGTATATTCCGTATGGAATATATGCCTGACGAAGACCCGGACCTGTCCCCCCTCGCCCTCTCGATCCTGGAGTTGCTCGACGAGCGCCCGATGCACCCCTATGAGCTGGCTTCGACGATGCGCGAGCGCCACCAGGACGAGTTCATTCGCCTGAATTTCGGCTCCCTGTACCACACCGTCGAGGCGCTGGAGCGCGACGGGTGGATTGCGCCGGTGGAGCGCGAGAAGGAAGGGCGCCGCCCCGAGCGCACGATCTACGGGCTGACGGTTGCCGGGCGCGGCCTGCTGGTGCGGGTCGTCGGAGACATCCTGGCCAACCCCAAGCGCGAATACCTGCATTTCTCGGCGGGCCTGATGTTCATGCACCACCTCGATTCATCGACCGCCTCAGGTCATCTCGGCCACAGGGCTGACGCCCTGCAGGCGGTCATCGACAAGCTGACCCGGATCATGGCCGAGCTTCGTTCCGAGGGCGTTACTCGCCTGTCCCTGATCGAGCTCGAGCACAAGATCGATCTGCTGGAAGCCGAGCGGAAGTGGGTCCAGAAGCTGCGCGGTGAGATCGCCGATGGAAGGCTGGAGTGGAAGGTCGGAATTGACGCCGTCAATCAAGCGTTGAGGAGAAGGCATGGCACAAGCGCGCACTAATCCGTGGCTCGTCTTGGTGGTCCTGTGCACAGGATTTTTCATGATCCTGCTGGACACGACGATCGTGAACGTTGCCATCCCGGCCATGAGCGTGGGCCTGAACACAACGCTGGATCAGATCCTGTGGGTGCTCAACGCGTACATCCTGGTTTACGCGGTCCTCCTGATCACCGCCGGCCGCCTGGGCGACCTTTTCGGCCAGCGCATCCTGTTCGCGATCGGCCTGTTCGTTTTCACGCTGGCATCAGCCCTGTGCGGAATCTCGCAGAACGTCAATGAGCTGATAGCGGCTCGCGTCCTGCAGGGCATGGGCGGCGCTCTGCTGACGCCTCAGACGCTCGCGATCCTGACCTCGATCTTTCCTCCCGAGCGCCGAGGCGCGGCTTTCGGCGTCTGGGGTGGCGTGGCCGGATTGGCGACCATCACCGGGCCCACGGTCGGCGGCGCGATCATCACGTACATCAACTGGCGCTGGATCTTCTTCATGAACGTGCCCATCGGCATCGCGGCGCTGGTGGCGACGTTCCTCATCATTCCCGACCTCCGGCCTGGCCGCCGGCAGGGCTGGGACCTGGTTGGCGTCGCGCTCGCGACGCTTGGTCTGTTCGGAATCGTCTTCGGCCTGATCGAAGGCCAGAAGTACAACTGGGGACCGATCACGTCGACGGTGTTCACGATTCCGGAAATCATCGGCGGCGGGGCCGTGCTGATCGTCCTGTTCCTGATCTGGGAGCGATTCCAGAAAGAGCCGCTCATGCCTCTGTCGCTGTTCGAGGATCGCAACTTCGCGGTGGCGAACTGGATCGCGGCAGCCATCAGCTTCGGCATGCTGAGCATGTTCTTGCCGATCACCATCTACCTGCAGTCGGTGCGCGGGTTCTCCGCTCTGACGGCAGGCCTGACCATCGCCCCGATGTCGCTTACTTCAATGCTGGTTGCGCCGTTCGCCGGCCGCTTTTCCGACCGCATCGGCGGCAAGTACATCTTGACCACCGGGATCTCGCTCTTCACCATCGGGATGGGGACCCTTGCCTTCGTTGCCGGGCCCGACTCGAACTGGCTCACCTTCCTACCAGCGACGATCATTGCGGGCGCCGGAATGGGCATGACCTTCGCGCCGATGACGACTGTCGCGATGCGCAACATCTCGCCGCGAAACGCAGGGGCTGCGTCTGGAGTCCTCAACACGATTCGCCAGCTCGGAGCTGCGATCGGAAGCGCGGTCATCGGCGCGCTGCTGCAAAACCGGCTGGCCATCTCGCTGCATGACCAGGCAGTCAGCCACGCCTCAGCGCTGCCCGCGGCTTTCCGGGCCCAATTCATCTCGGCCTTCAGCTCGGTCGCCTCGAACGGCTTCGAGATCGGGACCGGCCAGAGTGGCGCCAAATTGCCCGGCAACATCCCGCCCGCCGCTGCCCACCAGCTGGCCGCGCTGGCCCATGACGTCTTCGTGACCGGCTACATCGACGCCATGAAGTCGACGTTCGTCCTGCCCATCGTCTTTCTCGCCTTCACGGTCTTCACCACCCTGTTGATCCGGCGCCGCCCACGGGCCGCGATGCAGGAGCAGGCGCCTCGAGAAGAGGTCAAGGCCGCGGCGAGCTAGGCTTCAGCTCGTGCGGGAAGCGCAGGACGGCTGGCTCGAACGCGATGGTGTTCGCCTCCACTACCTCGAGTGGAATCCAACCGCGAAGCACACCGGACGGCCGGCGATCCTGCTCCTTCACGGGCTGAGCTCCAACGCCCGCTATTGGGAGCGGGTCGCCCAGCACATCACTGGTCGCCGGCTCGTGGCGCTGGACCAGCGCGCGCATGGGCTGACAGGGCGCGAGGTGAGCTCCGCCGGTATCGCAGGTGGCTACGCGATGCCGGCTCTGGTCGATGACGCCGCGTTCGTGGCGTCAGAGCTGCACCTGGATCGACCTGTGGTCGTTGGCCATTCGTGGGGCGCCAGCGTTGCGCTCGAGCTCGTGGCCACCAGGCCTGGCATGTCATCCGGTCTGGTTTTCATCGATGGACCGGTGCAAAGCGCTGCGAACTTTTTCAGCTGGGAGGACGCGCAGCGGATCATGCAGCCGCCCCTGCCGCGTTTTGCTAGCTTCGAAGATGCCGTGGCAGAGTCCCAGCACGACTTTGAGGGCGCGTGGGGCGACGACCTCCAGGCGTTCGTCAAGGCCCGGGTCATGGAGGACGGAGATCGCCTGATCCTCACGTTGACCGGTCCTGTGCGGCTGGAGCTGCTCCGAGGTCTCTACGAGTCACAGCCGGACGTGCTGTGGCCGGCCGTCGACGTCCCGGCTGAGGCGCTGCTGGCCCTTCGCAGCTTTGCGCGGATCTCCAGGTCGACTGACAACGGGGTGAACCGGTTGCGTGAGATCGCTCCCTCGGTCGAGGTCAAGTGGTTCGACACCCCGCACGACATTCCTCTGTTCATGCCGGTGGAGGTGGCGGCAGAAATCGAGCGGGTCGCCGCATTGGCGGCCGCGACGTTCAGGTCAGAGGCGACCGCCGGATAGGAGCTTCAGGGCCGCCAGCAGCACGGCTGCGCCGATGAACGCGACGACGATGCTGCCCCAGAAACCGACAGTTCCGCTCGCGCCGAACAGCGCGCCCAGCAGAAAGCCGCCGATGATGGCGCCGGCCACACCGACAGCGATGTCGGCGATACACCCAAACCCGCGACCCGCCACCACTCGCGCCGCAATGGCGCCCGCGATGAGGCCCACCACGATCCATGACAGCCACGACCCTGGATCGAGGTTGAGATGAGACGCCAGGACAGGCGTCATCGCGGTTGCGGTCACCTGCGCAGCCACTCGGCGATCATCGAGAAGACCTCCTCGTTGTCGCGGTCGTTGAAGGGCTCATGGTATCTGCCTTCGAGCAGACGCAGTTGGCTCATGGTGGGAGCTGCCTCGTGAAGGGAGACGCTGCCCTGCGGGTCGATCAGCCTGTCGTCCGTGCCGGCCAGGATCAGGAACGGAATCGTGATCTCTGCGGCGCGGCCAATGATGTCCTGTTGGGCACGGAGAAGCTCTGTCCCGGTGCGGCTCGTGTACTTGTTGTGAACCAGGGGATCTGTGCGATACGCGTCGACCACTTCGGGGATTCGCGACACGGTTGCGGCGTCAACCCCGTTGCTCATTGAGAGGCGGGGCGCCAACCTCGACGCGGCCTTGCCCAGGCTCATCTTCCAACCTGGCACGGCGATCTTGAGGCGGAGAGCGGGGCTCGAGACGACGAAACGCTTGGTGTGCGGCAACTTTCTGGCGAGCACTGTGCTCAGCAGTATCGCGCCGCCAAAAGAGTGGCCCACGGGGACGACCTCGCCCGGTACGAGCGCCTGAACATGCTGTACGAACGCCGCGGCGTCGTCGCACCATTGCGACCATGAATCGATGTGGCCGCGTTGACCCTCGCTCTGGCCGTGACCACGCAGGTCGACGGCGTACGTGGCCATCTGGAACCGAGCCATTCCGTGCGCGAAGCGGTCGTATCGGCCAGAGTGCTCGCCGAGGCCGTGGATGACGGCGAAGGTGATGTCCGCGTTGTGTACCGGCCAGCTTCGGTAAGCGAGCCGCGTCCCGCCGGCCGACGATATGAAGTCGGTTCCGGTTCCGGTGCCGGTACTGGTGCCGGTTCCCTCAGCCGCCAAGGTGCCCGAAACCTCGGAGGATCTTGAGCGCTTCCTGCTCCGCCTCGAGCAGGGTGGGGGCGTAGGCGCGGATGCCGCAGAGTGCATAAGCCCATTCCGGGCTCGGCGGACCTTGCGAGTGCAATCGGAACGTCGGCGGATAGAAGAAGATGCGCTCGCCCTCGACCTTCTTGATCACCGGCCGCTTGGCGAGCACGTCCTCGAGCGACTGGCCGCTCGGGAGCCGGCCCCACTCGAACTCAAGGTGACGGAGCTTGGCCAGGGGATGGTCTTCATCCTTCAACGCAGCACGGAATCCGTATTCCGCGCTGAGGTCACGCATGAAGATCGTCATGATCAGGGCGTCGGTTTCGTCTCCGGCCATCTTCACGAAGCCGGCGGCGGTGAGCTCGCGGCTCTCTTCGTTCTTGAGGTGCCGGAAAAACTCCATCTCGAAGAGACCGCGCGACCGGGAGCTGGCGATCCACGGCTCGCCGCATCGCCAGGTGCGCGCTCGTGCAAGCACTTCGAACTGCTCGTGGACTCGTTCCAATCGGTGCTCTGGAAGGCCGTGCAGTCGGTAATGGAGGACTCGAGGCATTGTCGAGTAAGCCTACAAGTCAGGGTGGGGGTCGCGGCGCGGCTCGGGCGATGCGCATCACTTCCTCTTGCCAGGTGGGCGCCTGGACCCCGATCGCGAGCCTTTCGTTCCCAGCGGCGAGGAGAAAGTCCCCGCGCCGAGCGGTCTCCAGAAAGCCTCGCTGCGATTGGCTGAGTCGGAACACGTCCTGCAGCTTGGAGGCCTCCCCTGGACGCTGCGCCCCGAGGCAGAGGATCGATGGATTGGTGGCCACGACCGAGCCCTGGTCCGAGCTCAACAGGTCGCCCGGGTTCTGGGTCGCAAACACCAGCGAGCCGTCGTACTTGCGAATTCGGCGAGCCAGGCTTACGACGAACTTGCGGATCGTCGGGTCCTCGAAAAGGAGACCCAGCTCGTCGACGATCAGCATGCGCCGGCGATCCCGGCGCTTGATCCTTGCCCAAAGCGCTTCGGCCAGCAGAAAGTGCACCGGCGCCACCATTTCATCCCGAAGTTCCCGCATGCCGAAGGCCACGATCGGCGCCTCGAGGTCCACATTGGTCGGGGCGCTGAACATCGCGCCGAGGCTTCCGCGAACCCACCGACCCAGCACCGTGGCGGCGCGAGACGCTGGAGGAAGCGCATGCGCGACATCGCCCAGGACGGGTTGGTCGACTTCGGCATATACGGCGCGGACCGCGTTATCGACAAGCGCCCGCTCGGCCTCGTCGAGACCGCCGCAGATGCAAGCGCACAGGTCGACCGCGTCTGCTGTGGCCGGTCCGATCCATGATTCGGCGCGTCCGCTGGAGGGTCGCAGGTCCAACACATTGAGCGCGTGCCCCGAGCCGAGCGAGAGCTGAACGTCGACGCCGCCGAGCTCGCGCGCTATGGCGCCGTACTCGTGCTCTGGGTCGACGACGTAGACCTGTATGTCCCGGGCGAGCGCGCCCAGGGCCAGCGTCGACAGCAGGTACGTCTTGCCGGCGCCGGAATGGCCGAAGACGCCGATGTTTGCATTGGCATAACGCTGCTGATCAAATGGATCGACGAGGACCGGCATGCCCGTGGCTCGGCTCCGTCCCAGAGCAATGCCACCCGGCTGCCGGATGTCCGCCTCGTGCCACGGAAAGAAAGTGGCGAGCGAGCTACTGTCGACCACGCGGAGCCGTTGCAGTCGGTCTGGGCCGCCGGGCATCGCGGCGAGGTAGCCGTCACACATTCGAAATGTGCAGGGCTGCAGTGCGCAGAGCATTGCCCGAGCCGCGGCTTCTACGCGCTGCGATCCGAGGTCAAGCTCGGCGGCTGACGAAGAGGTAAGCGTGAGATACAGCGAAACGTGGAACGCCTTGTCCTGGCTGGACGCCAGGCGACGCTGAAGGTCCTCCGCATTCGGGAGGGCGCCGGCCAGCAGCGGATCGGAGGTTCCGATGTCCTGTTCGAGCAGCCGCGACGCTCGCATCCCGATCAGCTGCCGCTCGAGATAGTGCACGATCCAGGCTGCGGGCAGCGGTGTCGCATGCCACGAAAGGCTCAGATTCAGGCCGGGCGGAAGTAGGCGGTAGAGCCAGCCGGCGTCGAGCTCGATCCCCGGTAGCCGTTCGGCGTACCAGGCGCGGCTAAACCCGCGCGAATGCAACAATCGATCGGGCAGCTCGCGCCCGAAAACAGTGCCGCGTACCGGCGCGCGGGTCCACGAGTTGATGCCCATTTCACGCAGCGCATCCTCCACTCGCACGACCTGTCGTGCCGTTGTGACCAGCAGGGTCGTGAACCGGTGAGCGGAGGTGCATCGGGAAACTCGGTCGACGAAGGCGACATCTGCGCCACGCATCTCAGCCCGGTTGCCAGGCATCCAGTCGCCGGTACCATCGTCCGCCTCACAGCCTGGCTCAACCTGGATCACGGCCTGCACTGACGCGTCGAGGCCGTCCAGCAACCGGCGAAAGGAGTTGATCCAGCGCCGGCGGTCGTCATCGGCCGCCCCGGCGAAGCCAATCGCCGCGGTCTCGATGACCGTACTTTCGGTATCCCCGTCCCAGAGGGCTGCAGGCGGCCGCCTGACAAAACGGAGTGGGCCGAGATTCAGCGAGTCGATCAAGCGGCAAGACGCCAGGGACGCCATCCCGCACGCCACCAGATTCGGTAGTTGCGCGAGGCGTACACGAGAATGTCGGCGACCCAGAGGTCGATGGCTCGCCCCCGCCACCTGCCCCAAGACACCGTCACTCCACCGACGATCACCGCGACAGCCAGCGATCCGCGCATCAAACTCGGCGCCCAGGCCGCGGACCAAACCGCAAAGGCGCTGACCATTGCAACCGCGGCGTAAGCCAACCGGATCGGGGTCAGACCATAGACGAGCTTGTCCTCGAGGTCGACATCAAGCGGGACGCGCGCAAGCACCCAACCAAGGTAGGTGCGCCGTATGCTGGCTGTGAACCCAGGTTGTTAATGTTCCGGGAACCTTAGAATCGAGTTCAACGGCCCAACAGCCATGCTCGCGTAGCTCAACTGGCAGAGCAGGGGACTCTTAATCCCAAGGTTCAGGGTTCGATTCCCTGCGCGAGCACCAATATGTTTTTTGCCTGTGCTATATCCGCGCGCTACATGTTGTGGTCGGTCCGCTGCATGGCGTCACGTTTGCAGCATTTGACAGCTTCGTTTGACAGCATCGCCGGGACACCGGGCGTCGCCGCTTGTGAACGACCACCGAGATTGTTGGTTCGTGTCCTTCGGAGATCGCCCATCGTGTCTGGCCTTCGTAACCCACGATCCTCCCGGACGTTCCACCGATATGCTGGATGGGCCTCGCCGCCCGCCGCTCATCGCTCTAGGTGCACTAGCGGCGTTACTTGCGCTGATCCTCGCGGGCATCTACATCGGCCGTGGGATCGGGACCCTGACCGTATCCGCCTCAACCCCCTTGATCCTGTTTACCGACGTGCGGAACCCCAACCAGATCGATGGGTTGACGTGGGATGGCCAGAGGGCGGGAAAGGTAACCGAGATCCCAGGTCCTTTCCACTCAGTATGTGAGAGCGCCGGTACCACAGAGGTTTGCTCGTCGCCTCCGGTGGGCGGCGGCGCGCCTCCTCTCAACTCCGCCGAGTCGTCAACCCCGGGTGGATCGCTCTTCGTGGCCTTTCCTCACTTCTACGACCGCCAGGGCCGGGTCGTGGCTACGTTGAAGGGCGGACCTTACTCCGACCCAGCCGTGGGGGAATACTTCGTAGGCACCTGGGCGGACGATGACCATCACTATTGCCAGGTCCAGCCACGGTTCGGCGGTGCCGCCGCGGTGACCGGAACGCTGCAGCTGACAACCCCGGGCGGGGCACCCCGCGATGTGGTTCACATCGGCTCACAGGCCGCCTCGGAGAACACGCTCAGGGTCGGAGCATGCAGCGTGCTGGCGGACCAGGCGGTCCTGGTCCAGGCCGCAACTTCAGGCTCCGGCGGAAATACGATCGACGAGTACTGGGTGGTCCAGCTGTCCAGCGGTCACGTCCTCTGGACGCGTGACCTGACGGGCGCCGGCGTCGCGAGGGTGATCGCGTCGCGAGACGGCCGCTATGTGGCTGAGGATGCGACAAGCGGCGCAACCACCATCTTCGGTCCGGGCGGCTCGGTGGTCGGTCACGTCAGCGGCCTGGTGGAGGCTTTCTCGTGGGACGGCTCGCTGGCCGCGGTCGTCAGCAGCGGAGGCGCGAGTGTTGTCAGGTGGAACGACGGGACAGTCGTTTGGACGGTTCCGACCGGGGAAGCCCTCTCCGGTTTCCAGCCCGAGCCCGGGGGCACCAGCTTCGCGATCAGGACCGTGAACGGCGCGCTGTACGTCGTATCGGCCGCCGGACGCGTGATCGCGCAGCGCGACGTGCCTGACTTGCTCGGATGCATCCCGGCGCAGGCCGGGGCGTGCTTCCAGTGATTGCCGGACCAACGGCCCCGGCCTCAGCGGCGTGTATCCACCAGCTGCCTTTCTTCAGCCACCAGCTGGACGTCGCGTGGACCTGACCTGGCTCCCGGCTGCCGCCTATCTGTCGGTCGGCATCGCCTTGATCGCCCTCAACTTGATGATGTTCGACATCTTCATGAGCGGCCATTACTCCCGCTGGCCGCTATATGCGTCGGTTGCGGTGCTCGGGTGCGCATCTTTGGTCTGCTTCTTCGCTGGCTCCGACGAGTGGACGGAGCAATACACAGAAGGCGTCGCCTCAGCGCAAGCAGCCTCAGTGCACGCACGTTTTGCGATTGAGCTCTGCGCGATCGGAGCGCTCGACCTCCTCGCTTCCATCGTGCTGCTTGTTCGCCGATGGGGCTGGGAGTGGTGGCTTGTGATCGGGATGCAGGTGGGGGTTTTCGTGCTGGCGCAGATCGAGGCGCAGCTCATGGATCCGAATTCCCCGGGCTGGTCTGTCTTCAGCCGCATCCCTCCGCTGACCCTGTTCCTGCTGATCGCGGCCCGAGTAGCTGCGCAGACCGGACTCATGAACCGTCTGAGAGCTTCGTTGACAGCTTAGCCGGGACACACTATGAGGCACCGAGAGACGCCACTAGCCGGAGATTGAGCGTGCCCGAGCCGTACCCTTGCCACGTGCCCACGGGCAAAGAGCGCGAACGCATGCTCAAGAACAGAGACGCATGGGCTCTGAGGACCTCAGTCCACCTGAAATCCGACTTCTATGACCTCGCGTCCTTCAAGCAAGGGCGCAACTCACTACAACCAATTGAGCAGGAAGAGCTGGGTGACGTAAGTGGGCGTTCGCTGCTTCACCTGCAATGCCACTTCGGGATGGACACCCTCTCGTGGGCGAGGCTCGGAGCCCAGGTCACGGGAGCCGACTACTCCGAAGAAGCCATCACAGCAGCGCGTTCGCTGGCTGAGGAGCTCAAGCTCGAGGCCCGTTTCATATGCGCCAATCTTTATGACCTGCCCGACGTCCTTGATGAGGAGTTCGACATCGTCGTCACGACGTATGGCGTCCTCTCATGGCTTCCGGACCTCGAGGCGTGGGCCCGCGTAGTAGCCCACTTTCTGCGCCCGGGGGGCACGCTCTGCGTTGTCGACATCCACCCCAACTGGGGCTTCATCGACGAGGTCGACGGGAAGCTGGAGGTCACGGACTCTATTTTTCGCCCAGACCCATGGGAAACGGAGACAGTTGCGACCTACACCGACGGCCCCGCCATGCCTCCACACCCTGAGTACAACTGGCCCTGGACCGTTGGCCGCTTGGTGACTGTGTTGATCAAAGCCGGCCTACGCATCGAGCGCCTGCGGGAACTGCCGGTGGACGTCCGCCAACGAGTCCCGAGCATGGTGCGATCCGACGATGGATTTTGGCGGCTGCCCGGTAACCCGATGCCACTGATGGTGGCCTGCGTCGCGACCCGGCCGATGTAGCGATCAGCTGAAGTTGCGGAGCGCGGGCCACGCCGCGTTGATCGATTCCCGAAGGTTCGTGCACACGAGGATCGGCGCGCCCTGGTTCAGGTTGTCGATCGAGTAGGGGATGGACACGGTGCCGGCCCGCGTGATAGTTCCGCACAGAAACTCGAGCTCGCTCGGCTGGTAACCAACGGTCACCAGCGTCGTGGCATCCAGATTGGCCGGCTTCCAGTACCAGAAGCTCAGATGCGGACTGATCGCCTCGGGCAGATGCTCGCGGCCCCCATAGATGTCGATGGCCCCGGCCTGGCCGTCGATGCTCGTGAGAATCGACGTGGTCACGCGCTGCGAGGGTGGTAACGCGTTGTAGACAGCGCCCACCTGCTGGACCATCTCGGGCCAGCCGGCGGTGTTGGCGAAGTCGGGGTTCGTCTTGTCGACCCCGTATGCGTGCATCGATGACGCAGGGATCACCGGCAGGAGAATGACCAGCAGCACGGCAGCCTCGAGCACTCCGCCGGCGATCACCAGGCCGAACACCCAGCGCCGGCGAGCGAGTGAAACGATCCTGCCGGCGGCCACGCATCCAGCTGCCAGCACCATTGGGGTCGTCGGCGCCGGGTAGTAACCCTTGCCGATAGGCAGGAACAGCAGGATCGCGACCACCGTGAGCACGGCCATCGGCCGCAGGCTCCGGCTGCGGAAGAGGAAGACGAGGCCCGCGATCCACAGCGGCAGCAGGAGCGGACCCATCGTGAGGATGAACACGTCGACAAACGCGGCGACGCCGCCGCCGTGCGATATGTCCCCACCGTGATTGCGGGTGTAGATGAGCGTGGGAAACCCGTTCGCGAGCTGCCATCCGACATTGGGCGCCGCGAGCGCAAGGGCGATCAGCATCCCGATCCACGGATAGCGCGTCCTCAGCAACGCCCGGAGATCCTGCGACACGAGCACCGCAACCGCGATGCCGGCGCACAACCCCAGGATGGTCGACTTGGTCTCGATCCCCAAGCCGAGGTCGACGCCGAGCAGGATGAATAGCCGCGCGTCGCCCGTGCGCAGGAGGCGGAGCATCAGGTAGATCGCGAGCGACCAGGTGAGCACGTCGAACTCCACCGTCTGAAACAGCCATGTGCCGAGCAGGAGTGGTGTCATCAGCGCCACCACCGAAGCGAAGATCGCTACCCGCCGGCCGCCCCCCATCTCCCGTGCGAACATCCCGGCCAGAAAAACCACGACCGCGCCGGCCAGAGCTGGAAACAGGCGCAACGTCCACGGGGCGATGCCAAAGATGCTCGTGTCGAGCCACGCCAGCACCGGGGTGACCGGCGGGAAGTCCACATACCCGAACGCCAGGTGCTGCCCGCTGACGATGTAGTACAGCTCGTCGGTGTGAAAACCGTATCGGCCGTTGGTCGAGAGATGAATCGCGAGCATCACGGCGGCGATCGCCAGCAGCGGCGCGGTGAAACCTTGCCACCAACGCCGCAGTCCCGAGGCGTTCCCCGATTCCGCCAGCCCCGGGGCGCCCACTACTGACGCACGCCGGCAGCCGAGCGCTCCATCAGCCTGGCGAGTCTCCTGGATCGGGTTTCGTCCCGCTTGGCGTTCATCACCCAGTGGATGGCGGTCTGGCGGTACGAGGGCGGCTGCCGGCTGAAGAACTCCCAGGCCCCGGCGTCGGCCCGGAACACAGCCTCGCGCTCCCGGTCGAGCATCGCGAGGTGACGGTTCTCATACGAATACACGCCTGACCGAGCCTCCTCGCGGCGGGCGAACGCGGCCAGGCCGGCCGGATTCATCAGCCCGCGCTCGGTGAGTTCCGCCACCTTTCTTATGTTGACGGCGCTCCAGTTGCTCTTCGGCCTGCGCGGCGTGAACCGCTGCACACGGCTGGTGTCGTCGAGCCGGCGCGAGACGCTGTCGATCCAGCCGTAGCACAGAGCCTGGTCGACCGCTTCGGACCAGGTCATCGTCGGCTTGCCGGAGGCCTTGCTGTGCATCACCACCCCGAGCTCGGTGGCCGTGGCGTGATTCTCCTCGAGCCAGGCGCGGAACTCGGCCGCGGTTGCGAAATAGCGAGCCTCCATGCCATCCGAACTGAACATGCTCGGTGGCTCAGGTGTCAAGCCCGAGCGCCGGCAACACAGAGCCGATGCAAACTTGCTGACGGAATGCCGGGCCTTCGCTGCGTACACGTGTTGGGAGACCTGCGGTGAGATGCGCCATGCTGGCGAGCCTTGGGGTTGTGATGGTCGCGTGCGGCGGATCGACGGTGGGCGCAACCAGCACTCCGACCGCCTCAGCGCCGCCGGCGACGAGCCAGATCGGCCACATCAGCGAGGGCGGCGTTCAGCGCTCCTACGTCGTGTACCGTCCGGCCTCCCTCGATCGCTCTCATCCCACGCCGCTCGTCGTCGCCATGCACGGCTACACGGTCGACACCTCGTGGATGGAGCCCAACACACACCTGAACGAGGCAGCCGCAGCCGATGGATTCGTCGTCGTCTATCCGCAGGGCCAGAACGACTCGTGGAACGCC
>DASXBJ010000076.1:0-7014 GCA_036491755.1 Candidatus Dormiibacterota bacterium
CGTCAAGAGGAAAAGCAGCACCAGCGTCGCCGCCACAACGATTGCGATCGCCAACGCCATGTGCGAGGCAAGCGAGGCCTGGAGGTCGACGAACTGCGGCGCCGCCCCGCTGACGAGATACGTGAACGGAGCCTGCTCGGAGCGCACGTCGCGAACCACCTGCAGGGTCGACGAATCGAAGTTGCCCCCCGACGCCTGAACCTGGATCCACCAGGTATCGCCTCCGACGTACTGGGGCGGGAACACCCCGGTGACGTGGGCGACCGAAGACAGCCGGCTGGCGAAGGCTTGCACAGCCTCGGGCTCAGACGATGACAACGGCGGCGCTTCAACCACGACAAACATCGAGGATCCCGACGGCGCGCCGAAATCACTCGTCATGGCGTCGCTCACCTGGCGCGCAGCGGTCCCCGCCGGAAGGTCGGTCTGGTCGACAGAGTTGAATCGAATGCCGAGCAGCGGGAGACCGAGAGCGATCAGCAACACAGCGCTGCCGACGGCGATGGCCAGAGGGCGTCGCATCACCAACCACGAGAAGCGGTACCAGAAGCCTGAGCTGGCCGGCGGGGCGTTCAATGCACGGCGCCACCGCCGCGGCGAAAGCGCGTTGACCCGCGGCCCGAGCAATCGCAAAACCGCCGGCAGGATCGTCAGCGAGACAGCGCACGCCGTGAGCGCGACGATGATTCCCGCCAATCCCATCGACCACAGGAAGTTGATCGGAAAGACCGTGAGCGATCCGACCGCGGCGGCGATCGTCAGCGAGCTGAACAGCACCGTCCGGCCGGCCGTGCGAAGCGTGACGCGGATCGCGGCCGCAGAATCGAGGCCGCGCGCGAGCTCCTCCCGGAATCGCGACACCATGAAGAGGCTGTAATCGATGGCAAGGCCCAGTCCCATGCCCGTGGCGAGGTTGAGGGCGAAGATCGACACGGGATGGATGCCAGTCACTCCTTGCAAAAAGAGAAATGCGCCGAGCACGACGATCCCGCCCACGAGCGGCGGGAGCAGCGCCGCGATCAGACCGCGGAACACCCACAGCGACAGCAAGAAGAGAATCGGAAAGGCCATCAGCTCTGCGCGTCCGAGGTCACCGGTGATGATCAGGTTCAGCTGCTGGTTGATGGCCGCATAGCCGCCGAGCTTCACGTTGGGGTCGCCCCTCAGCTTGTCCGTGAGCTGCGTTTCCGCGACCACCGCTTGCTGATCGCTGATCTTCTTCCAGTAACCGATGACGAGAGTGCTTCGGCCATCGCTGGACAGGAGCTGGGGAGCGTGCGCCTGGTAGTAGGTGGCGACGCTCGCCATCTGTGGATTACCCGTCATGGCGGCCTGCACTTTCTCGACCTCCGCCTGCGAGGCTGGGTCGGCGACCCCACCCCCGATGCGCACGAGCGCGACCACGCCGCCGTCCGAGCGCTGTCCTGTAGCGGTCTCGAGCCGGTCCACGCCCTGGCTGCTCTGCGACCCAAGGTCCTGGAAGCCTCCTGACTGGAGCGACTTCGCCACACCCCCGCCGAAGATCCCCGCCAGCGACGCAAACAGCACCCCCGCGATCACGACGCCCCACGGCACCCGATTGATCAACCCAGCCAACCCGTCGAACATCAGCGCTTTGCCTCCTTGCCGAGCTTCATGTCCTTCGCCAGCGCGGCGTACCAGTCCGAGCACCATTCGTGCAGGCCGATTCCAAACCGCATGACCTCGTATTTCATGCGATGAGGCTGGGCCCTTGCCATCGGCTCGTGCTCTCGAAGCCCATCCGCCGCCTGCGCATGGCGGCGGCTCATCGCCTCGAGGTGCCGCACGGTGTCCTTGCGCGGCATGGCGTCCGCGAAGAAGAGCTTGAGCAGCATCTCGTCTCGGATCTCGCAGCTCGTGATTGCGGGATCGGCGACCCACGTCTTGAATTCCTGCCGACCCTTTTGGGTGAGGTGAAAGACGGTGCGCTGGCGGGTGCCCCGCGACGCATCCTCTCCTTTGACCAGGTCGGCTGCCGCCAGGCGGCGCAGCTCGGGGTAGATCTGCCCGTAGCTGGTCGCCCAGAAGTGACGCGTCGAGATATCGGCGAGCTGCTTGATGTCGTATCCCGATTGCGGGCCCATGGCCAGCATCCCGAGCACCACATACGAGGTCGCTCCAAGCTCCATATCGCACCTAGATATATCATCCCGATGTATCGGCTGTCAATATGGCGGACCGCTAACCACCTGCTAACCTCCCGATAACGGGCGGCGGATAGGGTCGATGCGACGGCGGGCTCAACGCGTGAGACCCACCAGCTCCATCGGTGGTTTTAGCAAGGGGGAATTGCATGCAACGCCTGATCAGGCTCGTTCTAGTTGCCGCGATCGCGGTCGGGTGGCAGGTGGCGGCGCCGCCGGCGGCGCTCGCCCAGGTCAAGGCCAGCCCCGGGGTGGGAAGCAGCTGCCAGCTCGGGAATGGCATCCAGCACGTCGTCAACGTCGTCTTCGACAACGTCCACCTGTCGCGGAGCAACCCCAATGTCCCCTCCGACCTTGAGCAAATGCCCAACCTGCTCAATTTCATCCAGAACAACGGGACGATGATCAGCCACAACTACACGCCGCTGATCTCCCACACCGCCAACGATGTCGTGACGACGCTGACCGGCCTGTACCCCGACCAGCAGGGCCTGGCCGTGAGCAACAGCTACGGATACTTCAATCCAGATGGATCCGAGGGCGGGTTCCCAAGCGCCTTCCAGTACTGGACCGACCAGATCGGCAACGGTACGTACAACAACCTGACGGCAAGCGGCGCCAACACCCCGGCGCCGTGGGTGCCGTTCACCCGCGCGGGATGCAACGTCGGCGGCGTCTCGACCGCCAACATCGAGCTCGAGAACAACGGCAACATCAGCAACGTCTTCGGCGCCGGTTCGGCGCAGGCCACCGAGGCGGCGACCAACCCGTCCCAGGCGACCAAGGACTTCCTCGGCATCGCCATCCACTGCGCCCAGGGTGCGGCCCTGTGCTCGGCGGCCAACAACGGCAAGCCGGACGTCCTACCCCAGGAGCCCGGCGGCTACAGCGGCTACAACGGGCTGTTCGGGCATGAGTACGTGGCACCCCAGATCGCGCCCGGTGGACTGAAGGACCTGAACGGCACGCCGATCAACGGCTTCCCCGGCTTCGGTGGCATCAGCGCCGCCCAGTCGCTCGGCTACGTGGCGGCGATGGAGGAGCACGGCGTCCCGGTCACCTACGCGTACATCTCCGACGCGCACGACAACCACGCCGGCTTCGGGGCCTTCGGCCCCGGTGAGGCCGGCTACGAGGCGCAGCTTCGCGCCTATGACAAGGCGTTCGGCGCCTTCTTCAACCGGCTGGCCGCCGATGGGATCACGCCTCAGAACACGCTGTTCAACTTCACCTCCGACGAGAACGACCACTACGCCGGCCGGCCTGGATCGCCCGCCGGATGCGACGGCGTCAACGTCCCGTGCACCTACATCCGTTCCGGGTCCAAGGTCGACAACACGACCGTCACCCTGGGCGAGATCGCGACCAATATGACCGACCTGATGACGAAGGCAGGTGTGACCACCAACTTTGATCTGCACTTCGACGACGCCCCGGCCGTCTACCTCCTGCCCGACGCGAGCGGCAAGCCTCCGACGGCGGCGGACGCCCGCAAGTTCGAGCAGGCCGCGGCGACGCTGGTCGATCCGCGCAACAACAACACCGGTCTGCCGACGCCGCTCATGCAGCGCATGGCGGACCCCGTCGAGCTGAAGCTCCTCCACATGATCACAGGCGACCCTTCGCGGACACCGAGCTTCATCTACTTTGGCAACGCCGACTACTTTTTCCAGACGTTCGGCTCGCCTGACTTCACGCAGAACTCTGGATTCGCATGGCAGCACGGCGACTTCCAGCCCGACATCGTGACCAGCTGGCTCGGCCTCGTCGGGCCCGGGGTCCGCAACCTCGGCCTCGACAACTCGACCTGGGCCAGCCACACCGACCTTCGGCCGACGATCATGGCCCTGACCGGCCTACGCGACAGCTACGCGAGCGAGGGCCGCGTGCTGCTCGAAGACCTCGCCGATGGAAGCGTCCCGCAGACCCTGCGGGCCCACCGCGCCACCCTCCTCCGGCTGGCGCAGGTCTACACGCAGATCAACTCTCCCGTCGGGGAGTTTGGGCTGGAGACCCTGAAGGTGTCCACCCGCGCGCTGGCGAGCTCGAGCGCAAACGACGCGACCTACACGTCGCTCGAGAACCAGCTGACCAACCTCGGTACAAGCCGCGACCAGGTCGCGGGCCACATCAGCGCGTCGCTGGAGGCCGCTGAATTCGGCGGCACCCCCCTGAATGAGCTCCAGGCGAAGGCGCTGATCGCCCAGGCCAATTCTCTCCTCGCCCAGGCGCGAGCCATGGCAGGCGACTGAAAAACCACCACCTCCCTCTTTCGAGCCCTCCTCCAACCCGGGGGAGGGCTCTTTCTTGAGCGGGGCCTAAACGACTGGCTTTTCGATCAGGTCCGCGATGGATCCTTCGAAGGTGGCCAGGCGCTTGTGGACCTCGATCACCTCATCGGAGCTCACCGGATCCGTCGGGTCGATGTCGGTCAGGTGCTCGGTCCACTCCGTCCCACATTCGCAGCGGTGAAACAGGTAGCGGTCGTTGTGTGAGCGGTACGTGTAAATGGAGGCGTCTTTGAGCCGTCGCCCACAGGCGCACTTTCCTCTCTCCGGTCCCAACTTCGACTTTTGCAATGACGTGTTCCTCGACCTGTATAACGGACCAGAACGCGATTTCGTGACATGGTATACCCGCGGACTGGAAATTGGAATATTCAAGAGTGTGTAAAAGAGCCTAGGCGGACGAGTTCAGCTCCTCGAGCAATCCGGGAAGGTCCCTAACCCGTTCCACCCGGGCCGCATGCTCCAGGCTCTGGTACTGGGAAAGCACGTCGACAAAGCCCTCCCCGAGGTCATAGCCATGCCTGCGGAGCGCGTCCCGCCCGCGGTCGCCGAGCGCCTCCACGACGTCGCGGACCCTGCTCCCGAGGGTGAACGTCTCAGGCACTGGGCGGCGGCTCGATTTTCTTGAGGATCACGCGATGACCATGCCACCGCTCGGGCAGGCCGGCGGGTTCATCGCCCTGGTAGCTCAATTCGAGGCACCACACCCCGTCCACCTGCACCGGCGCGACCGAGAGCTTCACTTTCGGGTTGGCCCGCTGCAGCGTGCCGATCAGCGCCACGCCGTAGAGGACGAGGGCCCCGGGGAGGTTGATCGTGTTGATCCGGCCGCCCTCGCTGGAACCGTCGACACCGGACGTGCGTGAACCGAGCGAGTGGACCACGGCGTCTAGGTTATCGGCTTGCGGTGCTCCAGCGCGGCCACGATCACGTCAATCGCGCCTCGGTAGCCCAGGCGTCCTGTGTCGATCACGAGGTCGTAGTGGCCGGGGAGGTTGCGATCGTGCCCGTAGACCTGCTTGATGTAGGCGGTCCAGTTCTCGTCCGTACGCCTGATTCGCTTCCTCGCCTCCTCCTCGGAAGCAATGTCGAACCGGCTCATGATCGTTTTGACCCGCACCGCCTCCGATGCAAACAGGAAGACGTGGAGCGCTCCTGGAAAGTCCGCGAGGAGGTAGGCGCCGCCCCGGCCGATGATCACGACATTGCCGGTTCGGGCCGCCTCCCGGAGCACCTGTTGGGTGATCCGCAGCACCGCCTTCCGAGTGTCGAACGCGGGATCCGAGTTGGGTGGCGTCCAGGCGGTCGCCTCGGGGGGAACGAGCGGCTCGCTGCTGGCCGAGCCGAGGGCGACCAGGAGCCGGGCGAGCAGCTAGCCTGGCTGCTCGTCCTCAGCCTCGACCTCCTCTTTGGGCAGCTCCAGCCGGTGCGCGACCTCGTCGATGACCTGCGACTCGAGCACGTCGATCTTCAGCTCGCGCGCGAGCATGTGGCCGACGGTCGACCCCCCCGCCCCGAACTGCCGCCCGATCGTGATGACCGGCATCTGAGGCGCTCCAATTTACCTCGTACTAGGGTCGGATGTATTGCCCCGGGATCCGAGTGACGGTCCCGTCCCCGTGAACGATCACGACGTCCACCGGCGAATGCGAGCTGCTGTCGGTCGTGGCCTGCATGAGCACGGCAAAGTCCGCTCCGTCCGGCCGGACCATGAAGCTCTCGAGGTCTTGGACGCCATCGGACCGCCACAGCACCGTGCCGCTCGGGACGTCCATCAAGGCGAGCTGCGTCGGGACTCCCGAGGCCCAGGGCGAGGTCGCCACCAGCGCTCGCGAGTCGTCGGCGCTGAAGGCCAGCACGTCCACGGACGCATCGAGCGTCGACACCACGGAGCCATCCGAGACTCGGCGGATGATGGTCGAGGTGGCGGCGGGCGCGATCTGGCTGTCTGACTTCGCCGAGTTCTCGGCGATGAGTCTGCCGTCGGGGCTCGCGACGATGTCCACCAGCTGGCCGGCCGGGTGGGTCTGGTGCATGAGGATCCTGCCGTCCGAGATCCGCACGACCCACACCTCAGCCGGACGTTGGTCGTAGCTGTACGTGACGATCGCCTCATCGTTGCGTGGGCTGCAGGACGCGAACGAGATCGCGATGTCCCCAGACCGGAGGTTCGGCCCGTCGATCGCCACGGGGTGCGCTGACGCCGCTGCGCCAGGCGTCCGGATGCCGATCAGCCACCGTCCAGGGCTGCCTTCGAGCGTGCACAGCTGCCGGCTGTCGTCCGACCACATCTGGAACCCATACCTCGCCGAGGGCTGCGGGATTGGATTGCCCAGCGTGTCGAACATCTGGGCTGGGTCTATCTTTCCTTGCTCGACCAGGAACGCCGATCCGTCAGGTGCCTGGAAGAGGGTATAGAACGGGTTGATCGGCTGGCTGAGCTTGACCGTGCCGCGTGGCTTACCGCTCCAGTCCACGCCGATCAGCCAGGTGGCGTGCTTGGGATCGTACGCGTAGATGAGCGGCACGCCCGCCGGCGGAGGCCCATAGTCGCCGGTGAA